>CAZYAW010000176.1:0-11598 GCA_964646045.1 uncultured Victivallales bacterium | reverse complement strand
GGCGCTGGAAAGAGTTGGGCGAAGCCGACCGGGCATGTTTGCGCAGCGCCCGGCTGTACGAAAAACTGGGCAACTACGAACGGGTGGCGCAACGCGCGGGGCTGGACCGGCGCGCGGCGGCCAAATACGTGAACCAGGCCCTCTCCGCGATGCCTCTTCCAGGGAATAGGGGACAAGAAAAGATCAAGGCGAAAGATGAAGGGGTTCACGCTTTGATCCCTAATCTTTTCCCCTAATCTCAGACTTCCTGACCTCGCAGGAAAATGCTTTGGCACACTTTCAAATTGTGGCACGGGCATCTTGCCCGTGTTATCTCGAAATATTTCAACCTTCAAACGGCAACCGCCGGTAGGGTTTAACCCTATAGAAAGCACACGGTAAAACGTGTACTGTGCCCGGTATATAAATGGACTGGCGATTCGGAGGAAAGAACGCGGCGGCGCGCTCGCTGCAGGGAAACTCGCTTGTGTGGAAGCCAGCCCGGAGAGAAGGAAAAACCGAAAGGAAAACGTTATGAGAAAACAATGGTGGTTGGCTTTTTTGACGGTCGGACTCTTTGTGACGGGCGCTCGGAACCTGTTTGCGCAGTCGAATCATCGCGTTGGCGCGGGCGTCAACTACTGGACCGTGCTGGACGACCTGGACGCGAACGATATAGACAAGAACGGGCTTTCAGGATTGGCAAGCTATCAGCGGCGACTCTCGCCGCTATTAAAAGCGGAGGCCGTCCTTGAAGTGTTTTCGAAAAAGTTTCACGGCATTGACGATGAGGTATACGCGCCGCAAGCCTATCTGGTTTTAGGGTCGACGATCTACGCCGCGGCAGGCATCGGCATTCTCTATGCCAACGACAGCTTTGCGGAAAACGCCTTCTATGCGGCGCGGGCAGGACTCGATCTCGAGATTCTTCCCAGCCTTTATCTGGACATCAACGTGCATTACCGTTTCGCGGATACCACCAACCTGAGTGCGACAGCCCGGAATATCGGCGTGGACACCCTGATGACGGGCGCGGCCTTGCGTCTGGCGTTCTAACTCGACCGGAAGTCGACACGGGCTTCGCCCGCACAAAGGGGTGTGAGTATGCGAGTCTTCGCTACCCGCGCACCCACACACACAGGAAAATTATACGCGCAAAACAAGTATCGTAAGTGGAGATCGTACCATGAAACTGTTGACGGCCGGCGCCGTAAGGCCCGTGCAGTTCTCGCTGTCGGTAGAACCCGGAAGCCGGGTGTCTGTCGCCGGAACGTTTAACAACTGGGACCCGACGGCGAATCCCATGAAAGACAACCCCGGCAGCGGCCATTGCAAAGCGACGCTGTGGCTGCCGGCGGGGCGGCACGAATATCGGTTCGTTGTCAATGGCGCTTGGATACTGGACGCGGACTGCGAGGACTATGCGCCGAACGGATACGGGTCTCTGAACAGCGTAAGGAACGTCTGAATTCGGGGGGAAACCATGTCAAAGATCAAACTCGTCGTTCTGCTGGTTTTGGCCGTGACGGCCATCGTGCTGGTTTTGCAGAACACGCAGACAGTCGCCACGCGACTGCTTTTCGTCACGGTGGCCATGCCGCTGGCGGCCCTGTTGTCGCTCACGCTGCTGATCGGTTTTGCGGGCGGGGTTATCGCGGCGCTGAAAGTCGGCAAAAAACGCTCGTAGGATAATGTGAAAACCTAACCGTTGCGACATCCTCGGTGTACGGGCGGTTCCTGGCGCCGGGGATATGCCCGGCGCGAGCTTCATCGGTTTTCTGGCCGGTGAAGAACTCCGTCGGCCTGACGTCAATGATCGCGGTGTTCTTTTCACCTAACGGCTCGCGCAGGACCGCCCTAATGTACGCGGTACGGCGTGTGACCCGGCCTCTCAAGAACCTTGATGACGGCCGAGCCGATCTTGAACGTCGAGCCATCCTTCATCGGCTCGATCTTGTACCCTGCGCCGCTGGCTGCGCTCTGGTAAACCGGGCAGTGGGCGGCTTGGACAATCTCCATGTGTCCGGCAACGAAGTCGGCGTGGGAATGGGAAGGACCAAGAAACCGTTCGCCATTGAAATGGATCACGTGGTCTGGTTTCTCGGTAAAGCACACACACCTATTGTGGCGAGAACTCGACGAGACGGGTACATGCGATGAGTTTGTCGAGTGTCTTCACCGTGAAAACCTTGCCGTCGGTTGCAAATAGCAGTTTACGCATGTCCTCGCGACGTTGACCGAAGCCGCGGCCATCGATGCAGGCGATAAGTTCGTATTTCGGCCTACGGCCGGACCGACCTTTTCTTCGCAGTGTATCGAGCTGCTGAATGCGTGCCACTTTGTCACGCGCGGTTCCGTCATCTTCGGTCAGCTTTGCCTCAATGACGACTTGCGGGTTGAACTCGCTTGGAATTATGAAGTCCGGGACTTGCTCGAAGCCATCAATCTTTTCGGCTCGTCTGGTCTTACGGAAGCTAACGCCGCCTTTGTCCAGTACGTCTTCAATGGCCGATTCCAGGTTGTTGCCGACTAGGTCACTGACTGAATCACGATGTCCCGCGAAGGGGCGACCAAGAAAACGCTCGTAGAGAATCATGGCATACGGTGCACCCAGTTTTGCCATTGAGGAGATTGCTGGCACGCCGCCTTTTGTGTCTGACTTGTCGAGGCGGTGAATCATGGTGGCAGTTACATCCGGTGCCCCCTCATTCAACAGGTCGCAGGCGCTCTGGACGAGCGCCTTCAATCTCTCGCCCGTAAGTCCCTTGCCTGGAAGGCGCCCGTCCGGATTCATACGCGCTTTTCGATCCAGCGTTCGCGCCGCACTCTGGCTGATCTTGATGCCGGTTCGCTGGGTTGCCACATAGGCAAGTTCGGGTGGTGTGAAGCCGAGCATAGACCGGAGGACGATGAATGCGATAGGCGTTGCCTGTACAACAGGAAGTATCTTCTCTACGGTAATCACGGAGAACCCTTGTGTGGCGCGTTTCAGTGCCTCGTAGCCGTTTTCGAACATTGCATAGTCGACGAACCCTGGCCCGCGCGGCAGCACGAGAAATTCAGATTCAAGGCAGGAGAATATGGAATCGACGTACACGTCGGTATGTTTCCGCAATTCACCGACACTCACCTCAAAAGGATAGCTGACATTCTTTCGATCCATAATTCTCCCCTGCTTCTCGCAAAACCATCCGCTGCTGAGCTGCAACAGGTTCGGCCTTCCCGTCTAAATGCCCCAGCAAGATGGCAACTCCACCCAGCTCATTGTCAATCCATTCCGCAATCTTTCCGATCTTCCCGTCAACGGGCGCACTGGCATCCCAGTCTTTGCGTAAATACCAGACGGCAAGGCGGATGACGTGGCCGTACGCGATGCACCTGATGTCTCCCTGGGTTAACTTTAGGTCGCTCATTCGCAGCTTGTCCAGATCTTCCCGCACAATAGCAGCGATTGTCTCGGGGTGTTTCGAGATCCAGCGTTTCGGCACAGTCCCCGTCGAGCGACACACGAAGACAGTATCAATGATAGACGAACCGGTCCCGTTGATGTGGATTGAAGCACCCATTTCCGCCGGACACGGAACAGAACCGGAGCACGCAAGACCGGCGTCCAGAATGGCCACGGCAACTGGATAGTATGCATGTATATCGTTGTGATGGTAGGTGAAGGCTAACGGCTTGCCGGGTTTCAATGCCTCATTCATGCGGCGGAACACGCTCGCGAGGCCACCGGTGAAGTGCGCCAGGTCACGGCCCATGTTCACGTTGCCGGTCAGCTCATCCGGGCTTCGTGTCGAGTGCGGTTCAAAAGCGCCGTACGTCGCAGTCCTGCCGATGAGTTTGCGTAGCCAGACATAGCAGAAATCCATCAGTTCCGCGTATTGTACATTGCCGAAATACGGAGGATCGGTAAACACGGCGTCCAAGGATCCAACGGCAACGTTATTCGCGGCTGCGTTGCCGCAGACAAGCGTCACATGGCGCGGTCGCGCCCCTGTCCTGCCGTTCGGCTCGTCGCCGATCCATTCCCCTTTCATGTCGACACGGGTCTTGTGTCGGCCCTCATGTCGAAACTCGAAAGGAGCACCGCAGTACTCCTTTGCCTTGGTGTACTTCTCGATAATGTTCGACCATCCGCCACTGCCAACGTTGCCACCAGGGCGGCCGTTCGGGATGCCCAAAATATTGGATTCGCATTCAATCAGCCCAATCGGGAATCCGTGCACAGAGAAGATATCCAGCGACTTCAACGCCATTGCATCGTACCGGCACAGCATATTCTGGTAGCGGAGCAAATCGGACAGATTCGTTGCAAGTGCGTTGCGGACACGCTCGTTCTTTACTGCCTCGATTCGGCGGCAGCTAAGTTCAAGACCCAGCAACTGACGTTCGTTGAACATCTCATGGTAGTGCCGGTATCCCCAGCGATGCAGCCTGTCGGATTCGTCGCCAGTCGGGATTTCATCTGTGGGAACGAATCGTGCCCGCGTTCGTGTCCACCTGTCGCAAGCCCTTGCCACCCTCGCTAGATCATCGGTGTCCGGTTGTTTAAAGAACCGTCCCTGATGCGAATCCTTGCATGCCGGACAGGTGTACTCGATTGCGAACATCGCATGCCGGGGCGCACCCTTCGTTGCATCGGGAAACGTATTCGTCGTCGAACAGGCGGGGCAGACACACCGACCACGCTTCGCCGGACCCTCCGGGCGTAGACTTGCCCCGCATGTCTCGCATGTTCCCAGATGGGTACGGCTCTCCGATTCATTGAGCGCACCACACTCAGCGCAAACGAAGACGTTGCGCGGATGCCGCCGGTCCTGAGCCAGTAGATAACCGGGGAAGAGGCGGATTTCGCGCGCGCAGTTCGCGCACGGGATGACTTTGACCCATAGGAAATACTTCACATGGGCATCGACAGAGCCGCATCCTAGGCAGGTCGTGCGGTACAGGCGGCCAATATCACGCTCCAATTCGCTGCGAAGTGCTCCCGCCGCTTCGCGGTACGCGTCCAGATCAAGGTGCTCGATTTCCTGTCGCACAATCCAGTAGGCCATGGGGTTGATGTCACAGCCGACAATGTCGCAACCGATCCGGTTTGCTTCCATGAGCGGCGTTCCGCCACCCATAAACGGGTCGGCGACACGAAGCCCTTCGAGATCGTGACTCTCATAGAAGGATTCCCGGAGAGCAGAATCGACAAACTCCGAAAGCATGAGCGCACGAAAAAGCGTTCCGGGGCGACGAGCAAACCACTTGTGTACGGCGATCAGGGGTCGGTAGTTCTGCTGTATCTGCTTTTCCCGCAGAGCGAGCCCGGCCACAAATGGAATATCAAAAAGTTGTTCTATCATCACTATCATCCCATAGGGGTGGATGAGTAAGTTCTTGCATCCCATAGGGGTGGATGAGTAAGATCTTGAAAGCGTCGACTTGCAGGCATAGGTTTTCCATTTTTGTACCACCAAAGAAGGAGGACGCTGATGCCTGCGAAGTCGACAAGAGGAAAGATGACACTTGCCAAGCAGATGTGCAACCATATTCCGCCGCACTTGCGCCCAAGCTGGAGCGGGAGTACGAAGTGGATGCCCGGTCGTTCAGCGAATGGAGCCACGTGGTTGCGCTGGTATGTGGACAGTTGACGCACGCAGTGGGGTTGACGGACATTTGCGACGGGCTGGATATGAACAGGTCGAAGCTCGAAGATATCCGAGGCGCAGAGCCGCCGAAGCGCAACACCTTTTGAATGCGAACTGGACACGAGACTGGCGGATGGTTAAAGACTTGTTCTGGCAGGTGCTTTATCATTTGCAGAGTGTCGAGCCGGCGTTTGCGAGGGGTCGAATGCGAAGCGGCTATTTAAGAAGGTTTTTCAAGGAGCTGAAGCAGACGGTTCAGTTGGTCGATTTCGTAGGCTATAACCAGAACGCCGTGCAGTGGCAGATATGCTTTGCTTTTGTCATTGTTTTTCGCTCCTTCCTTGAATTGAATCTCCACGCTTCTTCTGCATCGCTCGATGGCAGACAGACTGCTCGCTGAATGCGACATCAGCGGCGGAGCAATAGTACAACGACAACGATAACGACAAGCAGTCCGACTGAGCCGCCGCCAATCCAGAGCCCGCTGGCAAGAACCGGTGAAAACAAGAATTGCATAACGCACCTTTCAGGTCATGGTTGTTGATAGACAGACGTTTTTGCGTGTATGTTTTCCGTGAGCAGCTCGCCACACACGAAGGCACGATCTACGTCCGCCTGGGTTGCGGGCGTCAGCCCGCCTTAAACATGAACCACTCCCTTGGCCTTGGCCAGGGTCCGTTTCGCGACTGCTTTCGCCTTGTCCACAATCTTGCGGGCTTTATCCCTGGCCTGCCGGACGCCTCTTTCCGCCGCCTGCTTGACACGCCCCGCAGCCTGATTGGACTGGCCCTTGACACGCAGCTTGTCGTTGTTGGTCAGCGCTCCCGTCGCTTCTTCGACGCGGCCCTTCGCCACCTCTGCCGATCCTCTAATGATATGTCTCACTGCGCAGGCGGACCATGATCTTGGCGAACCGAGCCCGGCCCGCTTTCGGACTCGATCAACTAGTTCGGAGGACAGGCTAGACCGGACGCCCGGCGGACGCTATGGGGTGAAACCCTACTGCTTGTTGCATGTAGTCCATGGGCCTGTCCCTCTCGTAGTTGCTACGTCCCGGTTCTCTCAAGCTTGTATCGCCGCTGAAATCAAGATTGGTTTGTTGCTCTCGTACACGGCGTATTCGGAGCACCTTTGCGAAGCGGGAGAAAACGGGGATTCGACAATGAAAGCCACAACGAAAACACGCAGGAAGACGCCGGCCCGAACGGTTAAACAAGGCGCGTCCGCTTTCGCCGCGAACGCCGCGTTCCCGGTCGTCGGCATCGGCGCGTCCGCCGGGGGCCTGGAAGCGTTGGAGCAGTTTTTGGCTCGCGTGCCGGCGAACAGCGGCATGGCCTTCGTGATTGTCCAGCACATGGACCCGACGCACAAGGGCATCATGCCTGAACGGCTGCAGCGCGTGACAAGCATGAAGGTCGTCCAGGTCGGCGATCGCACCCGAGTGCGACCGGACCACGTCTATGTGATCCCGCCGAACAAGGACATGTCCATTTTGCACGGGGTTCTGCATTTGCTCGCGCCCGCCGCACCGCGCGGACTGCGTTTGCCGATCGATTTTTTCCTGCGTTCCCTGGCGCAGGACCGGCAGGATCGCAGCGTCGGCGTGATTCTCTCCGGCATGGGTTCCGACGGCACTTTGGGTCTGCGGGCCATCAAGGAGCACGCGGGCGTGACGCTGGTACAGGATCCGGCGACGGCCAAGTTCGACGGCATGCCGCGCAGCGCCATCGACGTCGGGGTGGCGGATATCGTGGCCCCGGCGGACCAGTTGCCGGCCAAAATCATCGGCTATTCGCAGCACGCGCCGCGGGTTGCCAAGAGCGTTGCGGCACGGGAGGACAAGGCGCAAAGCGGACTGGAGAAAGCGGTCATTCTGCTGCGAGCCCACACCGGACACGACTTTTCCCTCTACAAGCGGAACTCCCTCTTCCGCCGGTTCGAACGGCGCATGGGTCTGCACCAGATCACGAAGATGGCGACCTATGTGCGCTATCTGCAGGAAAACCCGCAGGAACTGGATTTGCTGTTCAAGGAATTGCTGATTGGCGTGACCAGCTTCTTCCGCGATCCCCCCGTTTGGGAGCAATTGCGCGAACAGGTCATTCCGGCGCTGCTGGCGGGCCGGGAGCCGGGACAGACCCTGCGGGCGTGGGCGCCCGGTGGTTCCACCGGGGAGGAAGCCTATTCCCTGGCCATGGTCTTCAGGGAGGCGGCGGAGGCGCTCAGGTCGGGAGGGCGGGGATACGCCATGCAGATCTTCGCCACCGATCTGGACCGGGATGCGATTGAAAAGGCCCGACAGGGACGCTTCCCCGAAAACATTGCCGCCGACGTGGCGCCGGAGCGCTTGAGCCGGTTCTTCGCCAAGGAAGCGCACGGCTACCGGGTGCACAAGGAAATCCGGGAAATGGTCGTCTTTGCGCCGCAGAATCTCATCATGGATCCGCCCTTTACCAATCTGGACATTTTGAGTTGCCGCAACCTGCTGATCTACCTGACGTCGGAAGTGCAGAAGAAGCTGATTCCGCTCTTCCACTACAGCCTGAAGCCCGGCGGCATTCTGCTGCTCGGCAGCGCCGAGACGACCGGCGGCCATTCGGATCTGTTTACCCCGCTCGGCGGCAAAGCAAGGCTTTTTCGGCGGACGGAGTCTGCGGCGCGCACGGCGCCGGTGGAATTTCCCTCGTCCTTCAGCGCCGGTGCGCCTGCGGACAGCGAGACGCGTTCGGCGCCGCAATTGGCCGCCAGTCTCCAATCCGCGGCCGATCAGTTGATCCTGCGGCAGTACGCCCCGCCGGCCGTGCTGGCCAATAACAAGGGCGACATCCTCTACATCAACGGACGAACCGGTCAATACCTGGAACCGCCTGCCGGCAAGGCGAACTGGAACCTCTTTGCCATGGCCCGTGAAGGACTGCGCTACGAGGTGGCCGACGCCTTCCAGAAGGCGCTCCGCCAGAAGGAGCGCGTGTCGCTCCGCGGACTGACGGTGGAGACCAATGGCGACACGCAGAGCGTGGACGTTACCCTGCAGCGGATCGATGAACCCGGTCCGCTGCAGGGGTTGGCGCTGATCGTGTTCGCCAACACAGCCCCGCCGGCCCGCGCGGCGAAGCCGGCGCCCAAACCCCGGGCCCACAGCGCCCGTCTGGCGGAACTGGAGCAGGAACTTGTGCGGATTCGCGGCGAGGCGCGGGCCGCCCATGAGGAAATGCAGACCTCGCAGGAGGAACTTCGATCCGCCAACGAGGAGTTGCAGTCCACCAATGAAGAACTGCAGTCCGCCAACGAGGAACTCACCACCTCGAAGGAGGAGATGCAATCGATGAACGAGGAACTGCAAACGGTCAATGCCGAATTGCAGGCCAAGGTGGACGAGCTGTCGCAGGCCGGCAACGACATGAAGAATCTGCTCGACAGCACGGACATCGCCACCCTCTTCCTGGACAAGGATCTCAACGTGCGGCGGTTCACTCCTCTGGCAACCGGAATCATCAAGCTCATGCCCAGAGATGTGGGCCGGCCCCTCACCGATCTGGTCTCCGCTCTGCGCTATCCGGAACTGGCCGCGGACGCGCGGGAGGTTTTGCGTACGCTGACGGCCGCGGAAAAACCGATTGCCACGCGCGACCAGCGCTGGTTTACAGTGCGCATCATGCCCTACCGCACCCTGGACGACCGGATCGACGGCTTGGTGCTCACCTTTACGGACATCACGACGGCCAAGACGCTGGAAGCGCAGTTGCGGGGCAAGCAGGCCGCGCTGGAGAACCACGTCGCCGATCAGGATTTGCGGTTGAAGCGAAAAACGAAGTCGGGCAGTTTTGAGAGCGGCGAATGCGAGAAGCAGGCGGAGTTATAGGCAGGAAACGAGCCACCGGCGACCATGAAAAAATCTGACGAGGAGCAGAAACGCAAGGCGCCCGCGAAAAAGCGCCGCACGGCGAAGGCGCCCTGTCCGGCGGCGGCGGCAGCCAAACTGCGTTCCCGCGCCGAGTCGCGCCTGCCGAAACAAGGGAAGACTCCCGAAGCGACAAAGGCCCCGCCGTCGGAAGCCGACAGCCAGCGGCTGCTTCACGAATTGCAGGTTCACCAGATTGAACTGGAGATGCAGAACGCGGAACTTCAGGAATCGCGGGATCTCGCGGAGTGGCTGCTCGACAAATACACCAACCTCTACGATTTCGCCCCGGTCGGCTATCTCTCGCTGGACAGAACGGGTCGCATTCTGGAAGCGAATTTAACCGGTTCCGCGTTGCTGGGCGTAGAACGGGCCAGCCTCCTTTCTCGATCCTTGCGGCGTTTTGTGGCCCGAAACTCCCGGCCCGTGTTTCTGGACTTCCTTGCGCGGATCTTCGCCGGAGCCGCGCAACAGGCCTGCGAAGCGGAAATCCTGAAGGAAGACGGCGCTTCCTTCTGGGCCAGTCTGCACGGCGGCGGCCCCGACTCTCCCGACACGCCGCACGACGCGTGTCGGGTGGCGATTACGGACATCACCGCCCTCAGGCAGGCGCAGGAAACCCGGCGTCGTTTGGAGGCGGTTTCGGCCTTGAACGCGGAAATGGAGCGGGAAATCGCCCGCCGGCAGGCGGTGGAGGAAGCGTTGCGGGAGAGCGAGTCGCATCAGCGCGATTTGCTGGAGCAGTCCCGCCACATGCAGGCGCAGTTACAGGCCATGTCCCATCGGCTCCTTCAGGTTCGCGAGGAGGAACGCAAGCGGATCAGCCGCGATTTGCACGACGAAATTTCGCAGACCCTGGCCGGCATCAACCTGCAACTGGAAGCCCTGTCACGGGAGTCCGCGCTCACTCCGCAGGCGCTCAAGCAGCGAGTCGCCCGCACGAAACGGCTGGTGGAAAAGTCGGTGACCATCATCCATCAGTTCGCCGTGGAACTACGTCCCACGTCTCTGGACGACCTGGGCCTGATCGTCACGCTGAACGTATTCCTGAACGACTTCCTGCAGCAAACCGGCATCCGCGTGCATCTCACGGCCTTCGCCGCCGCGGACGAATTGAACAACGAGCAGCGCACCATGCTCTATCGCACGGTCCAGACCGCTCTGGCCAACGTCGCCCAGCATTCCCGCGCCAGTCGGGTGACGGTGAACCTACGCAGGCAGGCGGATACGGTGCAGCTTGACATTGCCGACGACGGCGAAGCCTTCGATGTCGAACGCGTGCTGCGTCTCAAGCGCAGCAAACACCTGGGTCTGATCGACATGCGGGAGCGGGCCAAGCTGCTCGGCGGCACGTTCGCGATCGAATCCGAGTCGGGGAAAGGCACCACGATCCATGTCCGCATCCCGGTGCGTCAAGGCCCGCCGCAGGAAGTTGACGACATCGGATCCTGAGGCGACAGCCATTTTGCCTTCGCGGCGAGGGCTAGCCCTCGCGAACAGGGAAAGTCGGGCTATTGCCGGCCCAGCGCCTCGAAGCCGGCGATCACGTCAAACAGCTCCTCGTCGATGCCGCTCTGGCGTAAACGGTGGAAAGTGCCGTGGAGATGGCTCAGCAATTCGTCGATGTTGTTGTCGGCGCGTTCCATCGCCGCCAGGCGGCTCGCGTTCTCGCCGGCGAGGGATTCGGCGCACGCCCGGAAGAGCGAGATAAAGAGATATTCGCGGACGAGCGCGCGTAGCGTTCCGACACCGCTCCCCATGACTTCGGGCAGAAAACACGACGGCGCCTGTCACGCCAGCCGCAGCCGGACTTGGCCCGGGCGCCGTCGAAACCGCGGACGGTCTTTCGCGAAAGCAGGCGCCCAACCCCAGCGCGACGGTGCGATAGTAATCGCCCAGGGATCGCACCGCCGTCT
This sequence comes from uncultured Victivallales bacterium, assembly GCA_964646045.1. GTDB lineage: Bacteria > Verrucomicrobiota > Kiritimatiellia > UBA8416 > SLMC01 > CAZYAW01. The sequence continues at coordinate 166 of CAZYAW010000176.1, read as the reverse complement.
CGTACTGTCCGATGCTCGAAGCGGCCATTCTTTCGGGGCTTGACAGCGACTGCGATTGTTCCTATCCTTATGGAAATCGTTGCGCTTATTCATGTTTGAGGCGAGGGGTCGGGATATGCCGTCGGACGAGGAACTGATCGTTCTGATTGTGGACGACGAAGAGAGC
>CAZYAW010000175.1:0-4080 GCA_964646045.1 uncultured Victivallales bacterium | reverse complement strand
GTCCGAAGTATGGTTTATGCCGTCGCACATTGCGCCGCACAAGACGTAGACGGGCACGACCCGCCAGGAGCATCGGCTGGCCATGCTGGCGCTGGCGCTCGAGCACGATCCGCACTTCGCCATTTGCCGGGAGGAAATCCGGCGCGGCGGCGTTTCCTATACGGCGGACACCGTAGAGCGTCTGACGCGACGACATGCGGACCGGTCGTTCGTCCTGATTGTGGGTGCCGACTCGCTCCTGGATCTGCACAGTTGGAAGGATGTCGAACGTCTGCTGCGTCTGTGCGAGATTGTCACCTTCGCCCGGCCCGGCTACGAGCTGACGGATGTGCCGCCGGAACAACTCAAACTGCCTTCGCCCTGGCCGGAAAAACTGCTGGCGCGGGCGGCGCTCGGCGTACGCATGGACCTGTCCTCGTCGGACATCCGCCACCGTGTCGCCGAGGGCATGAGTATCCGCTACATGGTGCCGCCCGAAGTGGAAATGTACATTGCGGAACATGGATTGTACCGGGGAGCCGAATCGTGAAGAAAAAAAGCGCCCAGCCCGTTGATTCCGCCGTCGCCGACAAAGCGACGTTGTCCGAAGCGCGCGGTCTGGATCTGGCCCGACGGGCCTGTCGCATCCTGAGCGACAAGAAGGCCGAGTCCCTCGTCATTTTAGACGTACGCGGCCGCTCCAGCCTGTCCGACTATCTGGCGCTGGCGAACGGCAGCAGCGGTCCGCATCTCAAGGCCATGCGCAACGAACTGCTGACCGCGCTCAAGCGCGAAGGATCCGTCTGCTACCGCAAGGCGGGCGAGCCCGAAAGCGGCTGGCTGATCCTGGACTACAGCGACGTGGTCGTGCACCTCTTTTTGGCCGACGTTCGCGAATACTACGCCCTCGAAGCGCTTTGGCCGGATGCGCCCCGCATCGGCGTCGAACCCGATGCGCCCGCCGGCCGAAACGGCGGCGCGGGCCCCGAACCGCCGCCCGCGTCCTAAGGCGGACTAATGCCTGCAACTGAACTTTTGAACCGAAGGAATCCGTCTTCGTCCGGCAACGGCCGGACTACGCCGGGACCAGCATGAATGCACACGAACAATGATGCGTCGCATCTTTCGCCGGAACACTCTAACCCTGAAATCGGAGGAACCCGCCATGCGCCCGCGCACTCTATGCGAAAACGTTCAAGTTCTCGGAGCCGTCGACTGGAATCGGCGCCTTTTCGATTCCCTGATCCCGCTGCCCGACGGCACCAGCTACAACGCCTATCTGGTGCGCGGCTCCCGAAAAACCGTCTTGCTGGACAGTGTCGACCCCTCGATGGAAACGGAGCTGCTCGAACAACTGGCCGACGTGCCGCAACTGGACTATATTGTGGCGCATCACGCCGAACAAGATCATTCGGGCGCCATCCCGACCCTGCTGGACCGCTATCCCGCGGCTCAACTGCTGTGCAGCGCCAAGGCGCGGGACCTGCTGATCGACCATTTGCATGTCGCCCCCGAACGCGTGCGCGTCGTGGCGGACGGCGAAACCCTGGCGCTGGGCGACAAGACCCTGCAATTCCTCCTCACGCCCTGGGTGCATTGGCCCGAAACCATGACCTCCTGGCTGGCGGAGGACCGCATCCTTTTCTCCTGCGATTTCTTCGGATCGCATCTGGCCACCACCCGGTTGCTGGCCGGCGCCGAGCCGTATGTCGAAGAGGCGGCCAAGCGTTACTATGCGGAAATCATGATGCCCTTCCGCAAAACCATACAGAAGAACCTGCAAAAAATCGAGCCGCTCGACATCGCCTTCATCGCGCCCAGCCACGGACCGGTGTACGATCGCCCGCAAACGATTCTGGACGCCTATCGCGACTGGGTTTCGGATCGCGTCGCCAACTGCGTCGTGCTGCCCTATATTTCCATGCACGGCAGTACGGAGCTGATGGTGAATCGCCTGATCGACGCGCTGGTCGCGCGCGGCATCGACGTCATGAAGTTCGACTTGTCCGTGGCGGACATCGGCAAGCTGGCCATTGCGCTGGTGGACGCGGCCACGCTAATCGTCGGCACGCCCACCGTGCATGTGGGCCCCCACCCCAGTGTTTTCTCCGCCACCCATCTGGCCAACGCCTTGCGGCCCAAGCTGAAACATGCCGCCATTATCGGCTCGTACGGCTGGGGAACCAAGGCGGCGGAACAGATCGCGGGTCTGATTCCCAATCTCAAGGTGGAAGTCCTGGGCACGGTTCTGTGCAAGGGCCGGCCCCGGCCCGAAGACTACGCCGCTCTGGAAGCGTTGGCCGCCACCGTCGCCGACCGCCACCGGCGGCTCGGCCTCCTCGACGCGTGAGGGCCGCGCGGGCGGCGGCATCGTCCACTGAAAATCCACGGCATTCGTCATTTTCAGGACGAATCCGCCGGCGCCCCTGCGGCGGATTCGCGGATCAAGGGCCGGCGCAGAAGACCGAGACTTCTTTGGAAAGCAGAAGCAAAAAGGAAGACCAACCCCATGCGTTTCGCCGTGGTTTCCGACATTCATGCCAACTGGCAGGCCTGGAATGCGACCCTGCTCGATATTCGCAGCCTGGGCGCCGACGCCATTCTGTGTTTGGGCGACATCGTGGGCTACGGCCCGCAGCCGGCCGAAGTGCTGGAATCCGTCCACGCCCATGCGGACTACATCGTGCTGGGCAACCATGACGCCGTCATTGCCGGCAAGCTCGATCCCGATCTGTTCCACGACACCGCCCGCGCCGTCATCGAGTGGACTCGCCGTCAACTGGGCGACAACGCCATCAAATTCCTGCGTCAGATGCCGCTGTCGATCGACGCCGGCGGCTTTCGCTGTACGCACGGCGATTTTTCCAGGCCGGCCGCCTTCAACTACATTCTCGAACCCGGCGACGCCCTGGCGTCCTGGCAGACGGTATCGCATCCGCTGCTGTTCTGCGGGCACACGCACGAACCCGGCATCTTCATTCTCGACGCCGACCGCTCCATGCGTCGCGAAGCGCCCGCCGATTTCGTATTGCGTCCCGAATGCCGTTATCTGGTCAACGTCGGATCGGTCGGTCAGCCGCGCGACGCCGAAGCGCGGGCCGGCTATGCGCTCTACGACACCGACGCCCGCGCCGTCACATGGCGGCGCATCCCGTTCGATCTCGACGCCTACCGCCAGGCGCTGCAAGTGGCGGGCGTCTCCGAGTCCGCCAGTCCGTTCCTGGCCTACGATCCGCGGGCGGGCATAGCGCCGATCCGCGAACGCATGAATTTTTCGCCGGCCACTTCGCCGCGGCAAAGCGTACAGAACGCCGTCGAGGTTCAGGAGGTGCGGGCGCTGCGGCGACAGGCGCAACGCTGGAAACGACTCACGGCGGCGGCCCTGTGCATCGCGCTTTTCGGCGGCGGCGCGTTGGGCGGCGCCTGGTGGCGCCATAGCCGCCGCGCCCTTCATCTTGCCGCGCCGCCCGCCCCCGAGTGGCAGGCGCGGGTCCGGACGCCGCAGCCGGACGCCAATCTGCTGCCGCCCCTCGCGTCCAGTGCGGGACGCGCGCCGATCACGGGCTGGACCGTACGGCTGGGCGACCGGCGCGCGCAGACTTTTTTTACCCGGACGGCAACGGAGGATGGCGAGACGGAGGAGAATGGCGACGAACTGCGCCTGATTCTGGAATCGGAGACGCGCCGCGATCCGATCGCCCTGTCCAGTCCGCCCGTGCCCGTACATCCGGGCATGCGTCTGCAGGTTCTGGGCGCTTTCCGCATGGAGCCGGACTTCGACGGCCACATTGGCCTGGTCGTGTCGCTCGAACGCGAAAGCGAGGACGGTCCGCCGGCGGTCGTCCCGTTTCTAACCGTGCCGCCCGCCCTGAAACGGCGCGACCGCTGGCTGGCCGCCCAGCGCACCTTCGATGTACCCGCCCGTACACGCTCCGTCACGATTCACGTGCAAGGCCGCTTCACCGGCCGCGTAGCCTGTCGCGACCTGGCCTTGCGCGTCCGCTAAGGGTTCGCGCAAAAATAAATTCACAGAATTGGGCGTGTAGGCGCCCGCCCGGCAAGGCGCGAAAACGCAGGAATATTCGCGATATTTCGAGTTTT
>CAZYAW010000174.1:0-4752 GCA_964646045.1 uncultured Victivallales bacterium | reverse complement strand
GCCGCCCGTTGCCGTTGCCGCAAGGCGTTGCGCATGGCTTCCGCCTGCGCCTGGCGCCGCTGCTCGTCTTCCAGGCGGGCCTGTCTGAGGGCTTGCGAGATCTGTTGACGCTTAATGCGTTCGCGTTCCGCCGCAGCTTCCTGGACTTCGTCCATCCAGCCTTCCGACTGCGACACGTGCGCCACGCGGAACGGTTGCCGCGCGGGCTTGGCCTCGCGCGGCGCCATCTCCATGGCCCAGTCGCCGACGGCGGGAAGAATGCCGGGCTGCGAAGCCGCCTCGATGAAGTAGGGCGTGTCGTGCAGTCCGCTGTCGGCCATATCGCGCAGATAGGCGTCCAGATCGAAGGACAGCCGCCGGAACACGATTTGTCCGGTTTCATCGTCGAAGATGCAGTAGCTGGCCTCGCTGGTGCCGTCGCGCGGGTCGCCGACGGAACCGACGTTGACGACATAGCGGCATTGCGGGTCGATCGTGAAATTGCGCGGCGGTATGCGTTGCACGGTGTGGTCGTGGCGGCCCAGCGCGTAGATGTCGGGCACATGGGTGTGGCCGACGAAGATGAGCGGGTAGTCGTTGCATTCCAGATTCAGGCGCGCATCCGTCGGATTCTCGATATAGCCGAAGACCTCGGGATCCAGCGCCTCGGCGTGAACCAGCGCGAATCCCTCGCCCTCGATCAGCGAAGGCAGTTCGCCCAGAAAATGGACGGCATCCTCGTGCAGTTTGCCGCGCGTCCATTCCAGTGAACGCAGGGCGCGCTCGCCGAAATATTCCGGCGCAAAGCGGCCGCTGATGGCGGCGTCGTGATTGCCGATCACAATGTCGTCCACGTACTCGCACACGCTCTCCAGAACCGGCTCCGGCATGGGCCCGTAGCCGATGATATCGCCCAGGCAGATGGTGGCGTCCACTTTTTGCCGCAGAATGTCGTTTAAAGTCTCTTCCCAGGCCTGCCGATTGGCATGAATGTCCGAAACGATCGCATAGCGCATAGAACAAAGACCTCGTTTCTGTTTACGCGGGTTCCACCGCGAGGGCGCCGTCGGCGCGGAAAATCCATTTCTGCGGGCGCAGTTGTTTGGCCGCGGCCCATTCAGAGGCGCCGTCCGGCGTCTGCAGGAGGGCGCGCTCGGGGCGCAGATCGAGAATCGTGTCCCGATCCGCATGGCGCGCGCGCGCGATATTGGCCAGCAGCAGCGCTTTCTCCAGTCCGTCCCCGCGCCCGAAGTTCCACACTTCGTCCGGCTGCGCCAGGCGGCCCGGCTCGTCGTAGATCGATTCGTCGGGCATCTCCCGCACCTGCCGCACCAGTTCGTCCCATGGCGTCGGGCGCGTGGCGGCGGGGCCCACCGGATTGCGCTGCAGGGCGGCTATCAGGAAGGGAAGCGCGTCGGTGCGGCCGAGGTCGCGATAGGCGTAGAACGTCATTTCGGCGTAGGGATGCCGCCCGCGCAACGACTCGAGCCGCGCCAGGATTTCCGCGCGGCTCATCGCGACGTCGATCCCCAGCTCCGTCGGCGCGGGCGCGAACTGCTTGCGCGCATACTCGGGCAGGCGCGGTTGCACATGGCAAAAGGCGGTCAGCGCGTTCAGCAGGGCGTCCGCCTCGGCGGACGGCAGGGCCAGTTGCGCGTGCAGCTTGCGCCGATCCTCCTCCTTCCGCAAGTCGGGCCGGGCCTCGCGCAAATAGTCCTCCAGATCGTTCAGCAGAAGGCGTCCGGGCAGAGCCGAACAGCAGGCCGTGAATTCTTCGGCGTCGATTTCGGTGACGAGTTTGGCGCGCGTGCTGTCGGAGACGCGGTAGGAACTGCCGTGTTCATAGGCGAACATGCGTTCGGCCCCGATATAGCGCTCGCAGCCGCACACCGTCTGACGCATCTGGAAGCGCTTCTGGAAGGCGCCGTGCTGGCGCAGGAAGTTGCACAGAATTTCGGGGGTCGGCGCGGTGGACAGAAAATTGCGCAGTCCGTCGGAAAAACGGGACCAGGCCTCCGGCGCCAGGGTCGTGTCCGGGTAGATGGTGTGAACCCAGCCGCTCTCGTGGGCGACATAGGTGACCCGCTCGTTTTCCAGTGCGCGCCGGCCCTGCGCCGAAAGTTCCGTGCCGTTGCACCACATGGCCTTGGTAATCAGGCGGCGGTTGTTGGTCAGGATGCCGTCGTCCACGTCCACGTAATTCTGCGAGTGCAGCGGCGTCGCCATCAGAAAAATGTCGCGCAACGGAATGCGGGCCACGACGAACAGCGCGGCCGCGTAGAGCGCGGACAGCGACACGCATTCGCCGGCGCCCGCGCGATATTCGGGCTTGTGGCGGAAAGCGTCCATGGCCTCCACCGTCTCCGTTTTCCAGTACGGAATGACATTCCCTTCGTAGCGGTCCAGACCGAAATGCGTGCGAATGTCGATGTCGAAATAGTACTTGTCGCCCTCGTAGCCGAAAAGGGCGTTGGAGCGGGCCAGCGTGCTTTCCTCGATGAAAGCGCCGAACCGGCCGAGTTCCCGCTCCTTGGTGGTGAGGCCCCAGGTATCGAGGTCCAGATTGAACTCGTAATGGTCCATGATGTACTGTTTGAGACGCACGATGCGGCGGTAGGGCCGGGCCTTTTCGAGATTGCGGAACCAGGGATCCTCGCGCCAGGCCCAGAGGCGCGGCGACAGGATATTGGCCAGGGTCAGCGCGTAGATCAGTTCGGGAAAGAGGAACATCTCCATATCCGAAAGCGTGACGGCCGCCGACCGGCGTTCCAGTTCCAGCGTGTGCGGGTTTCGATCCGAGTCGTTCATTCTTTTCTCCCGACGGCTTTCAGAGCGTAGGCCAGCACCGCCAGCAGCGCCAGCGCCAAAAACGTCTGCGCGGGGCCGGGCAACATGCGGTGCGCGCCGGGCACGGGCGCAAAATCGCCGGCCGCGAACACCCGGTTCAGCGCCGCGCCCGCCAGCAGCGCCGAGACCGCCACCACCGCCAGATACAGCAGCGCCACGCGGCGCCCGAACAACTTCCATAACGTCGCGATCGCCGCCGCGTTGGTGGCGGGCCCGGTCATCAGAAAGACCAGCGCCGCGCCGGGCGAGAGACCCACGCCGATCATCGCCGCCGCCACCGGAATGGAGGAGGTCGCGCACACGTAGAGCGGCAGACCCAGCAGCATCATGGCCAGCATGGCCGGCCATCCGGAGCCGAGACGGCCGGCGAAAAAATCGGATGGCACCGCCGCGCTGATCACTCCGGCCACCAGCAATCCGATCAGCAGCGGCCGGGCGATATCGCGCGGCAGCGTCGCAAAACCGTAGCGCAAGACGCGCAGCGGCAGAAACTCGCGCGCCGGCGCGCTTTCCTCCTGTGCTTCGCAGGCGCAACGATCGTCCGGCGACGGCGGGTCGGCCACCGCGACTTCCTCGTCGGCCGGACTGCAAGCCTGGACGGTCAGGCCGCCCAGCACGCCGGTAATAAAGGCGGCGATCGGCCGGAAAAGCGCGAAGACGGGGCCCAGCAGACTGAAGGTGGCCATGATGCTGTCCACCCCCGTTTGCGGAGTGGAAAGCAGGAACGCGGTGGTGGCGCCCTTGCCGGCTCCGAAGCGGCGCAAAGACACGGCCACCGGAATGACGCCGCAGGAGCACAGCGGCAGCGGCACGCCGAACAGAGCCGCCAGCAGAATCGGGCGCAGACCGCGTCCGCCCAGCCGCTTGCGCACCCAGGCGGGCGAAATCAGGACCGACAAGACTCCGGCCACCAGAAATCCGAGCAACAGATAGGGCGCCATAGCCAGCAGCGTGCTCCAGACGTGCTGCGCAATATTGCGGACGGCATCCAAAATCATCGGAAGGCTCCCCTATCGACGGACATATCGCGTCGCCCGCATTCTCGCGGGCCGACGCTTGACAAGAAGGACAGTTGAACCCGACAAGCTACCATATTTTGGCGCAAAAGCAAGGCGAAACATAGCGGCTCAGGTATTCAGACAAACTGCTAACCGTGAACGCTTGCCTAATGCTTTACACCACGAAGGACACGAAGAGCACGAAGGGGTCGGAAACACGAAAAAAAGAGCCAGGCGTATCTTCTTTGCCTAATGGAAACCTTCGTGTTCCTTCGTGCTCTTCGTGGTGAATTCTCCGGCAATCTCTACGTTCTCTGCGGTGGAATCGGTCTTCGTTTCCGGAATTCTTTTCACCACGAAGGACACGAAGAGCACGAAGAGGTCAGAGAACGAAGCGCTTGATCCCGGTCTTCAGCTTCGTGACGTTAAAATTGATCAGTAAGCCCGTCTTGACACCGGCCAGCTTCATGTAGGTCAGCAGTTGCGCTTCGTGAATGCCCTTAATTGCCTCGACACTCTTCAACTCGAGGATGAGCGCCTCCTCCACCAGGACGTCCACACGGTAGCCGCAATCCAAACGGATGCCTTTATATGCGACAGGCTGCGGACTCTGAAGATGGAAAAAGATGCCGTTGAGTTTCAGCTCGTGCGCCAGGCACTGTTCGTACGTGGACTCGAGCAGACCTGGCCCAAGCTCGCGGTGGACCTCGATGGCACAGCCAATGACCCGGTTCGACAGCTCGTCAAAATCCATCCTTCGTGTCCCTTCGTGCTCTTCGTGGTGTAATCGTTCGTTTTGTTCTACGGTACAAGCGTTTGCCTGCCCGCTGCCGTTCGTGTCGGGTTTTTTTCACCACGAAGGACACGAAGAGCACGAAGGGGGCGGGAACGCGAAAGAAAGAGCTTTTCCCCTTTTTTAACCTTCGTG
>CAZYAW010000173.1:0-24644 GCA_964646045.1 uncultured Victivallales bacterium | reverse complement strand
CTGTTCTTCGGAAAATGAGTTGGCACATTCTTAGTGACATGGGCGTCCCGCCCATGAAATATTTCGAGATAACACGGGCAAGATGCCCGTGCCACAATTTAAAAATGTGCCAAAGCATTTTTCTGCAAGGTCAGGAAGTCTGACCTTCCCATCACTTGGATACCGGCGTCGGCACGGCGATCTCGAAACCATCCTCTTTTCCGCCCCGCGCCAGTACGGCGGCGGCCACGTTGGAGATCGTCACGACTAACGGATTAGAAACAACGATATGGCCGTCTCCGTCATCGTCAAAGGCCAGGATGTACGGCTTGCCCCATGGATCCGGCAGGGGAAGAGCCGCGCCTGCGTCGTCTTTCCGGGGCAGCAGGGCACGCGATGTAATAAAGGCGCGTTGACGCGGGTTTTCGCTGGAATCCACATCGAGCGCGGCCACAACGTCCGCATTGTTGGTCGCCACCCGATCCGCCGCATCCTGCGTTTGCAGCGGCCATTTCCCGTATAACGCGCGATAGTCGTGCAGGGCCTTGAGCAGGGCGCTCGCCTCGGTCGTCGCCTGCCGACGACGCCCGCCTTCGCGCACCGCGAATACGCCGGTCAGCAGCATGCCGGTCAGAAGAGCTATAATCGTCAGCGTCACCAGGGTTTCGACCAGCGTAAAGCCGCCGGTGTTTCCCGTCCGAAAACCGGGCTTCCGCCCCGGCGGAGGCGGCGAAACGCATGCGTCCGGCGATTGGCCGCGCAGTGTATAGCTCGCCATAGAAGGAAAGGGGCAAGCTGACTCTACGGTGCAGGCGTCCCGTCTGCCGGCTCTCGGCAGGCGAGACGCCTGCACCACGCGAGAAGTACCTCCCGCGTCCGTACCATCGCAAAATCGAAACTTCATACGCTATTGTCCCCAGATCACGGCATTGGTTCCCGGCGGATGGTTGGTGGCGCCGCCGGCCCACAGCTCGAAGGCATATCCCTGGTCTGAAAGCTCGTACCGATAGGGCTCGTCCCACGGATCCAGCGGTCGCCCCGCGCTGTTGGTCGTGAATCCGTGCGGAACCAGATAGGCGGCAAAATCAACATCTTCCAGCCTTTCCGGATAGACGCCGAATTCCATGCGATAGTCTTCCAGACTGTCGGCCAGCCGCTCCATCTCCGCCTGCGCCTGCGAGCGGCCGCCTCGTTCGGTAACCACCGTACGCAGGCCGACGATCAGACCCATCAGCACCGCGATCAGCGCCAGCACGGTCAAAAGTTCCATCAGCGAAAAAGCCGCCCGCCGATCTCCGACCATCCGTGTTTTCTTTTCCATAGCGATCTCGCATGCGAGTTTGATTGACCCGCAAGACAAGCTCGCGGGCTCTGCCGGTCAGGGACGATCCAACGAGACGATGCGGTCGTGGCGGAAATAGACGACGAGCCGTTCGCCGCGGGCCAGCCAGTAGGTCCAGATATGATGGTCGAGATCGGGTGTACGATGGCCCGGCGGATAGCCGAAGGCCATCAAAACCGCTTCCTTGCCCATCCCGAGCGCCAGCGTGCCGTTTTTAACGTTCTGCTTTTCGTCCGGGGTCAAATCGTGCCAGGCGCCGTCCTCGGCCAGAACATTGGCTGCGCTGAAAAGCCGGTCGAAAAGAACATCCAGCACGACGTTGCTGTAGCGCAACAGGTGGACCACCGTATTGCCGCCTTCTTCGCCCTCCACCGTGAACTGGATCAGATCGTTCCCGTAGGCGTCAATGGTTACGGGCGTGCCGACGGGTATCACGGGACCGACATGGTAGTTGATGGAATAAATGCGATCCGGGTTCTCGCGCCAAATGTTGACGGCGGTATAATAGCGCTTGCCGACCGGACTGAAGGCCAGACTCTCGGTCTCCTGCGGCTCGGGATCGCCGAACGCCTCGGAAGCGACACGGCCTTCGGCGTTGAAATCGACCTGCACGACCGCGCGACGGTCCTGCCAGTACGTCCAGCGCCGGGCGTCGAGATCGGGCGTGCGATGACAGGGCGGATAGCCGTAGGCCATCAATACGGCCTCTCGCCGCATACCGGGCTCGACGGCGCCTCTTTCGATGGCCGCCTTCTCGGCGGCGGTAAAGGAGGCATAGGGCGTTCCGGCGGCTTTGGGGCTGGTTGCGGCAAACATACGGTCGAAATACTGATCAAAAGTCACCCGCGTGTGACGGCGCACATGGTACAGAGTCATCATCCCGGTCGCTTCGTCGAGAAAGGTGATCTCGGGATCGCGTACGGCCATGATTTTGACCGGGGTGCCGGCCGGGATTTTGGCGCCGCGATGAAAATTGGTGCTGCGAATGTTGCGCGGGTTCTCGTACCAGATGTTGACCCGCGAATAATAGGTTTTGCCCAGTCGCGCTTCGTGCCGCGACGGCGCGCGACGCGCCCCGGCGCTGGCGACGCAAAAGAGGGCCATGATCAAACAAAAGGCTTTTTTCATAATATTTCAGACTTCCTTTCCGTTCCTCGGCATACCGGAAAATGATGGAAGAAGGGCCTTCGCCACTCTCGCTGTTTTCCGTCATTCCCGTCTTCCGCCATTCCACTCTTTCTCTCTTCTTCCGTCAGTCCTGCGGGTAGCCGCGCAAGTCGGACACGCGCCCGTTTTCGTCGAAGGTCACACGATAGGCGCGCCAGCGGCTGATCCAGTAGCTCCAGGTGTTCGATTCCAGATCCGGCGTTCTGTGCGGCGGCGGATAGCCGACCGCCATAAGCACGGCGCCGCGGCTCATGCCGAGCGCCAACGTGCCGTCGGCGATATGGCGCTGCTCGCTCTTGTCAAGACGATGAATCGGCGCGTCGGGAGCCAGAGGGTCGTCCAGCGCGAAACAGCGCCGAAAGAATTCCGCCATCGGCAGCCGGGCGCCGTACTTGTCGCGCTCCATCGTAAATTCGCCTTTGTTTTCAATGGCAAACACGATACGCTCGGCGTCGAAAGCGCGAATCACCGCTTTGACGCCCATGGCGATACGCTCGCCTTCGCTCAGATTCAAGGTGGCAATTCGATTGCGGGCGTCGTGCCACATATTGACCTGTAGATAGCAGGTCTTGCCGACGGGATCGAAGGGCAAGTCGGAATTCGTCTGGGCCCGGGCCGGAACGGCCAGACCGCAGAACAAAACGGCCCAAAGCGGCCAGGCGTCCGCAACGCGCCGCGCGCGGCTTGCCGGTCGGCCATATCTGCCCAAAAAAAGGCGGATCATGGTTGCGAGCCCTCCGCCGCGCGGATCATGACAATGGAGTCCGCCACATTTTGCAGAATCTGTTCGGTGCCGACCGCCGAACGCGCGTCGCCGACACGCGCAAGCCCGTCCCGCACCGCGGCGGGCAGCAGCGGTTCGATCAGCCCGGCCTTGAGCACGAATTTCGTGCCCGGCAAGGCCGTCCCCGGCGGCGCCACGGCATGAATGATTCCGTCAAGACTGTCCGAAACCAGCCCGACCCAGGCGCCGCTCTCGTCCAGCACGGGACTGCCGGAATAGCCGCCGCCGATCGGCAGCCCCAATTGCATGTGACGGGGATCGTTGCTGAGTCCGACCAAATCCAGCACTGTGCCCGTCCGCATTTCAACGACGGGACGGGCCAGACGCGTGGTGGGCTGCATGGCGAAGCCGGCGCAATGAATGCGAACGCCTTTGCGCAACGCGCTTTCGCGACCCAACGGAATCGCTTCGCGCTTGAGTTCGGGAACCTGCAACAGCGCCCAGTCGTTGCCGACGTCGCTGCGCGCCACGCGGGCCGCGTATTCCCGACCGTCCGTCGTGCGGACGACAAGATGCGGTTGGTCCGCGACCAGTGCGGCCGAAGTCAGCACATAGCCGCCGGACGCCACGACAAAGCCCGAACCCAGAATTTTGAGCGGTTCGACGGACGGTGTTGCGGCCGCCGGCGGCGGTTCCGTCTCGGTTTCCGGATCGAAGTCGGAAAGCTTGCGCGCCGGGTCGGGTGTCTCCGTCGAGGCGACCGGCTTGCGCTTGAGGTCGAAAAACAGGATCTGGTCGCGCAACTCGAGCAGACGCGCATTGGAGTGCGTCTCTTCCACGGCGTGAAAGACGCCCTGCGCCGGGGTTTCCAGCGTCGCGGTCAGGGTCGCATCCGCGCCGCGCCGCTCCACCTGTACGGACAGCTCGGCGCCAAACCCGGCGGCCGCCACGATCTCCGCGCACTCCTCGGCGCTGCGCACGAGGGCGCCGTTGATGGAAACAATGCGGTCTCCGGGCCGCAACCCCATTCTGTGCGCGGCGGAGAGCGGCAGCACATTGCGCACCATAATGGTGGCGCCGACGGACGCCCCCGCCACCGGTTCGCTGGCCAGTACGCCGAGACGCGGAGTGTCCGGCCGGGCCGGTACGGCTCGAAAAGAGCGCAGGGCATCGCCTTTTTCGGGATCGACCGCAATCGACAACATGCAGGGCGTACGTCCCATCAGGCGACCGTCCAGCTCGATCACCGCGCCCGACGGATCGGAAACGGCAAACAGGCGCACCGTTTGCGGCAGGGTTTCGCCGTCCGCCTGCAAAAGGCGACCGTCGCGAAAAACCAGTTCCGTGCGTCCGCGCGCGGTCCAATAGGTCCATACATCGGCCTCCAGCGACGGGGTACGATGCGCCGGGGGGTAGCCGTAGGACATCAGCACAATCTCGCGCGGCATGCCGCCCAGCAGACGGCCCTCCTCGACGGCCTCGACAAAGGCGGGATCCATTTGGTCGAAGACCGCGCCGGGCGCCCAGGGATCTTCTTTGACGAAGAGGCGTCTAAACCAGTCGTCCAGGGAACCGGGCGTATGCTTGGGCACGTGGATCAGCCGGAAATCGCGACCGGCGGCGGTGAAGCGAATGCGGCGGTTCTGGCGGTCGTGGACCCGTACGCGCGAGCCGGCCGGCAAGAGTTCTCCCCGCAGATAATTGGTGGAGGGCACCTTGGCGGGATTGACATAGCGAATGTTGACCCGCGTAAAAAAAACCTCGCCCGCTCCGCTGGGCATGGATTCGTCCATCATGGCGCACGACAGATGCAGAACGGTCGCCAGCAGCGGCGGCGTCAGGCGCAGCAGGACGCATGCCGTATCCCGCCAGGAGCGTATAGCGGCGGCCGGGCCCACGCGCCCGTACCGTGCCGCAGGATGAAAACAAGGGGTGAAACGAGACGAAAAAATCATTTTGCGCGCTCCTTGGCCATTCTGTCATTAAGATCTCTTTCCAGCATATCCAGCTCGTTCTTGCCGACGACATCCAGGAAGGGCCGTTCCTGCCGTTCCCGACGCACCCAGTCCAGCAAGGTCCGCCATTGAATCTCGGCGTCGTGCCGCCTTTTAAGCTTTTCCAGACGGCGTACAAAATTACGATGACAGAGAGCTTCGATGCCCTTCCTTTCCTGTCGGGACTGAAACAGCGTTACGATGGGCTTGAGTTCCTTTTCCAGCAGCGGAGAGAGGACGACAGGCGGCGCGGCGGGCGGCGCGACGGGCGAAACCGGCGCGCCCTTCGGCGCAACGGCCGGAGCGCCGGCGGTCCGCCAGCGCTCCGGGATGCGGCTGGCGCGACGCACTTCGATTTCGGCGTCCAGCCGATCCAGTTCCGACCGGGCGACCAGATCCAGCAGCGGATGTTCTTCGCGCAAGATGCGCAGCCGCAAACGCAGCGCGGACCAGTGTTCGGCGGCGGCGGGCGGGAGGCGCATCATTTTCTCGGGCAGTTCGTCCGTCAGATAGGCGGCCGCCTCGCGCACTTGCCGCCGTCCCAGCAAATCCGCTGCCGGCTTCGTCAAAGCGGCCATCGCCGCAGGCAAGGCGGGCGCGCCGCCGGACGGCGGCGCAACGGGCGGCGGGGATTCGACCCGGCCCTGCACGACGGCAGGCGTCGCATCGCCATCGAGTTCCACCGGTTCCGCTTCCGGATCGTCATGCGGCGTCGGCGGCGGAGTCGGGGTCGGAGTTGGAGTCGGGGTCGGCGCAGCGAGCCGCGCCATGGCAAGCGACCGTGTTTTGGCGGCGGCCTCGATTTCGTCAAGCGTCCCGGGGTCGTGAATGCCGGCCTGGCGCAAGGCGCGGACGATGGCGGTTACACGCAGCAGGCGCACGCGGGTTTCCTCGTCCGTGACCGCTTGCTCGGCATAGGATTTGAGGCGGTCCAACAGGAAGCGGTCGGTCTCATGCCACAGATCGGCCATGTCTTTACGAGCATGAACTTCGGGTACGCGCTGACGGGCCAGGTCGCAGAAGGCCTGTTCCAGATTTTCGGGCTGTTCCAAGCCGCCGCGCCGACGAATGCGCGCCAGTTCCGTCCGGACGACCTCCGCCTTGCGCCGGGAAGCGAGACGGGTGGTCAGACTTTCCACGGCGGCGCTTCCCGCCAAGTCGCGAACTTCGGGCTCGGCCAGTATTTGCGTCAACGTCCGAAAGACCTCTTCCCGGTCGGCCTCGCCAATCGCGTCGGCCAGGCGTTGCCTTATGACACGGCCGGCCTTTTGCCATTTCTCGCCGCGCGGCAGGGCGGCCCGCACTGCGGGCGAAAGCTTCACGTTGCGCCAGGCGGCAAAGGCGTCGGACCACGCCGAGAAAGGACGGTTCTCCAAATCGCGCAACAGAGCGTCCAGCGCGTTCTCGGCCTGCCGGCTTTCGGCGTCCGCGCGGCGACTGAGATCATGCGCCTTGGCCACCTGCGCGACGAGATCCGCAAAAAGCGCGTCGTGGAAAGCGGCGGGTACGGCTTCCGCCACTTGCCGCAGTTCATCGAAGGCCCTATGGCCCGTTGCATAGTCGCCGCCCTCGTAGGCGCGCTCGGCGCGTTCCGCCAAATGGCGGGCCGGGCGGGCGCAGGCGGCAACGACCGCCGCGCGCACGGCGGCGGCATCGGCGGCGGACCAGTGGCCCCGCCCCTGGGCGAAGCGTTGCGCCAGAAACTCCAGTTGTTGACGAAACCCGTCGTACGCGGCCGGATTCAGCGTGGCGGGCAGACGCGCCGCGACATTCTTCAGGCCGTCCTGCTGCGCCTTGCCGATCTCGGCTTGCAAACGAGTCAGTTCGTCTCCCAGCCATTCGGCCAGAACCGGCGCCTCGGTCGAAACCTTTTGCAGCCATTGGGCCAGCTTGTCGGCCTGCTCCAGGCTGTTCGCGGCATAGGCGGCCAGCGCCATATCCTTAAACTTGATCAGGAGACGTTCCGTTTCGGACGTCATGCGTTGCCGCGCCGCTTCCCGCGCGGCGACCGGCCATATCTCGTGACGGGCATCGGCGGCCAGCGCCTGCGTCCATTGCCGGGCCAACCCCTCCATATCCGCCAGATTTTCCCGCAGTACGGCGGCGGAAAAGGCCTGTCGCAGGGATTCCTCGAAAGCTTTGGCCGTGACGGCCAGGGCTTCGTGCTCGGCTCGCCACCAGGCCTGCACTTCCGGATAGGGATCGAGACCGGCGTTTTGACGCGCCATCGCGTCGGCGCCGCGCAACGCTTCGACGGCGAGCGGCGAACGGTTCGCAACGTGCTCTTGCAAACTCAGCAGGTCGCGCAGGAACTGAATCCTTTTTTCCATGCTCAGCGTGCGGGCGCCATGCCCGAAAACCGTCAAGCCCAAATAGGGCAGCCGGGCCTCCGTTTTTTTCCACTCGTCCAGCAGCTTCCGGCCGGCGTCGAGATCGCGCGCATCCAGCGCCTTGCGCAAGGCCCCCTCGAAATTGCCTTCCAGCAGCGACCATTGCGTCGCGAGACGCCCGTACAGGGCCGAGATTTCGGGATGCTCCGGATACTGCTCTTTCCACTTGCGCCCGCTTTCCACGGACTGGCGCAACTGATCCACATACGCGACGGACGGCTCGAAAGACAGGGCCTGATCGGCCATCCGCGACAGGTTGCGGGCCGCCTGCGCCGGTCCGCCGCGACGCGCGATCCCGAAAACGACGGCCCCGACGAGCAGAATCCCCGCCGCGGCCGCCGCCGCAATACGCATCCAGCGCCGACGGCTCTCGCGCCGCAAGGCGGAGGCCACCTGCTGCACCTGCGGCTGCGACACGAACGCGGTCTCGGCTTCCTCGCCTTGCGCGGCGCTCTCGACCGGCATGTTCGCCGCCTCGTCCGTGGTCAGGCCCAGTGTGCGCACGGCGGCCCGCATTTCCGCCGCGGAGGAAAAGCGCTGGGACGGATCGCGGGCGATCGCCTTGCGCACCATGCGTTCCACGGCGGGATGTTCGCGAAAGACGGGATAATCGTAGCCGATCGCCACCAGACCGTCGGCCCGCGACTTGAGGCCCTGCCACATCTCGGCCGTTTGCCGGGACAAGCGCTCGAAAGCCGGTTTGCCGGCCAGAGACTCGTACAGGCAAAGCCCCACGCAATAGAGATCGGACGCGACCGATCCGCGAAAGTCCGCTTCCGTAATGAACTCGGGGGCCATGTACTCGGGATTGCCGGGCACATGGCCGCCGGTGACGGTCTGTTCGCTGCGCGCGATGCCCATGTCGAACAGTTTGGGCGTTTCTTCGTGTTCGACACGCGGCGGCGGCGCATACAGGTTGGCCGGAGTGATATCCCGATGCAAAATGGGCTTGCGCTGGACCGTATGCAGAAAATCCAGCGCGGCGAGCCAGGCGTCGAACAGGCGCCGCACCTCGGCCAGATCGAGAGCGCCCTCCGCCTTAATGCGATTGCGCAAACCCCATTCCGGCATGCCCTCCAAAAACTCCAGAATGAGATAATGGTCTTCGCCGTCCACGCGCTCGACCGTCACGAAGTCCTCGTAACCGACAATATTGGGATGCGGATACTTGCTCAAGAGACGGGCTTCGCGCTGGAACCGGGCCGGATCCAGACCGGGAAACATGCGTTTGACCGCGAAGAAAAGACCGTCGGACTTGCGCCGCGCCTTGAACACCTCGCCAAAACCGCCTTTGCCAAGGTAGGCGACAAACTCGTATTCCTTTTGCGCCGCCGTAATGGTGCGCCGGCGAATGCGCTGCAAGTCGTCCAGCATTTCGCGGAAAGAAGCATAGCGGTCGTTGCGATCGACGCGCAGGGCCTTGCGCATGAAAACCGTGGCGCTGTCGTTCAGCACGCGCAGGGCGCCGCCGGGCAGAGCCACATCCTTGACTTTGCCGCGCTGCCAGCGGTTGAGATAGGCGACCCAGCCGGATTCGTTGCTGCCCGTATAGGGCAGGCGACCGGTCAGTATCTTACAGAAGCAAACGCCCAGACTGAAAATGTCGGACTGTTCGTCGCCGCGGAAATCGTCGCCGGCCGAAAGAAAATCCGGCGCCATGTAGTCGTAGGTTCCCTTGAAGCCGGCGGTATTGGTTACCGTGCCGTCCTCTTTGCGGGCAATGCCGAAGTCGATGACCTTGACCCGGCCGTCGGAACACAGGAAGATGTTGCCGGGCTTGAGATCGCGATGAATGATGCCGTGCTCGCGGGCGTAGGCGAGTCCTTCGAGCACTTGCGCGAATACGGGTTTGAGAACTTCAAAGGGCAGTCCGCCGGGGTGATCTTTGAGGCGCACGCTCAGATCTTCGCCCTCGAGGTATTCCATGACCAGACAGTGAATGTCGGAAGACCATTCGTCCTGAACGGTAAACGCTTCCTTGTACTCGACCAGGTTGGGATGCTTGAGTTCCAGGAAAATGCGCACCTCGCGCTCGAATCGTTCCTGACTTTGATCGTCGTCGCCGAAACGCCGCACGACCTTCAGGGCGACTTCCTCGCCCTTGCGCGTGTTGGGATTGTCGTCGACCACGCATTGGGCCTTGAAAATCTTGCCCTGCGCGCCGCCGCCGATCTCGCAGAGGACCTCGTAGTCGCCCAGCCTTTTTTTCAGTTCTTCGGTCACGAATGACATCTCCTGCGAAACAGCCGGGCCAGGGGCGCGCATTTTCCGGCGGGGCGCCGCACCGTTTCGGCGGTCTCCTTGCCCTCCCCTCCGCCGGCAGCGGGCAAGGGCAGCGTGTCGGCCGTTTCCCGCTCCGTTTCGTCCTCCTCCGTCTCCTTCTCCGCCAATGCTGCGGCCGCGGCGGTCGCCAATGCGCGGGGATCGGTCCGGGTTTCGTCCTCCTCCTGTTCCCCGCCCTCCCCGTCCGGCGGCGAGGCGGGCAAGGCGCCCACCCGCACCGCAATGACGGAGACGTTGTCCTCGCCGCCGGCGTCGTTGGCGGCGGTCACCAGAGCGGCCACGGTTTCGCCGAGGGACTCGGACTGATTTTTGAGCAGCAGGCGCCGAATCTTACGGTCGGGCAGCATGCCGCTCAGGCCGTCGGAACAAAGCAGAAAGAGGTCTCCTTCCCGAACATCGACTTCGGTACGGGCGATCTCGATGTTTTCCTGTATGCCGACGGCGCGCGTTACCATGCCGCGAAAGATCTTGGGCAACTGGCTTTTGGACATCCCCGATTCCTCGGCCATGGAATGATCGCGCGTGATCTGCGTCAATTCCTCGTCGCGCAGACGATACAGGCGACTGTCGCCGGCATGCAAGGCCACCGCCGCTCGCGGCTCGACCGCGTCGAAGGCCAGTAGCACGACCGTGGAACCCGACATGCCGCGCCCCGCCGCCTCGGCGCGTTTGCGAATCCACTCGCTGGACTCGTGCAGGGCCCGATCGAGTCTGCGGCACTTGTCTTCCACGCGCAGAATATCGTTGCGGGGAATCTCGCCGGCCATGGCCTCGTTGACGCCGCGCACGACGGCCTGACTGGCCACGTCGCCGGCGTCTTCGCCGCCCATGCCGTCGGCGACGCAAAAGACGCCCCGCTCGTGCAGAGAGGCAACGGAGTCTTCGTTGCGTTTGCGGCGGCGCCCGATATCCGAGGCATAGGCCGACTCCAGAAAAGCGAAATCATTCTCCAACATGGTCCCATCCATAGGTTGTCTCGCCGTCAGGGGGCGGAAGTTTGCATCACCCACATGCCGCGCAGGCTCGGATCGCCCGGCAATCCGAGCCGCAGCATGCGTTCGCGAATTTCAATTTGCCGCACGGGCGCCGCCCGCCGATACTCGGCGGCCATCTCCGCCACCGTCGCGCGCAGCGCCTTGGTTTCGTCCGCCAGCCAACGGGCGAGCGGTTTGTTCTCCATAGTCAGCGCCGCCGCGTCGGACGCCAGCTTGTAGGCGATGCCGCCCGCCATCAGCCGTTCGCGACCCGTCCGACGGGCGGCCTCTTGCAGCATGGCCGCGACCACGGCGTCGGCGCGCGCGCGAAAACGGTTGAGGCGCTTCATCTCGTCGGCCAGGCGGCCGCCCAGCAGCCAAAGATTGTCCGGCTCGTTGAGGAAGGCGTTCATTTCCGCTATGCGTCGCAACGCGTCTTCCGTGCGGGTCAGAAGCGACGGGAACGGCCAGCTCATGGCCATCATCGCATCGGGTTTCTCGGGCAGCAGGCGCAGGGTCAGATAGAACTCCTCCACCCCCAGCAGGCGGTCGTACTCGCCCACCGGCTCCTTGCGGGTGCGGCGCGGAATCTCGAACTGGAGCGTGTCGCAGGCAAAGACCTGACGCATCTTTTCGGCGTTTTCCAACAGATCCAGGCCCGGCAGCGCCGAAGTGTCGCCGCCCATCAGATCGCGTATCGTCTTGTGCCGATGCGCCGTCTGCGCGGCGGCCGCGCGCAGCCGTCCGTGAATGCGCTCCAGCGCCCCGCGCGCCTCGGAGACGCGAATGTCGGCGGCACAGGCTTCGGGCGTCGGCAAGGCGAAGGCGGTTTCGTCCATCGCCTGCTCGAATTCCATGGCGCGCAGAGCGTCCGCCTGGCTGTTCAGCACGGAAAACGCGGCCGCCAGGGCGCGCACCGGCTCCTCCAGACGAGCGGCTCGCCGACGCACGGCGCTTTCGGGCGAGCGCACGACCGTTTCCAGTGCGGCCACAATCTCCGGATACGGCGGGAAAGGCCTCCGCAAAAGCTCGAGCGCCCTCTCCAGTGTTTGCGTTTGTTCCAGCGCCCGGTCCAGCGCGGCGGCGGCGGTCCGCAGTTCTTCCGTCAGCTTTTCCAGATGCGCCGGCCCGCCGCCGGGCAGCGCGCTCAAGGCCTCCGCTATGCGGGAACGGCTTTCCTGCAACAGCGTTGCGGCGGCGTCCTCGCGCCGCAGGGCGCCCAGCGCGCCCAGCCGCAAATCGAGCAGGGTCTTGACCCGGTCGGCGGCGTTTTTCTCGGCCGCTCCGCTCGCGTTCCACGACCAGGCTTCGGTCCGTTCGGACTGCAGCATGCCCAGGCGCCGCGCGGACTCGACCCAGTCGCCGCGTTCCAGCGCCTTGCGGGCCGCCGCCCATTGCCGCAACGTGTTTTCCCACACGCCCAGGCTGCGACGCAATTCGCGCGTGCGCGCCTCGTGGCGGGCCGCGCCGCGCGCGTTTTCGGCATGTTCCAGTTCCCGGCGCGCGGCGTCGAAATCCTGTGCCGCCGCCAAATTGCGCGCGCGGTCGAGATAGGTCTCCGCCGAGGGACGCATCATCATCCAGGCCCCGTAGAGGCCCAGCGCCACCACCAGGGTCGCGGCTACGACGCCCAGCCGCAGCCAGGCCTGCGAACCGCTGCGACGCGCGGCGCCGTCCTGAAATTCCAGTTCCAAATGGGCCAATCCAATGCGATCCCCGTCTTTCAGCAGGCGTTCCTTCTCTTCGCGCAACGGCAGCCCGTTAACCGTTGTGCCGTTCTTGCTGCCCAGGTCGCGGATCCAGCAGGCGCCGTCTTCCTTGACGGCTATCTCGGCATGGCGCTTGGAGACCAGTCCGTCGAGCAGCACGAGATTGCAGGCCGGATCCGAGCCGATCGTCAGGACGGGCGGCAGCAGCGGCTGACGCCGGCCGCGCGATTTGCCGGAGAGGACGCGCACCTGTGAAGCCGCGCGCGCGTTGTCGGTCGCGACCGAACGATCGACGCAGAGAAGATGGTTGCCGATCCCGACCTGATCGCCTTCCTTGAGACGGCGACGCTCGATTTTTTTGCCGCGCAAAAAGATGCCGTTCTTGCTCTGCAAGTCGGCAATCCACAAGGCCTTGCCCTTGCGCGTCAGTGCGGCATGCCGCGAACTGACCACCGGATCTTCGCCCGCCACGCGCCAATCGCACGGCTTGCCGCGTCCGATGGTCAGTTCGCCCGCCATCTCTTCGAAGGCGACCTCGTGCAGCGTGCGGCCCTGATATTCCAGTCTAATAAGCATGAACGTCCTCTCTGCGGCGCGGCGCGCCTACCAGCGCCGCACCTGATAGTAACGGCGATCTTCGGGATCGGAAAAAACGGCCTTGGCCAGCTCGGCGATGCGTTCGGCCCAGGCCCGGTCGCCCTGCGCGCGCGCGTCGTCGCGCGCCAAAACCTGACTGTTGTACCAGCGCGCCTGATTCTCGCGCAGTTCCACCAGGAGCTCGAGCGCTTCGCTGTAGGCGCCACTGTCGTCCTCGGCCGTGCTTTTCGCGAGAACCGCCTTAAGCAGATCTTCCACACGCGTCCAGGTCAAGGGCGCCTTGCGTGCCAAATCGCGACGCGCCCGCCCCAGCATGTCGGCGGCGGACGCGGTTTCCAGCGCGGCGGCCGGCGCTTCCCAGTGCGAACGCTCGAAGGCGGCCGACGGTTTGACGTAGCGCATGAACAGCATGCGTTCGGCGCGCAGCCGTTCGGCGACGGGGATCTCCGCGCACAAAACGTAACGACGCGTGCCGTGCCGGAAAATCGCGGCCATGCCGAACCAGGCCTCGCGCCCGTCGTGACGGCGATAGGGTACGCGCGTGAACGGAACGCCCTGATCCCATCCATAGAAACTCAATGTGGCATACGGGCGGTCGAAAGTCCAGGTCCGACCGTCGCCGTCTTGCTCGCCGATCCACTCGCGCACCAGCGTTTCCCGATCCATGCGCGCGAAACGCTTGTCGTTACGCTCCTTCAGTTCGAGCCGCAACGTCACGTCCCGGTCGCGACCGATGCGGGTTTGCCAAAGCGCGCCCTCCTCGACGGACGTCTCCTGCAGCGGACCGCTGCCGGGCACGAGCACGTCGAACCCGCCCTCGGCCATACCGCCGCCGGGCGCGGGCCGCGCCGTTTCGACAGGACGGTCCCGCTCGTCGCGCGGCCAGTCAATCTCCGTTTCGGGCGGCAGCGGCCGGGGCCGCAAGAAAAGGATGGCGAGCAAAACCGGCGCCGCCACGCACAGGGCGATCACCATGCGTTTGCGTCCCTTTTTGTGCTCCATCTCGCGCAAGGCGTCCAGTTCCTCGGGACTGACCATACGCGTTTGCATGGCGCGGGTGTGTCCGTCGCCGTCCGAACCGGGCATGGACAGACGCGTGGCCCCGGGGATTCCGTCGTCCGCCCCCGCCGCTGTCGGGCCGGCCCCGGTTCGTTCGCACGTCGCATCCACGCGGACGGAGGTCCCGTCGTCGAGCGGCTCGTCGGAGGTGCGCTCGGCGGCCTCCTCGGATGCCGGAGCGGAAACGGCCGACGCGCGATCGGGGACAGGGGCGGCCTCCTCGACGCGTTCCAGAATCAACGCGGCAATGGAACCCATCGTCACGCGTTCGCCGGGCTGCCAAACGGTCGCGCCCTCCAGCGGGCGGCCCTCGATGCGCGTTCCGGTGCGCCCGAGATTCTCGACGGTCACCCGCTCGCCCGCCACGACGATCCTGGCATGCGCCCGCGAAATGTCGGGCGCATTGACCTGCAGCTCGGAATTGCGCGAACGGCCCACGACCGACGCGCCCTCCTTGAGCGCCAGCGTATCCACCCGTTTGCCTTCCAGTTCCACACCCGCTTGCCACATGGTTCCCCGCCCCTCTCCTCCGTCAACGCCCCATGAACCCGCCGATACCCGACCCCTGAATGCGCAGGATGATGGGCACGAAAATCATAACGAAAACCGACGGCAGAATGAACAGCGCCACCGGGATAATCATCAGGGACGGCGCGCGCGCCGCCTGGCGCTCCGCCTTGTGATGACGCGCGCGCCGAATTTCCTCCGCCTGCACCTTGAGCGTCTGCGCAATGCTGGCGCCCATCTCGCTGCTCTGCACAACCGAAGTGACCAGCGAGCGGAACTCGTCGAGCTGGATGCGGTCCGCCATGGCCTTGAGCGCCTCGATGCGCGACTTGCCCAGCTCCGTTTCGCGCAACATCACCGCGAACTCCTGGCGCAGGGGGCCCGGCGGCCCGTCCACCACCAAATTGCGCACGGCGGCGCCAAAGTCCTGTCCGGCCTGCATGCCCACCGTGATCAGATCGATCGCGTAGGGCAGACTGCGCGACATGACATCCTTGCGCCGACCGGCGGCGCCGTGCAGCCAGGCGACCGGATAGCTCCAGCCCATCAGGCCCATGGCCAGCCATCCGATCAGACCGTAGCGCCAGTCGGCGCTCAGCAGAAAAACCGTGACGCCGGCCGCGCAGCCCAGCCCCAGCGCGGCCAGCCCCTGCAGTCCGCGGATGTCCTGCACCTGCAACGGAGCCAGATGGGCGGCGATCAAGTCCTGTTGCAACTGACGAGCCTGCGCCGCATTGGAGCGGTCCAGCGCGGGTCCGATCAGACGCCCCAGCGTTTCGATCTCCTTCGAAAACGCGCGGAAGACGGGCGGTACGCCCTTGGCGGCGGACGATTTCTCGCCGCGCAGCGCGGCGGCGATCCCCGTCACCAGCAGCGCCACGGCTCCGAACGAAAGAATCTGTACAGCCACGACGTCCATTTACACCTTAATCGTTACGATCTTGTTGATAATCAGAAAACCCAGCGTTTCCAGAACCACCACGGCCCCGAGCGCGGTCCAGCCCAGCGGCGTAGTGACCATGGGCCGCATGAGTTCGGGATCGAGATAGTAGAGAATGCCAAAGGTGACCAGCGGCGCAAAGGCCATGGCGATGGCCTCGAAGCGGCCCTGTTCGGTCATGGTGCGCAAGCGCTGATGAAACTCCGTACGCTCGCGGATGGTGCCGGTAATCTTCTCGAGCACTTCCGCCAGGCTGCCGCCCGACTGCATGGTGAGCCGAATGGACGTGACCATCAGCGCCAGATCTTCGCACGGCATGCGCTCGCACAGTCGCTCCAGACACTCGGGCAGGTCGATGCCCAGCCGATACTCGTGCAGTACCAGGTTGAATTCCTCGGTCATCACGCCGCCCAGGTCGCGGGAGACCAGCTCCAGACTTTGCGGCAGCGCCGCGCCGGAACGCAGGCCGTTGGCCAGGCCGAGCGTCAAGTCCACCAGACGCGCCTCGAAATTTTGGAGCCGCTTGCGAATGCGCCTGCGCAGCCACACCTTGGGAATCTGAAAGCCGAGAAAGCCGACCGCCAGAGGAAGAACCGTCAACAGAACGGGCTGCAGGACGCCGGCCGCAATCAGCGCCGCGGCCAGGAGTCCGGCGCCGGCCAGCGCCGTCATCCAGCAGGCGCGCGCCAGCCGTTCCGGCGTAGTGAAATGACGCATGGCGGCCGACGCGGCCACGTCGCCGTACCGGCCCAGCGAGCGTTCGACGCCAATCTGGGCCAGCAGCGGCGTCACCACGCGCACCAGCAAAACCACCGCCGCAAATATCAGACCTAAAACCGCCGCTTCCTGCATGCGCCCTCTCTCTGTCTCTCGTTTGCGAAAACCGCCATGGATGCAAGACCCGTGTCAAACGTCCCACTCAATCAAGCGAGAGCATTTTAAACAATTCTTCTTTATCGGGAATCACCGGATGCGATCTAAAATGCTGTTCCATCTTCGCCGTGATTTCCCGTCGATTCATCTGATCGCTTTTCGTATGGGCCGCCCATTTTCTGCCTGGATGCATGGTGTCCCATGGCGATCGTTTATTGCGCCGTGTTTGAGCGCTGTCGCCGTGCTTGCCAATGCCATAGCATATTTTTACCTCCTTGTTCCATACGGGGCGAAACAGCCGTATCATGAAATCCTCAACGGCAGACTGCATACCCGTCTGGATGGGAGAAGCTCGATAAAAAAAATCCGATAGCGGCAGATTGGCGTTGGCCATGCTTTTGGAATGCTCCTTGAGACGCGAATAAAGAGCCTGTCCCTGCTCTTCCACTGTTTCCGCCTGAGGATTTCCCGGATTGGCTTTCCCGACATAAATCGGAGTCTCTGTTCCCGAAACGATCCGATAGGCTTTTTCCTTCTTGCCATGATAATAGATCGCATAGACCCCTGAACCATAGAAGGGAGATCCGGCCAGTTGACTGAGCGAGCGCTTAGCCTGATTTGTAAAACTAAAGGCGAAAAACTTGGCGATACCGTCGGACCGCCCTAGGGTAATGCCAACAGCGCCAAAGCGAACGGGCGATATTTGCTCGCGAATCCGATGCAATTCCTTAATGAGCGAACCGGTTTCGACCACAAAGCGTTTCGCCCTGCTGTCATACAGGGTATCGCCGGCCGCCTTCCCGAGCTCAAAGCCCTGCAAAGTTTTCCTCACACGCTGTATATCTTTCAACAATTCGGATAAGTCGGGCATAGAATATCTTTCAGGCTACCTGCTTGAGAACACTGTCGCCAACAGCTTTTGCCAATGCAACCGGCACAGCATTGCCGATCTGGCGCATGGCTTCGGTCCACGATCCGTTGAAGACATAGTCGTCGGGAAACGTCTGTAATCGGGCGCTTTCGCGTACTGTGAAGTAACGACAGGTCCCGTCAGACAAAACCAGCATATTCTCCCCGCCCGGCACGCCATGGTCTCCCGCCTTAAGCGTCTTCGACGGAACGTCGAGAGTACTGCCCGTATGGCCCGGGTACGGACGCGCTCCGTCACGAAACTCGTGATTCGCAAAGGAATGTCTTCCATGGCGAGGATCCGGCAAATCATGAATAGCGTCGCGTACGGTCCGACATCGTTTGCCTGGAGGCGGAAAGAGGCGAAAGACAGCCTCAAGACGGCGGATGCGGGAAGCCAGATGTTCAGGCGGCGCCGGCCGATGTTTTGTGGCCACACAATGCTCGTCCCAGTATTCGCTCGCAACCCACTGGTCCCAGAGCAGGCGATCGAAAGAATGCGTTGGCTCCGGGAAAGACCATTCCCTACGAAGATCGGAGCGAAATCCGACAATGAAAACTCGATGCCGATGTTGCGGAACGCCATACTCCGCCGCGTCAAGAAGTCGGTAAACGACTCGATAGGTCAGATCCGTTTCCAGTCCCCCCGTATGGTGTCGTTCCAGTCTCGATAAATGCCTCTTCCAATCCTCGTCTTTTTTGCGGAAAAGCGTTGGATACGTCAGTTGCAAAACGACATAATGGAAATAACTCGAGAAACTTTCACGAAGCAACCCTTTGACGTTTTCGAAAATAAAACATTGCGGTTGCAACTCTCGCACCGATCGAACCGCTTCAGGGAACAGATCGCGCGCGTCGCGATGCGCTCGATGTCGGCCTCCGAGAGAAAAAGGCTGACAGGGCGGTCCCCCGGCTACCATGTCGACATGCCGCGCCAATTCGCCATAACGTACGGAATGTACATCCTGGGAAAACAGACGCCATCGTTTAGCCAGCGGATGTCGCAAGGACCCGTTCAGGCGAAGGGTCGAACAGGCGTGCTCGTCCCGCTCGACCAGTGCGGCGTGACGCCATCCGCTCTGTTCAAGACCCAGGGCCAGTCCGCCCGCTCCTGAAAAAAGCTCCACTGATATTCGTCGGTTTGTCATAGTCTCTCGTTTGCGAAACCGTCAGCCTTTGGGCACGAACACTTCCATGCCCAGTCGCAGATCGCCCTTGACCTTCAGGGCTTCGACAAACTGCGGGATATTGCCCGTCGCGTTGAACCGGCCCACGACTTTGCCGTCGTCGGAAAACCCGGTCTGCTCGAAGGTGAAAATATCCTGCATCAACACGACCGGCCCTTCCCGTCCGGTGATTTCCGAAATCTGCAGGATTTTACGCGAACCGTCCATCAGCCGATTCTGCTGCACCACCAGATTGACCGCCGAGGCGATCTGGTCGCGAATGGCGGCGGACGGCAGATCGTAGCCGGCCATCATCACCATCGTTTCGAGTCGCGCCAGAGAATCGCGGGGATTGTTGGCATGCACCGTGGTCAGTGAGCCGTCGTGTCCGGTATTCATGGCCTGCAGCATGTCCAGCGCTTCGGCGCCGCGACATTCGCCGACGATGATGCGGTCCGGCCGCATGCGCAACGCATTGACCACCAGGTCGCGAATGGAAACGCGGCCGCGTCCCTCGATATTGGCGGGCCGAGCCTCCATCCGCACCAGATTGCGGTGCGTCAGCTTCAACTCGGCGGAATCCTCGATGGTCACCACCCGCTCGGTCCGGCCGATGAACTGCGACAGCACATTAAGCAGCGTGGTTTTGCCCGATCCGGTGCCGCCGGAGATGAGAATGTTCTGACGGGCGCGTACGGCCTCCTCGAGAAACAGCGCGATTTCGGACGTCATGCTGCCGAACCGGATAAGATCCTGCGCTTCCAGTCGCTCGCGCGCGAATTTGCGGATCGTCACGGAGGACCCGTCCAGCGCCAGGGGCGGAATCACCGCATTGACGCGCGATCCGTCGGGAAGACGGGCATCGACCATCGGACTGGCTTCGTCCACATGCCGGCCCAGCGGTTCGACAATGCGCTGAATGATGGTGGTAAGATGACGGTCGTCGAAAAACTTGGCGCCGGTTTCGCACAGCCGTCCTTTACGCTCGACGAAAATGCAGGCGGGCCCGTTCACCATGATTTCGTCCACATCCGGGTCGCGCAGCATGGGCGAAATCGGTCCGAAGCCGACCAGTTCGTCCAGCAGCGCCTGACGGAACAGTTCGCCGTTCAAGTCGCGAGGCAGCTCGTGGCGCACTTCGCGCAGAATCTGGTCCAGCGCCACTTCCAGCTTGAGCCGCAATTCGTCGTCCTGAATCTGCTGGGAGGCCACCTCGGGCAGGTTGAGCTTTTGCAGAACCTGCTCGTGAATGCGGCGTTTCATGGCCATCATTTCTTCGGTATACAAAAAGGCCATTTCGCCAAACGCCTGCGCAACGGGTTCCTCGCGGCGGGCGCGCGGCGCGGCGCCGGAAGCCGACGGGCGCGCGGCGACCGCGGCGTCGGCATGAAAGATCAGACGGTTGCCGCCAATGTCGAGACAGTCTCCGTCGCGCAGCGCGGTAGCGGCTTTGAGGACGCGCCCGTTCAGACGCGTCCCGAACGTACTGCCCAGATCCAGCGCCTGATAGGTTCCGTTTTCCGCCACAATGGCGGCATGGCGACGCGACACCTTCTTGTTGGGCAGAGCCACATCGTTGTCGTCCACTCGTCCAATGGCGGTCTGGCCCTCGCTCTTGAGCGTAAACTCGACGCCCTCCTGCCGGTCGTCCGCATAGGTTATGGAAAGTGTCGCCATAGTTTCGCCCGTAGGGTCTTCATCCGCCGCCGGGGCGACGCTTAAAAGAAGAAAAAACGGCGTTTGCGGCCGCGCCGTTCACGCTCGATTTCGTCGGTCGAACGAGCGGCCTCCTCCTGTACGCCGACGGTTTCCGCGGAAACCGGAGTCGTTTCGACCGGCGCGCCCATGATGCGCGGACTCATCAGAATCAGCACGGTGCTGTCCTGTTTCTGCTCCATCTTCTCCGAAAACATCCACTGCACCACCGGTATGCTGCGCAGAAACGGCACGCCTTCGCGACTGGACTGCTCTATCAGGCTTTTCATGCCGCCCATCACCAGCGTCTGGTTGAGATCGCACATGACCGTCGTCTGAATCTTGTTGCGTTTGAGGTCGTAATCCGTGCCGACCGGACTGGGATAGCTCAGTTCCAGTTCCACCTCGAGCGCGACCGTGCGGCTGTCGGTCAGGCCGCCCTTGACCTTCATGATCAGTCCGTAGTCGATGTCGTCCAGTCCCACGCGGTCGCTGGTGGCGGTGCGCACCTTGAGCGTGCCGCCGCTGTGATAGGTGCGCCACTCGGGCGCGTCGTTCTTGAAAGTCATGTGGCCGGCCGTGCGAAAACGGCCCGGCCCGCTGCCGGCGAAAAACTTGAGCGCCCCCTGAATGCCCGTCCCGATACGATAGGCCCCACCGAAACTCCCGTGCGACTCTCCGGCGCCCTTGCGTCCCAGCACGCCGTCGAAGACCGCGCCGGTCGCGTCCACGACCAGCAGTCCGGCTTTGGCCAGATTGACGCCGGTCTGCCGCGCTTCCTCGTCGGTAACGCCGACAAACACCACGTCCAGCTCCAGCATCACCGGAGCGACCGCGACATTGACGATCGCCTTGATCAGCGCGTTCTCGCGTTTCTCCTCGCCGCCGGCCAGCGTCAGCCAGTCTTGCGCCGAAACAATCTGGCGAATCCGGTCCGTCTCGGCGCCGCTATAGACGGAACCGCCGATAAAAACGGAGTTTCCCGAATAGTTGAGACGCAGCGAACCCGGCGCCGGATCGCCCTTGGCATCCTCCTGCAGAACCTTAAAACCCGCTTTTTGCAAGGCGTCGCGCAAGGCGATCATCACTTCCGGCGCCGGCTGAAACGTGGTCAGATTGGCCACCTGCTCCTTGGGATAGAGTTGCAGAACCTTTTGCAGATGCTGCCAGTGCCGAATGTTGCTGATTTCGCCGCGCAGGGTGACGCGCCCCAGATTGATGCTCAACTCGGCTTCCGGCACGGTATCCAGATCGCGCATCAGCGCGCCGAAAA
Source organism: uncultured Victivallales bacterium (assembly GCA_964646045.1). Lineage (GTDB taxonomy): Bacteria > Verrucomicrobiota > Kiritimatiellia > UBA8416 > SLMC01 > CAZYAW01. The sequence goes on along the minus strand of CAZYAW010000173.1, from coordinate 3,063 downwards.
CCGCCTTGACGTCTTCCAGCACCGTAATCGAGAACATGGCCGCCACGCCGCCACGGCCCGTCACCTGCAAGTCGGACGAACCTACTTTGACGCCCAGAACGCGCAGACGTCGTTCGCCCTGCGCCTCCACCTTGGCGACATCCGGATTGGCCAGCCGGTAGCCCTCCACCGGGAACGGCACGTCCACCACCTCCATTTTGCCGACCGTCACGGAGACCGGCGTCGATTCCGCCGGCGCCGACAGCGCCAGCGCCGCCCAGCCGAGCGCGACCGACCCCAACCTTTTCCACATCCTGCCGTTGCCTGCTCTCATCGCTTTGCCTCCCTGTTGGCCTGCCTCTTGACTTCCTTCCACTCCCGACCGGGCGCGCTCGTACACCTGTCGCAAATTAGTCCTCGCGCATTCGCGCCCCTCATTCCGCTACGGCCGCGCCAGGCACAAAGGGGACCTGAACCGATTCGAGCCCGCGCAACAGATGATCGAACGTGTCCTCGTCCACCATGCCGACATCCTGACGGCTGACCGAACTCTCGTCACCGGGTCGCCGCAGGGCCACGGTCAAGCTGGCCTTGCGCTGCGCCGCAATGAGAGTCTGGGCCTGACGCGGGGGCAACGAGACGATGATTTCCGTACCGGGCGTATCCCCGCGCGCGGTGTTGCCCATGGCGCCCACGTCCAGAACGCGCACACGGGGAAAGAGCACCATGGTCGCCTCTTTTTCCAAGGCTTCGGGAGCCTCGGAGAGATCGGCGGTTTTGACCGCTGTTTTGATGCGGAAAGTGCCGATGATGGCGATTTCGTCGCCCGGCTGCACGAGAGCGGCAATGCCGCCGCTGCCCAGCCGCAAGGTGGTGGCCCACTCGCCCTCGCCCACGATTTCCGCCAAGCTGCGGGAAAAAGCCACGTCGGAAAGCAGCAGATAGTCGCCCTGCACCACCGAACGGCGCGCCCGCTGGCCCGCCACCATGCCGGCCCGACTCCACGGAATGGCCTGCTCGGGACGAGCCGAGAGCGGGATGCGCTTGGCGCGAATCGAGCCTTCCGTCAGTATGTCGCCCTGCGCGATGGCGCTGGCCGCCGCCACCACGGACGTCATGCGCTCGCCCGCCTCGCGCCGCTCGCGCAGCAAACGGCCGGTGGCCAGCACCGCCGCCAAACCCAACACCACCGCCAGTACCAGGGGAATAAAATTCTTCATGGAGTTGTTCCTTCGGTCTTGTCTGCATCCTCACGCACTTCGCCTATTGAAAAAAAACTGCGGCCCGGCCCGCTTTCAACGATCATCAGCAACAGGCGGGAGCGCCCCTTGTCAAGACGTATCAAGGCGGTCCGTTTTTCGCCGTTTTCACGCAACGTCACCACCGCCCACGACCAGTCCTGGCCCCCTAGGCTCTTCTCGAAATCGGACAGGGCCGTTTCGAGACCGCCCGCGAGGCGACCGTTCATCCGCCAAGTGTCGCCCGCGGCGGAACGACTCTCGATCCGGCACAGGGGCGGCAGCTCGACACGTTCGCGGCCGTCCGCCAGCGCGAAAGCGGACGGCGCCGCCGAGATCCGCCCGCCGCTCAGCAGCAGCGCCAGGAGAATAAATCCGCCGCGACACGATACCGATCGCGCCGCGCGAACAGCCCCGGCAGAATGAAATTTTCCGCTCATCTTCAATCGCTCCAGCGCACATAACCGCCGTGCCGCCGGTGTTCATAGCCGGCCGGCCCCGACGGAGTCCGCGTATAGGGGCGCAGTCCGTCGGCGGACATGCCCTTTAAATCCTCGGTCGCGGGCCAAGGCTCGCGCCACACATACTCGTCCCAGGGCCGACTCCAGTCGGCCAGCATGGCCGGCAACCAGCGCGGACTGCGATAGGCCGCCTCGCCGTAGCGATTGCGCATCAGCACCACATGCCGACTCGCCTGCTCGACTCGCCGGCCTGTCAGCGTCTCCGCGCCGGCGGGCGCCGCCGCGGCGCTCCACAGCGCCGAACCGGCCAGCCAGCCGCGCGTCCATTCCGGCATGGCCATGCGCAGCGTCACGGCGGCGCCCACCGGCGCGCTCCAGGCTATCGCTTCCCCGCCCTCGTACGCGACGCCCGCCAACGACTGACGGCCGATCTCCTCGAAGCGAAAGAACGCATTGCGAATTTCGCCGTCGATTCCGCTCTTGCTCGAACGATGCCGGTTGCCCGCGTTCCAGGCCGCGTAGCGGTCGGAGACCACCAGTTTCTGCCGCGCCAGCTTGATATCGCCGATCCAGAGCATTCCGCCCAACGCCACCAGATATAGCGGAAGCACCAGCAACGTTTCAAGCAAAATGCTGCCCGCCCGCCCCGCGTCGCGTGTTTTCGCCGACTGCGGCGCCCTATTCGTGGAATCGGTCATGATAATCGTCCGCCACCTGCGCGTCCTGGTCGCGGTCGCCGCGTCGCATATTCAAATCCTGCTGGGCCTTGGTATGGCGCAACGTCGCCCCGTCGCCGGCCGCAAAAAACATCGTGGCGATCGAACGGCTGAAAACCACGACCGCCACCACGACGGCGGCCGCAATCAAGGTCGCCAGGATGACATACTCCATATTCACGCCGCCGGCTCGCGAGTTACGCGTGCCGGGCGCAGCGGCCCGCAGACGGCTGCGGCGCAGGAACCGGCCCCGGCGCCGTAAAAATTTCGTCTTATTATTGTTTCCCGCCACTGTCGTCCCCCTTCGTGCGCCTCTACGCACTCGCATGACGAAAACCCCGCATCGTTACCAACCTTCCCATAGTAGTCTGGACATGCCAAATCGTAGGGTAGGCATTCCTGCCTGACCTGGTCGGGCAAGAATGCCCGACCTACTTCAATTAGCGTCTTGATTGTTATGAGAACCCTTAGTAACGACTAGCGAAACTTACGCAACTGACCGGAACCGGCGGGCGCCCCGCCCCCGCCGCCGTCGGGATGGGGCAGCCCGGTGCCGACCCGCGCGCCGCCCCCGCCGCCGGACGACTGACCGCCGCCTCTGGAGCCCGTCCCCAGATATTGGCGCCGCGCCTGCCAGTCGGCGACTTTCTGATCCAGCGCCTTGGCGCC
>CAZYAW010000172.1:0-13181 GCA_964646045.1 uncultured Victivallales bacterium | reverse complement strand
TCGTTTTGGAGGGTCGGGCTCCGTGCCGACCGCATTTCACCGACTTCTTCAGCAGAATCAAAAACCGTGAACTGTGAACCGAGAACCGTGAACGGCTACCGGAAAGTTTATGTCCGACCAGGCGTTCCAGTCCGCGTTCGGTGACGCGGTCGAGCCTGTCGTGACCGGAGCCGGCTTCCCGTTCGAAGACGCCCACCGCGTATTGCTGCGGGTCGATGCGCGACGGGTAGCGCACGGTTTGCCGCTCGTGCCGGGGCCGGTGGTCGAATCGCAGGTGGGCGTCTTCGCGCAGAAACGTCCAGAGTTCGTCCGGTTTCCTCTGGAAATCCAGAAGCCTTTGCCGACGGCGCAGCTCGGTCATACGCGCATTCCAGCGCTGATGGCGGGCTTGCAGCCATTGGCGCATCACTTGATCGAAGCCGTCCGCATCGCCGGCCAGTTGCCGGTCCAGCGCGCTGAAATAGAAGAAGTCGTCCGTATGGGGCGTGAGGGTTTTGAGCGCGGCTTGACGGTCGCGCCAGGCGAAGCCCTCCATGAACTCCAGCGTATCCGCTTCCTGCGCCGGCGCGCCGGCGGACCACAAACAGGCGGCGCAGATCGAGTACATCCAGAAACGTTTCATGGTATTCTCCTTGTTGCGTGTTGTCATACGACGGGGTGTTTCGGTTACGGATTGGCGGCAGGGTTGACCATGCGGCCCATGAAGAGCAGGGCGCCGCTTTCGTTTGCGCGGATCAGAAACAGGAACGGACGTTCGGCGCGAAAAACCGTTGGCGGCCGAAAACTTCTCATCGCCATTACGACCGCGGTCGCGGCGGCGGCTTCGGCGCCCTCTTCATTGACTTCCACAAACGCCTTGTGCAGGACGGCGCCGATATAGAGCCAGGGCTCGCGTCCGTCCATGCCCGAGAAATCGGCTTTGTTCGGATCGAAGGCGAGCGGCATGCCCATGCTTTGCAGAACGCGGTCCAGCCGGAGTTGCGAGGTCGCCTGGAAGCGCGGCAGCCAGACTTGCACTTCCTGCTCGCGCAGGGCCGCCGTCCATTGGTCGATCTGTTGCGCGGTCAGACTCTTCTCGATTTCGGCCAGGCCCGCGACCGTGCGCGGCAGCAGTACGATCATGGAGTAGGCCCGTCCCTTGTACGGCATGGCCAGAACCTGAAGGTCGTCGAATTCGGCATAGCCGAAGGAACGCTTGGTTTGCATGGTCGGGGTTTTGACAGTTGTTTTTGGGGCGCTATGGAATGGCAGCGGCCGGGTATTCCGGCGGTCGAAGGCGCTGGCCCATTCCCCCTTGAAATAGATGGCGTTGGCCAGAACCAGACGCGTCATGGGGTCGAGCACGCCCTGCGGGATAAGATCCTCTATTTTGTTGCGCGTCTTTTGCGCCGTCCACTTGTTGATGCGTTTTCGCGCGCGTTCGGGGTTTTGGCTGTAGTCCAGCGCTTCGCTCTCGGCCCCGAAGCTCTTTTTCAGCAAAGCCATGTAGTCCTTGAGAAACGGATATTCGGCCTGCGGCCAGAGCGAGTTGGCGATGTCCAGTTCGATGCCGTCGCTGCGGCCGGCGCGGGTCAGGCGCGTTTGCATGGCGGCTATGGCGCCGTGCAGAGGGTCGTCAGCAAGCGAAAAGCGCAGGGTTTTTGTCATCTCCCGGGCGGTTTCGCCCCGCGCGCCCGCGCGGGTCATGGCCAGCGCCGTCGAGATGCTGTAGGGCGAAAAAAACAGGTTGCCCTGCTTTTGCTCCGCCAGGTGCCGATACAGATCTACGGCGAAAGCGACCTGATCCCGCGCCAGAACCGCAACCGGATCGGTTTTCTCCGCAGCGGCGGCGTTATGCGAGGCCAGCGCTGTCGTAGCGGAAATAACGATGCAAGCGGTCTTTGAAAACTGTTTTCTCATGTCTGTCTCCCTAAGTGCCTGCGCAAAAATAACTTCACATTTTGGACGCAGATGCATCCCGCCCGGGTGCGTTGCGAAAACTCGAAATATCGCGAATATTCCTGCGTTTTCGCGCCTTGCCGGCCGGGCGCCTACACGCCCAATTCTGTGAATTTATTTTTGCGCGAACCCTAAGGCGGGCTGCGCCCGCAACCGAACTGTTGAACCACGAATGAATCCGTCTTCATCCGGCAACGGCCGGACTACGCCGCGACAAGCACGAATCCACACGAACAATGATGCGATGCATATGCCTCGCAGCTCACTATGTGGCACGGGCGTCTCGCCCGTGTCCGCAGAATGTCCAAACTCCAGGCACGGGCGTCTCGCCCGTGTTTGTAAACCTTCCATTGTTCCATGCGACGATCGTGACCGCCCTTCTACTGCGCGCATGAATCATTCCCGCGCGGCCGGGATGGATTCCGTCCAATGAATATGCACTTCGATAAAATCTTCCGCGTCGCCGACGACGCGCGGCGCGGACATCCTTGCCAGTGTATCGGTTGGCGCGGCGGCTCCGGTTTCTTCGCCGCCCATGCTCGCGGATTTTGCGGCGTGGACGGTAACGGCTTCCACGCCGGCGTCCCGCAAGGCCTGCAGAAAGGCGGAATAGCGCCGGGCGCGGATTCGTACGACGAGCGGTCGAGGTTCGGCGCCGGACCGCTCTGGCGCGGCGCGGTCCTCGAGTAGAAATGTCTCGTCTCGATTCGCCGGCGCGGCGGCGCGCATGGGCGCCGGTCCCGGCGTTCGTACGGAAGGCGCCCCGCCGCCGGCATAGCCGAAGCCGGGGTCAGCGCGCGTGGCGTCTTGCGCCGGCGCGACGCTTGACCCCGGAGCAGATGCGGCTTGATCGAGATCGGCGCGCTGCGCAATTTCTGTCGCAACGGAATCGGTATCCTTCCGTCTGGTTTCGCGTTTTACGGAACCGGAGGCGGATTCTTGCGCGCTATAATCGGACGCGATGCTACGGGCTGTTTCGGACTTCTGTCGCGGTATCGCCAGTCGCTTCACGACCATGACAGACCGGTCCCGACCATGCGGGCGGGCGCTCCGAATGATCTCTTTATCCCGCAAGCTCTCCGTTCTCTGCTCTTGCGGCACGGAGATTTTAGGGGGGATAGGGCGAGATATTGATCTTAGTCTCGCCAGAGTCTCCGGCGGCGCTGGTGGCGGAGACTTTTCATCTTCCTGCCTCAAGTTGGATTGCCCTTCTTGGGGTGTCGCCGAACCTTCGCCGTTAGATTCCTCGGATGCGAACATCGCCATCTCCGCGGGTGCCGTCGCGCGCCGCGCGCGATCTTCTCGGTTTCCGCTAAAAGCTTGGGTCTTTTCTGACGGAAGGATGGCCGGGCAAATATCGTCAGGGGTTTGAGCGAGTGGCGCCGAGGGGGCGCCGGTTTTCGGTCCGGGCTCGAGCGTGTGCAGCGCCGGCGAGGCCCAGTGCGCCCGGCGTTCGGGCACGAGCCTTTCATACAGTCCATAGAGGCCGAGCGCGAACAGGAGCGAGGCGGCTGCCGCGAGGCGCAGTGCGGGTGGAAAGCGGTAGCGACGAACTGGCGGCTTGGCGGCGATCTTTTCGCGAATGCGTTGCGCCATGTCGGGCGGCGGGGCGATTTCCGGCAAAGAGCGCAGGGCCGTCACGGTTCTGCCGAGCGCGGCATAGCTGCGGGCGCAGGCGGGACAGGCGCGCAGATGGGCGCGCAGCGCCTCTTCCTGCCGACTATCCAGTCGCCCGTCCAGCGACTCCGACATGGGTACGGACCACCGCGCGCAATTCTTCATGCCGCCCCTCCCGCGCCCATCTCCGGCCAAAGGGCCAGCAGTTGATTTTTGAGCATGGTACGCGCCCGAGACAGGCGGGACTTGACGGTTCCAATGGAGCAGTCGAGAGTTTGCGCGATTTCCTCGTAGGTCATGTCGCGCAGGTCGCGCAGTGTGAGGACGATGGAAAAGTCGTGCGGCAGGCGGGCGACGGCTTCTTCGATCTGACGGGTGAATTCGCGGTTCTGCGCCAGATCCGCCGGGGAAGCGTCTGCGGCGCAGGCCGGTTCGGGGTCGGCGTCCGTGTCGGCGTCGCGGCAGTCGGAAAACGTCGTCTCATGCCGCAGGCGCCGCTGGCGGGTCCGCCAGTCGTTGCGGCAGGTGTTGGCCGCAATGGCGAACAGCCAGGTTTTGAAACCCGATTCGGCGCGAAACTTGCCGATGGAACGATAGGCTTTCACAAATATCTCCTGCGTGGCGTCGCCGGCTCGATGATAGTCGTTGGTCATACGCAAGGCCAAATTGAAAATAGGCGTCTGGAAACACTCGACCAGCTCGTCGAACGCCTGCATGTCGCCGCGCCGGCAGCGTGCCGCCAATTCATCGGTTTTCGCCATGTTCCATCCGTTGCTATGCCTTGTATTCATAGAGACCCCGCCGCCAGCCTCTTTGTTCCCGAAATTCGTATTGCGCATCTTGGCAGCCTTAGAACAAGCGAGTGTTTTCCTCTGCGCCTCCGCGTCTCTGCGCGAAATTGTCTTCCCATCGCAACGTGTGCAAACCCGCTTGCGCACTCTCGCGACGAAAACCTCGCTTATTTCAGGCCCAGTAGAGAACCGAAACGTACGGCTTGCATGGTCTGAAGTCAATAGCGGAAAAGCCAAACTCGGCACCATGGGACATGTCGCCGTGAACGAGTATGGCCGGGTGCGCAGCCATTTCAATTTTGACCGATTTCATAAGGTGGACGCGACAGAGCGCGTCCCTCCCTGTCGGGAAACAACGGCGATGCAACGTTTTGGAGGGTCGTGCTTCGTCGCGACCGCACACAATGCGGCTACAAGGAGAATGGCTGCCGGGTGCGACAACGGGATTGACACTCCCGGCCTCTTCCGTTATCTTGCGAGGCTCTTGCAAAACCACGGATAGGCTTTGCGCGAGGAGCCTGGCGGAATAAAGGCGACAGGAAGCGGTGCGGCATGAAGCTTGTGGTCATTGACGACGATGCGATGGTGCTCAAGACGCTTGAAAAAGCGTTGCGCGAGTACGGCTTCGACAGCGTGGTGTTTCGCGATCCGCGCGAGGGTGTCGAGTGGATTCGCCGCAACGGGGCGGACATTGTTCTCTGCGACATCCGCATGCCGGAGTGCGACGGCTTTGAGGTGTTGCGTCAGGTCAAGGAGCTGGAGCCGCAAAGCGACTTCATTTTCATTACGGCCCACAGTCATGTCGAGGTCGCCATTCGCGCCTTGCGCGAGGGGGCCACGGACTTTTTCGAAAAGCCGTTCACCATTCCGGCGCTGCGCGCGGCCATTGAACGAACCAGTCGCTTTCGGCGTCTGCGTCTGGAAAAGGATCTGCTTTCGCGGCAGGTGCATACGCTGGTCGATCCCGACGGCGCCGGCCCGCGGGGCGGACTGATGATCGGGCAGAGCCCGGCGATGCGCCAATTGGCCGAACAGATTGCCGATGTGGCGGAGACCAGCGCCACGGTTCTGATTCTGGGTGAAAGCGGTACGGGCAAGGAACTGACGGCGCGCGCCATTCACGAGGCCGGACCGCGCCGCGAAAAATTGTTTTTGGCGGTGAACTGTCCCTCGATCTCGGAAGATCTGTTCGAGTCCGAAATGTTCGGACATCGGCGCGGCTCGTTTACCGGAGCCGTCGAGAATCGCGGCGGATACGTGCAGGCGGCGGAGGGGGGCACTCTTTTTTTGGACGAGATCGGCGATCTGCCGCTCAAGTCTCAAGCCAAGCTGCTGCGGCTGGTCGAGGAGAAGAGTTTCATGCCGGTCGGGGAACATGCGGAGAAGACGGCGGATGTGCGGATCGTGGCGGCGACCAACCAGAACCTCCAGGCTCTGGTGGAGAGTCGGCGCTTTCGCGAGGACCTGTACTATCGATTGGCCGTTTGCGAGATATGTCAGCCGCCGCTCAGGCGGCGCAGGGAGGACGTGCCGTTGCTGGCTCTCTATTTCGCGTTGCGCTTCAGTCAGGAAATGGGCAAGCGCATCGAGGGTTTCGCGGACGACGCTTTGCAGGCTCTGTGCGCCTACGACTATCCCGGGAACGTGCGCGAGCTGCGCAATATCGTGGAAAGCAGCGTGATTCGTTGCAGGCGAGCGGGAACTCTGGGGCGCGGCGACCTGCCTGAACCGTTCGCGACGCGTATGTTGCCCAACTCCGGGGACGCGACTTGGCCGCTGGAAGACTTGCGCTTCGAGACGGTGGAGAAAATCCTGTATCGGGAGGCGCTGGCGCGGGCCGACGGCAATGTCTCGGCCGCGGCGCGTCTGCTGGGGCTGTCGCGCGGGAAATTGCGGCGGCGTCTCGCCGAACTGGCGCCCGCCCGGTGAGTTTCGGAGTCCTTGTTGCCCCGGGAACGCTTCCATGTTCACGCCGGGTTGAGCCGGCCCCATTCGCCCAGTCTTTTGCGGGTCCAGTCGGCGTATTCACCGCCGGGCGCGGCCTGCAGATAGCGCTTGTATTCGCGGGTGGCGGGGTCGCGGCGATCGGCTTTGTCGTGGCAGTAGCCGCGAAAGAAAACGGTGTTCGGGTTGCCGGGCAGGGCCTCTTCGTATGCCTGAAAATCCGCAAGAGCACTGTCGAATTTTTTCAGTTCCATTTTGGCCATGCCGCAAAGATGGCGGGCCTGCGGTTCTTCCGGGTAGGCGGCGCGGGCGGCTTCGGCATAGCGCAAGGCCTCGGCGTGGCGTTTTTTCCGCATTTGACATTTGGCCATCATGGTCAGGCCGGCATAATCGGCGGGCGTTCTTTGCAGCGCGCTTTTGAAGTGCGTTTCCGCTTCCGCGACGCGGTTTTCGACCATGGCCGTCTGACCGTTCTGCAGCGATTCCACCGTGTCGCGCTGATGGCGCAGACGAGCGGTCATGTCCAGATAGCGCTCCCGACCTTCCGGGGCGTTTTGCGCCTCCGGGTAGCGTGTGGCGCGGCGCGAGGCTAGGTCGTAGCGTTCTTCGCTCATGGGATGGGTGGCAAACAGGATTTTCAGCATGCCGGGTTTGCTTTTGTTCATGGCGCGAAAAGTGTCCATGACGCCGATCATGCCTTTGGGCGGATGGCCGGCCGCGACCATGTATTCCATGCCGAGTTTGTCGGCTTCGCGTTCGTTGTCGCGGCTGTAGCGGCTGAGCAGGGCCTGCGCGCCCAGCGCGCCGAGTCCGGCGGCCAGGACGGTGTAGTCGCTGTGCTCGTGTTCCACGTAGGCGGTGGCGCCGGCGACCAGCATCATGGCTATCATGCCCGAAGTCTGTCGCGAGGAGGCGTGACGGGCGGAAACATGGCCCATTTCGTGTCCCATCACGGCGACCAGTTCGGCTTCCGACTGCAGCGCCAGCAGCAGGCCGCGCGCAAAGCCCATGCTGCCGGCCGGAAAGGTGTAGGCGTTGACGACCACCGTGTTCAGCGCGCGCGCGTTGTAGGGGGCCTGCGGACGGTGCGTGTGCGGAGCCAAATCCTTGGTCAATGCGCCCAGATAGCCGTTTAAGGCTACATCCTGGACGGCGCCGTAGTCGGCGGAAAACTGATGCGGCGACCAGCGGCGGTCCAAATCGCGTTCCATGGATTCGGATACGAACATCAGTTGGCGGCGGCCCGTGACCGGATTGACCGCGCAGCCGACGAGCAGTCCCGCTGCGGCGGAGGCGGACAGCGCCATAAATTCGCGCCGGTTCAGTTTGTTTTCCGTTGTCATCGCGTCTCCCTGTTGATTGGAGCAAGAGCCTCACATGGACAGGATATTCTGGATGTCCTCCCACGACAGTTTTTCCATGACGGCGGCGTCCGTGCCGAGCGTGGCGTCGATGACGGCCTGCTTGCGTTTTTGCAGCGCCAGCACCTTCTCCTCCACCGTATTGCGCGCAATCAGTTTGAGGCTGTACACGGTGCGCTTCTGTCCGATACGGTGCGCCCGGTCGGTGGCCTGCTCCTCTACGGCCGGATTCCACCAGGGATCGTAATGGATGACCGTATCCGCGCCGGTCAGGTTGAGGCCCACGCCGCCCGCTTTGAGGCTGATCAGGAAAAGCGGGATCTTGCGGTCGGCATTGAAGGCGCGGACCTGATCCATGCGGTCGCGCGTGGCGCCGTCCAGGTAGCTGTGGCGAATGCCGCGTTCGTCGAGTTCCCGTTTAAGGATTTGCAGCATGGAAACGAACTGACTGAATACCAGGATGCGGTGGCTGCCGTCGATGGCTTCGTCCAGCAGTTCAAAGAACAGTTCCATTTTGGCGGACGGATAGCGAGCGTTGAGATCGGGCAGTTTGAGAAGGTCGAGGTGGCAGCAGATTTGACGCAGGCGCAGCAGCGTGGCCAAAATCTCCATGCGCGCGCCGGCGAAGCCGCGCGCGGAAACCAGGTTCGCGATTTTACTGCGCGAGGCTTTCAGAATTTCCTCGTACACTTTCTTCTGGTCCGCGGAAAGGGAGCAGAACGCGACTTTACGGATTTTTTCCGGCAAATCGCGCGCAACATGGGTCTTGAGTCGGCGCAGCATGAAAGGATGCAGCTTGCGCCGCAGTTTAGCCTGGGCCCGGTCGGCCTCCGGTCCCGCTCGCTCGATCGGCTGTTCGTAATTCCGGCGAAAACTGTCGTGTCCGCCCAGAAAGCCCGGCATGAGAAAATCCATGATCGACCACAGGTCCGACACGCTGTTTTCGACGGGGGTGCCGGTCAGCACCAGCTTGCGTTCCGCGCGCAGGCTCTTGGCGGCCACCGCGTTTTGCGTGGAGCGGTTCTTGATATGCTGGGCTTCGTCCAAAACGACGGCGGAAAAGGACTGCGCCACGTAGGCGTCCAGATCGCGCCGCAAAATGGCGTAGGACGTAATGGCGACGTCGGTGTCGGGCATTCGGGCCAGCTTGTCGGCGCGGTCGGAACCGGTCAGGATCAGCGTGCGCAGGTCGGGGGTGAACGTGGCGGCTTCCTCCGACCAGTTGTCGACCAGACTGGTCGGACAGACGATGAGGGCCGGTTTGCGCGGTTGCGGGGTTTCGCGTTGGCGGTGTTGCAGCCATGCCAGCGTTTGCAGGGTTTTGCCCAGACCCATTTCGTCGGCCAGAATGCCGCAGAATCCGTTGCCGTCGAGAAAGCACAGCCAGTAAACGCCCTCTTTTTGATAGGGACGCAAGGTTTTTTCCATGCGCGCATCGAGGGCGACCGGCTCAATGCCGGTTCGTCGATTGCAGCGGTCCACGCGGCTGCGCCAGGCGGGCGTATCCTCGATGTCCACGCCGTCAAGCGCGCTCAGGGAGGAGGTGACGAAGGGCGCGTAGATGCCGGGCAGCCGGAAATGGCCGGGCCGGTCGGCCTCCCCGGCGGAACAGTCCCGGAAGACGTCGTTCATGGATTCGACGGCATCGGCGTCGATGAGCGTAATGCGACCGTTGCCGCGTTGCGCAAACGCCTCGCCTTTGCGCAGAGCGAGCTGGATTTCGGCGTTGGACAGGCTTTGGCCCTCGCCGTCCTCGAAGTCGAAGCCGACGTCGAACCAGGAATGGTCGGGCGCTTCGGCGATATGCACCACCGGCGTCACGAAGTCGAGCTGTTCCAGGAACGGGAGCACCCGGCCGCTCAGATCGACCTGCCAGCCCTGGCGGCGCAGGGCGGGCAGGGCGGAGCCCAGGAAATTGAGCACGTTGCGTTTTTCCACAATGCTGGCCAGGCTGTCGCCGGTTTCCCCGGCGAAACCGGTTGGCGCCAGCAGGGCCAGCGCGTTTTTCTCGGCGAGCGGATTGCGTACGGTGTAGCGCAGGGGATCGTTCGGGTCGGGCAGGGCGAAATGTCCGCGGGCGTCCGGTTTGCCGGCGACCAGTTCCATGTTGTTGTAGCGGGCGAAGAGGGTGGCCGCCAGGGAAGCCGGGCTGCCCTTGATGTCGAGGCGAAAGCGCGGCACGCCGGGTTCGCGGGTCAGCATGTCGGCGGAAACGCGGGCGTCCACCTTTGTAATCGATTCCAGTTGCGGCAGTTCGCGCTCGAGAAAATGCAGTACATTTTCGCGCGGAATGCGGATGTCGTTGTCGTAAACGGGATGATAGGGGGCGGGCAGCACGTTTTGCAACGGGAAAAAGGCGTTGCAGCGCCAGGCCCAGCCTTCGCGTCCGGCCAGGATGAACAGGGACCGCGCGGCGTCCGGGCGGGGCGGATTTTCCTCCAGTCGGACGGCCAAAGAGACCATGCCGGATTCCGGGTCCAGGTCGATGATCAGCCGGCAGGCCACCGGCTGGCGATGGACGGGCAGGGCGTTGCCGTTTTCGTCGGCCAGAGCGCGGCCCCGGTGCAGTCGCAAAATGTTGCAGAAATCGAACGGACTCAGTTCCAGCGAGCCGCGTGCGGGTCCCTCGGCAATGTCTTCCAGCACGAACAGCAGGGTTTCGTCGAATTTGTCGAAAGAGAACGCGCTATTCGTCGGAGCCTGATCGAGCGGCAGGCGGCGTCCGCGGCACGTCAGTTCGCAGCGAACCGGGATGGCGTCTCTCTCGCAGCCCTCCTTCCAGTCCGATGGCAGAATCACGCGCACCGTCGCCCGCGGCGCGTCGGTGTCGCCGGGTTTGGCGCGCGCGATATAGCGCGACTCGTCCACCGCGCCGATGCGGGCGGCGTGGCGCTGTTCCTCGAAGCGTTTGCGGTCGCGCAGCGGATCGGCCGCCCGTTTGACCAGATCGAGGGCCAGCGCGATGACATGCGTGCAGATCATGCCGCGTTCCCGATTGGTATAGCAGGGACAGCGGTTCTCGACCTTGCCGTCCGGCAGAAGGCGCAGCGAAGTCTTCAACGAGCGGTTGTTCCACAGGACGGCGCCGCGTATGACGGGCGGCGTGTAGGTCGCTTCCAGCACGAGATCGCGTTTCAGGAGGTTTTCGGCGTCGTGTACGACCTGTTCGCCGGCCCAGTCGATCAGCGTTTTTCTGGTGAAGGGAATATCCATAGGCTCAGGGCAGTTTCGCGAGGGCCGGCTCAATCAATTCGCGGTAGAGCCGTTCGGCTTCCTCCGCGTCGACGACCTCGCGGCCCTTGACGCGCGGGCGGGGCGGCGCGTTGCGCATGTTGTTCAGAGCCAGCCGGTAGAGGGTCGCGCGCGGCGAGTTCTTTTTGGCGGCGGCTTTTTCGATCACGGCCAGTACGACTTCCTCGTTTCGCATCAGCGCCAGCATGCGCGCCGAGAAGGAAAAGGTTTCGTCGCGGTCCAGTCCCTGGAGCAGACCGGGTACGGCCAGTCGCCACAGTCGCTGAATCTGGCGCTCCGCTTCCATGCGCGTTCGCGGCATGGCGTGCGCCTGAATGTATCCGGCGACCGCCCGATCCAGCGTTTTGCGATTCTCGTCCGTCAGTACGATTTCCCCGGATGCATGGCGGTCGCCCAAAGCGCGCGCGGCGGCGGCGCGTTCGCTTTCGCTCTGTGCGTCGACCAGTTGGCGAATGCGGTCCGCATCGGAAACTTCCGCTTTTTTCTCTTCGTCCGCGCGCGCGTAGCGGATCCCTCCCGCGCACAACAGCAGCGCCAGGGCGGTTTTAAGCATGGCGACATCTCCCTCATCGGATTGAACTCGAGTCGCGGCCGTAACGAGGCTCTTGCAAAAACCATGCTGTCAAACGTGACACGGGCATCCTGCCCGTGCAAAAAAGTGAATGGCCCGTGTTTAAAAGTGACACGGGCATCTTGCCCGTGTTTATTGGGCCGGCCTTCCGTTCCGCAAGGGATTCACAAGAGCCTCGTGATATGTACGCAAACGCGGACGATTTGTCAATACCTGTTCAGCGGCAGAGTTTCCGCATGACCGCCCGGATGGCCCGATAATGGCGCTGCCGGTACTCTCGCATCATATCGGACGTGGCCCGATCCACTTTTCCCGCCATCTCGACCGGGAAATCGCGCCCGCCGCCCTCGACATCGAAGCAGGGGATGCCGCGCTTTCGGTAGCACCAGTCCGGGAAACTGCCCGGCGTCGCTGTCAGGCGGGGCGTACGTTCCGCCTGGTTTTCGTCGTGAAGGAATCCGGCGGTGTAGGCGGTGAGCAGCGGATCGGCCGTTTGACGGTACGCCACGTCGCTGGCGGCAGATTTCGGACCGAGAAAGACTGTGCCGGTAATGCTGCCCAGCCCGTGATAGGCGAACAGGACGGTCGGCCTAATCTCGTCGACAAAATTGACGATGGTCCGGGTCTCGGGTTCGGAGGCGGGGGCCGGTCCGCGATAGGTTTCGGCATCAGGATCCGAGTTGATGAAGCCATACATCGTATCCTTCGTATCCCAGTCGCTGTCGAAATTTCGGTTCAAATCCACTCCGTTGGCGTTTTTGCGCAGGTACCAGGGCCGTCCGTTGGCCAGTTCTTGGCGTTCGTCGATATTGGTCGAGGCGAGGGCTGCGATCCGCACCCGGCCGAGCAGATCGGCGTCCTCCGCGAGCAGACGATCGAAGGCCGGCACAATCAGTTCCGGGCCGGATTCGCCGGCGTGTACGGCGCCGACCAGTCCGATCGTGGCGGGTCCCTCGCCGGCCAGAATGCCGACGATCGGACGACCGCGCACGCTGCGGCCGTATTCCTTGAGCGTGACGCGCTGCGGATATTTTCGGGCCAGATCGTCGAGTCGCGCCTGAAGCGTCGCCGCCGTCCACCAGACATCGGGATTGCGCACCTTGACGGCCGCCGGACCGGTAGGCGTCTCGCCGCGGTCGGTCGATACCCAGTAGAGGTAGGTTGCATCCTGTGCGACCTCGCGGTCCACGAACTCGAATATGCGTTCATTGATCGCCGCCAGTGTTCCTTCAAAGATCAGGTCGGCGGGTTGCGGGGTCGCGCCGTCAAAATATTCGGCATAATCCTCGCCAAACACGAAGCCGGGTGCGGCACGGCGATAGATCCGCATCACCAGGCCCGCGCGTTGCGCGGGCGGCGCAGTGAACAAGGGCGTTGACAGATAGAAGCGCAGGCGAACGGCGTTTCCGTTCTCGGATCCCGCGTGCAGGCGGACAAGCAATTTTCGCGAGGCGTCAGCCGTTGCGTTCATGACGCTATCTTCAGTACGGTACCAGTAAACGACGGGCCGCGAGTCGACGCGGTCCCAGTCAGACCTGTTCGTGAAACCCTCGCTTATTTCGGGGCTGGAGGTCAACCTATAAATCCGCGGTTCTCGCCAAACCCGTGTCGTAGCCGTTCACGGTTCTCGGTTCACAGTTCACGGTTTTCAAGACATCTTGAGCGCTTTTCTCGCAAGTTTCCGGCCAAGCCGCCACGCTTCTATAT
>CAZYAW010000171.1:0-3333 GCA_964646045.1 uncultured Victivallales bacterium | reverse complement strand
ATTCACTCCGCCTTGAAGCGGAGGGCGAAACAGCATGGGCGAAGCCTCAATAAGGAAGCATTGGCTTGTCTGGAAATTAGCGTTGCGCCTGCAAGTTTTAATGCCAACGCCATGCTGTTTGATATCCGGAAACATCGAGCAGTCGCCTGGAGCGCTACGTGACGAATCCCGATCGGCGAGGCGCGGGGAACCGCACCCATTGCATGGGAGTGTTGCACCGGGGACAGCGCGGCGGCCTGGGTTTGCGCGGCGGCCGGGCCCGGACGGGACAGGCGCGCAGCAGTTCGTAGAGCAGGCCTATCATCTCGCGGATGCGCTGCAGGGCGACGCCGAAGTTGGGCGAGAGGAATCCGCTGTGGCGGATTTTCATGAAGCCGTGCGGCAGGACATGCAGCAGGAAGCGGCGGATGAACTCCGTCGCCTCCAGGTTCATGAAGCGCCATTTCGCCGAACCGAATATCGGTCAAGGTCGCGAACGGTTACCAAGACTTGAACGATGCCTTGACGTTCGCGGAGGACGAACCGAAACCTTTTTTCCACACAGGGTTGACAGTTCCGTTGCGACGTGTTATATTTCGCTTTATAACGAAATGATGAATTGGGCGGAGGATGACATGAGAGTGACTGACGAGGCGCTGCGGCACGTATTGCGGGTGGCCAAAGCACTGTCGGATCCGAGCCGTTTGCGGGCGCTGGCCGCCTTGCGCGAGGGCGAATTGTGCGTCTGTCAGTTGATCGCGCTGCTGAATCTGGCGCCTTCGACGGTCTCCAAGCACTTGTCGATCCTGCACGAAGCCGATTTGGTCGAAAGCCGCAAGGAGGGACGCTGGGTGCATTATCGCCTGCCACGAACCTTCTCGTCCGCTTGCGCCCAACATGTCGCCCGCCAGACGGCGCAGGCTCTGGCGGGATGCGCCACGATTGTCGCGGATAGTGAACGTTTGAAAGACATGGAAAACACCGCATTGGAGGAGTTATGTCGTCAGCGGACGCAAAAGAAAAACTGAAAGTTCTGTTCCTGTGTACGGGCAATTCCTGTCGCAGTCAAATGGCGGAAGGCTGGACGCGGGCGCTCAAGACGGACGCGATCGAGGCCTATTCGGCCGGGATCGAGACCCACGGACTCAATCCGAGCGCGGTCAAGGTGATGGCGGAGGCCGGGGTGGATATCAGTCGGCATCAGTCGAAACGGGTGGACGACCTCAAGGATGTCGATTTCGACTATGTCGTGACCGTGTGCGGTCATGCGCGCGAAACGTGCCCGATGTGGCTGGGCGGCCAGGCCAAGGTGATACACGTCGGCTTCGACGATCCGCCGGCGCTGGCGCGCGAACTGGCCGCCCAGGGCGCCGGCGAGACCGAACAGCTTGACGCCTACCGCCGTGTGCGAGACGAGATCAGGGCGTTTGTGGAACAATTGCCGGGAGCGATTTTGACCGGTCCGCAGATGGAGAATGTTGAGGAGGTGGCCCGCGGATGGCAGGGCACACCCGCGGATGAGCCATTGCCGGCCATGCCTGACCTACCGTACCGTGAACGTCTACCAAGGGATTAGTTGCGAAAATCCTTTCCGAAAAATGAGGAGCAAGCCATGGAAATGAAAAAGAAATTGGACATCGGCTTTTTCGACCGGTATTTGACCGTTTGGGTGGCGCTGTGCATGGTGACGGGCATTTTGATCGGACGGTTCCTGCCGGCCATCCCCGCCTTCCTGGGGCGCTTTGAATACGCGAATGTGTCGATCCCGATCGCCGCGCTGATCTGGCTGATGATCTGGCCGATGATGATGAAGGTGGATTTCGCCAGCATCAAGGATGTCGGAAGGAATCCCAAGGGCCTGTATGTCACCTGGAGCGTCAACTGGCTGATCAAACCCTTCACAATGTTCGGGATTGCCTCGTTTTTCTTCTATGGGGTCTTCAAGGCGCTGATCCCGCCGGAGCTGGCCCGGGACTATCTGGCCGGCGCAATATTGCTGGGGGCGGCGCCCTGCACGGCCATGGTTTTCGTCTGGAGTCATCTGACCAAGGGCAACCCGGCCTACACGGTGGTGCAGGTGGCCACCAACGACTTGATTATCCTGGTGGCCTTCGTCCCGATCGTGGCGCTGCTGCTCGGGATCGGCGGCATACAGGTTCCCTGGAGTACCCTGCTGCTTTCCGTGGGTCTGTTCGTAGTCGTCCCGCTGGCGGGCGGCATGCTGACCCGCGCGCATGTGATCAAGACCCAGGGCGCGGATTATTTCAACGAAACGTTCCTGCCTAAATTCAGTAATGTCACGATTGGCGGCTTGCTGCTGACCCTCGTGCTGATTTTCTCGTTCCAGGGGCAAACCATTCTGAACAACCCGCTGCACATTGCGCTGATCGCCGTGCCGCTGATCATCCAGACGTATTTGATTTTCTTTATCGCTTACTTCAGCGCAAAAAAACTGAAGCTGGCGCATTGCGTGGCGGCGCCGGGCGGGATGATCGGGGCCTCCAACTTCTTCGAACTCTCGGTCGCGGTGGCCATTTCTCTGTTCGGGGCTTCGTCGCCCGTGGTGCTGGCGACGATTGTCGGGGTCTTGGTGGAAGTGCCGGTGATGCTCAGTCTGGTTAAATTCGCCAACCGGACCACAGGCTGGTTTCCGGCTGAAGAACACTGAAGAAAAAAACGCTTGCGCTCATGCGGCCGCTTTGCTAGACACTCTTCTTTCCGTTCCGGGAACCGCGAGCGTCTCCGACGCCGCGCGGCCGGCAAGAAGGCCATGCGCCCATCGTCTATCGGCTAGGACACCAGGTTTTCATCCTGGTAAGCGGGGTTCGATTCCCCGTGGGCGCGCCATGGCCGCCGGTGTCGGCCCTCCTTTGTCGCACCGGCACACGAAAGACTCACCGCTGCGGATCGGGAACGACTGAGCGCAAGACCGGGCGCCCCGCGGCCGGCGTCGTCCGCTCCCGGATCCAGTGCGTCGACAACGCCGCCCGTTCGAACGGCCCGGACGGCACATGCCGCCCAGCCTCCGGCCGCGCTACCGGCAGCCCGGTCGGGACCGACATGAAAACCATGCAAAACAGGCTTGTTTTCCGCATCAATCGTCATCCTTTCTCGCGGACAAGTCCGCTCTCGAATTAAGGCTTGTTTTTCGGGACGAACCTTGCCAGGGTGGGTGAGTCGATTGCGAAAGGAATATTCATGATGAAAGTACTGGTTGCGGGCGGAGCGGGCTATATCGGCAGCGTCACGACGGAACAGCTCCTGGAGCGGGGCGACGAAGTGATCGTGTTCGACAATCTGGAGCGGGGCCATCGGCGGGGGGGGGGGGCGCCGGGGGCGCGCCCGGCGGGGGGG
>CAZYAW010000170.1:0-4827 GCA_964646045.1 uncultured Victivallales bacterium | reverse complement strand
CCGCCCATGGAGTGCAAAAGGTAGGGGTGGGGCGAGATCGCCTCCATGCCGCAGCCATGCTCGGAATGGATGTCGGCGAGCGGCGAGAGCGCCGGATCGAGCGCGGTCCAATCTGTGCCGCGCCAGCCTTGTCGATAGGCGACATGATGGGGGATCATGAGCGCGCCCTGCGCGCGCGCGTAGGTCTGCAGCTCCGCCAGGTCGCGCGCGGCGCAAAGCGGCGCGTTGCCGGCGTTCGGCAGAATCACATGATAATCGCCCCAGGCGCTGGAGTGCCACTCGAAGGCCCGGAAGCAGACAAAGCGTCCGTCTGCGTTGTTTGCATCGGCCATTTGGGTGACGTTGTCCCATTCCGGCAGCACCTTTTCCGCGAAGCCGCGGCGATGGTATTCGGCCAGTTTCGGATCGTTGTCCGGCGGATCGGGCCAGTGCCCGTGCGGCGTGAACGCGTAGAAATCCAGGCCGGCGCCGCGGGCGATGGCGTAAGAGCGTTCGAGGCTCCCCTTGCCATAGCCGATGGCATTGTGATTGTGCAGATCGCCCCAATAGAGTTTCATTGGGCTGTTCGCCATCCAAACGCCGAGAAGCCGCTTGGCCAGGGGAGCGCGGGGTTTTCGAGCGCTTCCAGTTTCAAGTAGAAGTTGATGGAATAACCGGTGGAGCGGTGGTGGATCCGATCGCGGCCGACGCCGTACGAGCTCTGGCCGTAGAGTCCGCCGTACAGGAGCGGGTTATGGCTGTCGCGCTCCTGCAGCGTCAACCCGAACGCGGCGGTCTTCTCCAGCGCGGCGCGCACTTCGTCGGTCATGTCGCCGAAGCCGAATTCGGCCGCGAGTTTGAGGTATTCGATATGCTCGATGCCGCAAACGAAAGTGCCGCCATAGTTGGGATAGCTGCCGTCTTGCGCCATCCAGTCGAGATGCCGCCGTTCGCGTTCCCGGATGCGGGCCAGACAGCGTTCGTCCTGCCATTCCCGGAAAGCGGCCATCAGGGCGACCAGCGCGAAATCGTCGTTGCCCAGCGTCACGGGATTGCCTCCGTGCCACTCGATGTTGTCGGGATCGGAACTGTCGCGGTCGTAAAGGTCGAGCAGGAGGTCGATCATGGGCCGGAATCCCGCTTCGAGATATTCCGGCTTGCCGAGCAGCTTGCCGCTGTAGTAAAGGCACAGCGCGCCGCCGATCTGCCAGTCGCCGTCGATATGCCCCTGGCCGGCAATGGCTTCGTCCGGGGTGCAGCCCGGTACGGCGCAGTAGCCGCGCCGCGCCTTGTAGTCGAAATAACGCCAGGGCCAGCCGTCGGGACGCCGCCCGTATTGCATGTACCAGTCGCAAAACAACTGCGTTCGTTCGCGGTAATCGGGGTCGTCCGTGTGCCTGGCCAGCGCGGCCAGGCCGAAGCAGCCGGTGGCCATGTCGCGCGACATGCCGATCCCCTCGGCCGGAACGTGTTCCCACAGGCCGCCGGAACATTCGGGGTGGCGCGAATCGAGGTTCTGCAGCGAGACCAGGTAATGCGCGCCCAGTCGGGCGGCGCGCGCGTAGCGGTCTTCGCCGGTCCGTCGCTCCAAGTCAAGCAGGTCGATGATCCCGAGCGCCTGCGCCCAGTTGCCCGCGCCGCGTCGTCGGCCTGTGGCCTTATAGACCTCGTAGAGGAAACGGCCCAGGTTGGCGTTGGAAAGCACATCGCCCCAGGGTTTTTGCTCGGTGCATTGATTGTTCAGGTACCAGCGCGCGGCGGTTTCCGCATGATCCAGCCAGACGGCATGGTTCTTGTTCAGGGTTTTGGGCATTTTCATGTGGCTCGCCTCCGGTCTGTGGGGTCCGTGTTACGGGGCGCTATTGAAACAGGCCAGACGCGAGGCGTCGCGAAAGGAATCCCGATCCAGATACAGCCGCGTCCCGGGATGCTGCTTCAAAATCGTTGCCGGCAATGACGGGGTGACCGGACTTTCAAAAAAACGCTTCACGATCGGCGCCTTGACGGCATAAGGAACCAGGACCAGGATATGTTCCGCCTTCAAAATAGCGGGAACGGTCAGGGTAATACCCCGTTCCGGAATCGCCGGCAGCATCATGAAGTTGGGATCGGCCTCCAACTGCCGCTTGCTGGCTTCGCACACCTCCACCACGCGCGCCCAGCGCGGATCGTTGAAATCGGTGTCTCCCGGTTCGTTCAAGGCCAGGTGTCCCGAACATCCGATTCCGATACAGGCGATATGCGGCGGATGGGCCCGGATGAGACTCTCGTAGCGGTGCGCCTCCGTCTCGGCATCGGCCGCGCCGGGATCGATAACATGCATGCCGGCAAGTTTGACATGCGCGTACAGTTCGCGTTGCGGCTCGGCCGCGACCGCGCAGGCTTCGGGCAGACCGGGCGACCAGAAATCGTCCACCGCGAACGCATGGATCCGGTTCCAGGGAATATCGGTGCGGCTGGCGAGCGCGCGGTGAAACGTCATCTGACTTTCGGCGCCGGCGAAAACCACGTTCAGTTCCGGGGTCCGGGCGAGCCGGGCGCGCGCGAACCCGACGAAATCCTCGGCGGCCTGTGTGGCGATCTCATGATCGTCGCGTCCCACATGGACATCGATATTCTCGACTTTACTTCGCATCATACGGCTTGTCTCCGCGTTGGTCGCATCGGCACACTACAGTCGGCAGTCCGCGACCGGCACGGTCGCCACGGCCAGGCAACGGTCCGCGCAGCCGTAGTAGACCAGGTATTGCCCGTTAAGTTCCACGGCGCCGCAGGTGTACACCACGTTTGGATAATAGCCTTCCCTTTCCATGGGCCGTTCGGCGCGCAGAATCGGTTCCTCCTGAACACGCAGGACTTTGGAGGGGTCCTCCAGGTCCAGCCACATGACGCCCAGGCTGTACGTGCCGTCGAGCGTGTCGGCCTTGCCGTGCCAGAATAGCAGCCAGGCGTCGTCCTGGCGGATCGGCGTGGCGCCGATGCCCAGCTTCTGGCCGTACCAGGAGTGTTTCCTGGTCTCGAACAGCAGACGGGAGGGCTCCCACGTCTTGAAGTCGCGGGTATAGGCGAGCCAGAGGTTGGGCAGATAGCGCAGCAGCATGGCATAACGTCCGCCGAATCGCGCGGGGAACAGACCGCAGGAGTGCATGTCGAATTCGGGCTGAATGTCGCCGATTTTCCTGTACGTCCGGAAATTTTCCGTGGCGTACAGCAGGGTGCGGTTGCCCCAGCGGCTCACGCCGGAAAGCGTGAGATAGTACGTGCCGTCAATGAGCGCGATGCGCGGGTCCTGGACGCCGTGCTCGGCGAAACTGCCGGGCGGTTCCGGCCCCAGCACGGGAACGGCCGGGCGTTCGTCCACATGGAACCCGTCGGCCGCGACCGCCAGACCGAGCCGGGTGACCGGCCATTGCTTGACGCGCGGCTCGCGTTTTTCGAACCCTTCCGCCCGATAGAGTATGTGGACCTTGCCGTCGTGCATAACCGCGCCGGCATTGGCCACGTTCTGGGCCTCCCAAGAGTTTTCCGGCCGGGCCTCGAGGATGGGATTGCCTTCGTAGCGGGTCAACTTGACGGGATGGGGCATGGCCGTTATCCTCTGCTTTCAATTCTCGCGATCATGCGTCTCTCTGACGCGTCATTCCGCCGCCTTCACAGTCCGCGACCGGCGCCGTCCGCCCGGTCGCTGTTCGCGGTTGCCTTTAGGCCGGACGTGTCCGACGAGCGCGGCCTCTTTTCGAGGCTCCTGCAAAGCCCGTGCCGCAAGGGGGGCTTTGCAAGAGTCTCGAGTAAGGGATTACTCGCACATTTCGAAGCGTTTGTCTACCCCCTTTTTTGCAACACTCTGCGATTCAGACACTGGGGAGGGGGCGGGCGGTTTTCTCGCCTGCCTGACGATTCTGGCGACGGGAATGCGAGGGGATCGGGCGCCTCATACGGGGATCGGGCGGGCTAGGCCTAAAATAAGCGAGTTTTTCTGCTGCGAGCACGCCACAGACGTTTGCGCACTCTCGCGACGAAAACCTCGCTTATTTCAGGGCTAGGCGGCGGAATGAAGTCCAGGATTAAGGCTTGATGGGCGCGAAGGGCACAGTAAACCTGTAGGTGAAAGTGGCCGTGTGTTTGAGAAGTGTCATTCGATGGACTGCTATGGCGAAGCATCCGTGGCAAGAGCCAGACGGGTTCGGGAGCGCCTGCGCCGGATGAGGACGCGCAGCTTGTCGCGGGCCGCTTCGGGAACATCCAGCACCCTGTCGGTATACGTCAACTGGTCGAAGATGGCGCAGTAGTGGACGGTATATACGATGACATGGTTGGAGGTGGGCACGAGTTCCTCCTTCATGCGGCTCTTGTTGGCCTTGTTGAGTTCCTTGCGCGCTTGACGCAGAATCTGCTGTTGTAGCAGCGAGTAGGTCAAGGCGGTGAAGATGATCTGATTGACGATCAGCGCGAAGCACGGGGAGGTGAAGTCGGCCAGGTCCAGAAGCGCTTTAGCTGGCGATGCCGCTCTTCGATTGCCACACGGATGCGATAGCGCTTGAGGGCTGGGACCGCGTGCTGCTCCTCAACGGCAGTGGACAGAATACCCCGGCATTCCTCCAGGTTCTGATCCTCGGGACCGCGGCACACGACCAGGTCCAGCGGGACGGAGCAACTGGACCGGGAGGCGGGGATCTTCAAGGACCATGTCGACAAAATCGAAATGGCCGTTATGGAACTTCTCGATCACATAGGGTCGGTTTTCCTCAATTGAGGCTCTTGCAAAACCCATGCATTCGCGATTCCGGGTAGGGACGTTTCTCCGAAACGTCCGCGGACGGCTCGGAGAGCCGTCCCTACCGATGGGGT
>CAZYAW010000169.1:0-6782 GCA_964646045.1 uncultured Victivallales bacterium | reverse complement strand
CGATGAACGAGACGACCAACCATCCCTGCGCCGCGCTGGAGAAGATTTTTCACGAACCCCATCGGCTGGCCATTATGTCGGCGTTGTGCGCCGCCGACAGTCCGTTGTCGTTCAACGAGATCAAGGAGGCCTGCCTTCTGACCGACGGCAATCTCAGTCGTCATTTGAAAGCGCTGGAAGATTTCGGCGCGGTGCTCATCCGCAAAACCTTTGTCGATGTCAAACCACGCACTACGGTCAGTCTGTCCGCCGACGGCCTGGAGCGGTTCAACGAATATCTGGCGGCTCTGGAGGACGTTCTGCTGAAGGCGCGCCAGGCCATGCCTGCCGCCCGGCGGCAACACGGGGCTATAATGCCGACAGCGGCTGCGGCACGCGCGGGATAGAGGGGGACGGCAACCATGAAAACCATTGTGAATTTCTTCTTTTTGACGGCGATGCTGCTGGGACTGCCGCTGCTGGGCGTGGGGCTGGCCGGGCACGATATCCGACAGTATGCCAAATCCCCGCCACTGACGCGCTATGCGACGCACGCCGCGTTTTCCTGGCCGGTTTTCATCGGACTCGCGGCGCTGTTGCTGCTGACGCCGGCGCCCTTCGTGTTGCGCGTGCTGCGCCGTCAAGCCGCCGGCAAGCCGAGGGCGCCGGGGCGGCGGCATCCCTTTCCGGGCTGGGGCCGGGCGGGCCTGATCGCGCTGGCGGTTTTCTGGATCTTGGCCTGGACGCGTTTCGCCTGGTTCGCTCCGTTGCAGGCGTTCACCTTTACGCCGCTTTGGCTGGCCTTCATCGTGACGGTCAGCGCCGTGACGCAATGGCGGACGGGGCGCTGCACGCTGGCGCGCCGCCCGGGTTTTTTCGCTCTTCTGTTTCCGGTCAGCGCCGGGTTCTGGTGGTTTTTCGAATATCTCAACCGTTTCGTGCAAAACTGGGTCTATGAAAATGTGGAGGGGCTCTCGGCCCTGGATTACGTGGTGTTCGCCACGTTCCCGTTTGCTACCGTCTTGCCCGCCGTGTTGAGCGTTTACGAACTGCTGCGTTCCTTTCCGCGTCTAACGGCGGGACTGAACGATTGGGTCGCAGTCCGTCCGCAACGGCCCCGCGCGCTGGCCTGGACGGGCCTGGCCGTGGCGGGTCTGGGTCTGGCCGGCATTGGCGTATGGCCGAACGCTCTGTTTCCGCTGCTGTGGGTGTCGCCGCTGCTGGTGATCGTTTGCCTGCAAACCTTGCGCGGCCGTCGCACCGTTTTCGCGTCGCTCGGCCGGGGCGACTGGCGCGTTCCGGCGCTCTGGGCGCTGTCCGCGCTCGTGTGCGGTTTCTTCTGGGAACTGTGGAATTACCACAGTCTCGCCCGCTGGGTGTACCGGATTCCCTTTGTGGATCGCTTTCATCTTTTCGAGATGCCGATTCTCGGCTATGCCGGCTATCTGCCGTTCGGCCTGCAATGCGCCGTTGTCACGGCGGCGGTGGCGCGATGTTGCGCGCGGCGACGTCCGCCGCCGGTTCTACGCTTCGCCGCTGCCCGTACCGGACTGGCGCTGCTGATCGCCGCGGCGCTCTGGCTGCCTTTTATGCATCTGCTCTACAAGCCGAACCTGGATCGGTTCCGTACCGCATCCGGCGTGGCTCCGCGGGCCGCCGCGCTGGCCGCGCGCCACATCGAACTGTGGAGCGCCCCCGCCTCCCGTCGCCGCGAAATCGAAAGAATGCGGCACAGCAATGCCGAATGGGATTTCATGGCCCGCACCTATACGGTTCTGGCTCTGTCCAATATGGCGCTGCGCGAACCCGCCAGGGCGGACGAATACCTTGCGATCATGGACGCCATGATCGACGAGACGATGCGGATCGAGGAGAAACGCGGCATGCATTATTTTCTCATGGACTACGCTCGGGACGGCGTATTCCGCAATGCGGCCCGGCGCAGTGTTTTCGTGGACGGGGAAATCGCGCTCATGCTGGGGGCGCGTCGCATGGTGCGGGAGCAGAAGGCCTATCGCGCGCTTATGAACAAGCGCCTGCAACAGATCGAACGGCAGATGCGGGAAACGCCCTTGCTTTGCGCCGAAAGCTATCCGGACGAATGCTGGATGTTCTGCAACGCCGTAGCCATGGCCGCTTTCCGCATGGCGGAAGCCCTCGACGGCGCCGACCATTCCGCTCTGATTGACGCCTGGTTGCGCAGTGTGCAGAAGCGTTTGACCGATCCGGCGACCGGTCTGCTGGTATCGAGCTTCACGCTGGACGGTCGCGTGCTGGACGGTCCGGAAGGGTCGAGCCTATGGATGGTGGCCCATTGTCTGCAGCTTGTCGATACCGATTTCGCGGCCGATCAGTATCGGCGCGCGCGCCGCGAGCTGGCCCGCACGGTTCTCGGCTTCGGCTGGTCGCGCGAATGGCCGACCGCCTGGCGCAGTCCCGCCGATGTGGATTCCGGGCCCGTAATTCCGTTTCTCGATATCAGCGCCGGCGCCAGCGGACTGGCTATTGTGGGGGCGGCCGCTTTCGACGACCGTCCCTATCTGACCGCTCTGTTGACTTCGCTCGAATATGGCGGTTTCCCCGTCAGCGAAAACGGACGCCTGCGCTACTGCGCCGGCAATGCGGTGGGCGACGCCGTCATCCTCTATGCCATGGTCCTCGGACCGCTTTGGGAAGCTGTGGAAAACCGGTTGCTCTTGCCTGAACCCGGACTAAGCCTGAAACCGTGAACGCTAATCGAAAGGAAGGGCCGCCATGAAACTGTCCAAACTGTCTCGCATGGTCTATCCGCACAAGATGCCGTCGCCGCGCGGTCTGCTGTTGCGAGCCGCCGTGCTGGCCGCCTTCTTCGGGTTCTGTCATCTCGCCGGCTGGCGCGCGGCCACGACGGCGCTGTCGGGAACCGATCCGTCGGCGGCCGGCTCCACGTTGACCATTGGGCGGGGACTGTTGTACGTGTTGGCGTATTTGGGATTTACGGTAGCGGTTCCCATTCTGGTCTTGAGCGCCGCCGGCCTGCGCTTGATCGAGGCCGGCGTGGCGCGGGAAAAAATTGTCGCGCCGTGCCGCCGGCGCCTACGGCCGACGCGGGCGCTCGTGCATGGCGGCAATGCCGTTCTGATTACGGTCTTGGCCTTTTATTTCTTCTACTGTCCCGGACTGACCACGGTGCGCAATCTGCGGGATCCGCATTGGGCCGGACCGCACATACCCGCAGCAGCCTGGGACCTGCACCGTAGTCTGACGCCGCGCTACGAGGCCTGGGCCCGACAGCGGCTTACCGCAGGGACCGCCAAACACGTTAAATTCACCGACGTGCCCGCTACCGAATGGCCGCTCTTCGGTTCCGTTTTCTATCTGTGGGCCACGGAAGCGTTGCAGGCGGCCTGGGAACGCGATCCCTCCCAGGCGCCCCAGGCGCCGCGGGCGTTTGCCCGCTCCGCCATCGAGGCGAGCGTTGCGCTGGTTATGGATCCCGACCATCACGGATGGGTGAAGAATCACTGGGGCTCCGACTACATGAACAGGCAAAACCTCTTTTTCCGCAGTCTCGTCATTGCGGCGGCCCTGAGCCACGAGAAGTTGATCGGGAACGGCCGGCGCCGCCGTATTCTGTCGGAACAGGCCGTGGCGCTGGCCGAAGAACTGGACGCGTCGCCGCACGGCTTTCTCGACGACTATCCCTTCGAATGCTATCCGGTGGACATCCTGGCCGCCATCGCCATCATGCGCGACGCCTATCGGCATCTCGGTCTCGATCCCGAACCCTGGCTGGCCCGCAGTCAACGCGCTTTTCAAGGCGACCATCTCGACGAAACCGGGTTGATTCCCTATATGGTCGATGCCCGTTCCGGTCGCCTCGAAGAACCTTCGCGCGGCATAGTCAATTCCTGGGCGGGGGTCTTCGCCGGCGCATTGTACCCGGACAGCGCCGTGCACTGGCAGGATCTTTACGAGAAAAGTTATTGGCAGGAGGGTTTTTTCGCGGGATACCGGGAATATCCGCATGACATGCCGCAAAAAAACTGGCTGTACGACGTCGATGCCGGTCCCATTCTCGGCGGCTACAGTCCGGCGGCCAACGCCTTCGGCTATGCCGCCGCCCGCGTCAACGGTCGCCTCGACCTGGCCCGTACGCTGGGCGAGCAACTGGCGGTCGCTCTCTGGCCGCTGCCCGACGGACGCCTGCTCGGCCCCCGCATTCTTTCGATCACGCCGCACGCTCCGCATCTGGGGGAAGCCGCGATCCTCTACTTTCTTACCAGAACCCCGCATTCTGCGGCGCAAATGCGGGAGGGCGGCCGCCGCGCGCCCGCCGTGTGGCTGGGGTTGCTGTTCTATTTCGGACTGGGCACGGTATGTGTTGCGGGCGCCGCCAAACGTTTGCGGCAATGGCGACAGGTCGGGCGGGAAGAGCCGGACGGGACGGCGCAGGCGGTCGTCTGGTTGAGTCTGCTGGCGGCCGCGCTGCTCTTGCTGGCGCTGAACCGTCATCCGTTCGCCATGATCGCCGTTCTGCTGGCTCTGTTGTTGCCTCGGCGGGTCCGTGTTCGACCACTACGGAGTTCACTTGGGAACGGATCACATTCCGATTGACTTCTTTACGAAAACGATCAATATGTCCGGCAGTTGCAGTAGTGGGCCGATGTCTCGACAGGCGAGGCTCTACGAAACAGGGGTGGCGGATCAACGGTGGGACGACCGAACGCAAAGGAGACACAGCGATGGCCGATCATGGGAAGAACGACAGCCGCAAAGAACAGCAGAAGAAGCCTCTTCTTACTCTGAAGGAGAAACGCAAGCTGAAGAAAGGCAAGAAGAAATGATGCTGAAAATATGTTGACAACTTTGCTGGCGCAGGTCTAATGTCTCGTACAAATTGGATACAGGCATCGTTTGCGGTGTGGTCCGCAGGCGCACAACCGAAAAGGAGGCGCACATGAGAATGACGGGATCTGTGGCTGGGGTTCTTTTCTGTCTGGCGGCCGGGGGGGCGTGGGCCATCGACCGGGAGGCGCGTTCCGTCGAGACGGCGGGCTTTGAGATGGCCAACTACCGCGATCTGGACTATGCGGGAGTGCGCCTGGACGTGGAAAATCTGCTGGCGGCGGAGAGCGAAAAATGGGCGTTGCTGGCCGGCGTCAGCGGCGGGCGCTTCAAGCCCGATACGGGCGACCGCGTTTATACCGGACTCCTGACGATGGGGATTCGCCACTATTTGTTACCGGTTACGGCGCTGTCTCTGACCGGTTCCTATCGCACGGACGACTCAAGGGCGTTCAAGGTGGCCGCCGGAACGGCCGGACTGAAGCAACGTTTCCTGCCGGCGTCGCGGGCCATTTCGCCCTGGGTCGCGGGCCGCATATCCGTTCAGGACGTCAATCTTTCCAAAGGGTTTCTCTCCGCGCGCGAGCGCTCCTATACGGCGGTTGTGACGACGCTGGAGGTCGGGTGCGATTTCATGATGGACGAGCGTTTCGCCTTCGTCTTTCATGCGGGCGCCTCGGAGACCGAGACGGTGCAGTCCGGCGAGTCGTATGCCGACGGAATCTACGGCGGCATCGCCCTGCGCTACTACTGGAAGTAGGTCCCCCATGACGAACGCGGTCGGCAAAGTGCGCCTGGGCGTCAGTGCCTGCCTGTTGGGCGAAAATGTGCGCTACGACGGCCAGCACAAGCTGGACCGCTACATTCGCGACACTCTGGGACGCTACGTGGAATTCGTGCCGGTCTGTCCGGAGGCGGAATGCGGACTGGGCGTTCCGCGCGAGTCCATGCGGCTGGTGGGCGATCCGGCGGCGCCGCGGTTGGTCACTACGCGCAGCGATCTGGATCTGACCGACCGCATGTTGGCTTGGGCCGAGCGCCGTGTCGATGAGTTGGAGCGCGAGGGATTGCACGGTTTCATCTTCAAGGCCAAGTCGCCCAGCAGCGGCATGGAACGGGTCAAGGTCTTCAACGCTAAGGGCGGCGTGATCGGTAAAGGCGCGGGTCTTTTTGCGCGCAAGTTCATGGAGCGCTACCCGTTATTGCCGGTCGAGGACGAAGGGCGCCTGTCCGATCCGGATTTGCGCGAGAATTTCATAGAGCGGGTCTTTACGCTGCAACGTTACCGGGCGGCCTGCGCTCCGAGCGAAACGGGCCGACGGCGACTCGGTCGTGTTATGGAATTTCACGCTCGCAACAAGTTGCTGATCATGGCGCATAACGAGAGCAGGGCGCGCGCCCTCGGCACGTTGCTGGCCAATGCCGAATCCCGACAGGCTCAAGCGGTCTGTGAAATCTACGAGGCGGATCTGTTGCGCGCCTTGACGACTCCGGCCACCCCGCGCCGTCATGTGAATGTGCTGCAGCATATCGCGGGCTACTTCAAGAAAAATCTTGACGCGCGTGAAAAAGAGGAGATGCAAGGACTGATCCGGGCCTTCGGCGCCGGACTGATCCCCCTCATCGTGCCGGTGACCATGCTCTCCCACTACGCGGAGAAGTATGCCGTCGCCTACTTGCTCGATCAGTGCTACCTGCGGCCCCATCCTCTGGAACTCAAGTTGCGCAATCACGCCTGAAGGCGGGATGCGGGCGTAGAGGGCTCCGTTACGAGATGCGACGCATGATCGTCGCATCTTTATCCGAAGGCATTCGCGCTTGTCCCGGCGTAGTCCGGCCGTTGCCAGACGAAGACGGATTCATTCGTGGTTCATAAGTTCAGACTTCCTGACCTCGCAGGAAAATGCTTTGGCACACTTTCAAATTGTGGCACGGGCATCTTGCCCGTGTTATCTCGAAATATTTCATGGGCGGGA
>CAZYAW010000168.1:0-4505 GCA_964646045.1 uncultured Victivallales bacterium | reverse complement strand
TTTTTTTGTTTATGCCGCTTGGCAACTACTCAGGCATTTCGAAACGTCTTCAATCAGTTATTTTTCAGCGTATCCAGACATTACTTCATGGTCTCCCCGTTTTTTGTCAGCCGCGCCATCATGATGCCGCCCTCGATGACGGCCACAACCGTGCGCGCGAGATCGGAGGCGGACGTGTCAATCAATGCATCTTCACGCGACTTTTAGCAAGTTTTTTTGTGCCGCAACGAGAATTGCCGTTTAATATTGACCCGCCGACGGGAGTCCTATAGGTTGCCCGATATTGAGTGCGCTGGGCGTCCCGCCGAGGCGGCGCCTGCCGCGCTGCGACGCAGGCACGGCGCCCGTGCCGCTTTTGATCGGCATGTTTTGCGGGAGCCCATGGGAAAATCGAGGAGACGGCACAATGAAAATCGGCATCATCGGAGCGGAGAATTCTCACAGTGCGGCGATCGCGGCTACCCTGAACGTCAAGAAGAGCGTTCCCGGCTTTACCGTGGACTATATCTGGGGCGAGACCGACGAATTCGCCAAGGCATCCGCCGAAAAGGGCGCCATCCCCAATATCGTCGCGAAACCGTCCGAAATGCAGGGCAAGATTGACGCGCTGATCGTGTGTCATCGACACGCCCGTCACCATCTCAAGGCGGCCAGCCCGTTTCTGGGCAAGGGCATTCCCCTTTTTATCGACAAACCCTTCTGCTATCGCAGCGAGGAAGGCGAGCGCTTTCTCGAAAAAGCGCGCAAGACCAAAACGCCGGTGACCAGTTTCAGCACGATTCCGACCCTCGGATCCTTCCGCAAATTCAAGAACAAAGCCGGGAAACTGGGCGCACTGGCCGGTGGCGCCACCTACGGCTCGGGCGACGTGCGCGGCCCCTACGGCGGCGTGTTCTTCTACGGCATTCATCAACTCGAAATGGCCGGCGACCTGTTCGGATACGATGTCAAGACCGTTCTTACGAACGAAAATCGGCAATGCTCCACCGGGCAACTGCTGTATGCCAACGGCGCGACCGTGACGCTGAACTTCTTCAAGCAGTTCTATCCGCCGTTCTCGATGTCGGTGGTCGGCGAAAAAGGCGTATGCCAGCAGACGATGGGAGGCGATGCCGACCCCTACCTTGCCGGCATCAAAATCTTCACGAAAATGTTCCGCACCGGGCTCGAACCTCGTCCGCACGGCGATATTCTGCAAACGGTACGCATTCTGGAAGCGCTGGACCGTTCCCTGAAATCGCACAAGCCCGAAAAAGTGTAGCCTGCGAAACGAAACGAGCGACCATGTCCTTTGTCAACTTTGCCAAGCGCGAAATCAACTTCAAGATTGTGTACTACGGTCCGCCGCTATGCGGCAAGACCACCAATCTCGAGGCGTTGCACGAGGTGATGCCCGACGACGCGCGCGGGGCCATGACCATGCTTTCGACCCGCCAGGACCGTACGCTCTATTTCGACTTTCTGCCGCTCAAATCGAACGCCATCAAGGGTTTTGTCAGCCGCTTCCAGTTGTACACGGTACCGGGTCAGTCCATTTACAACGAGACCCGCAAGCTGGTTCTGACGGCGGCGGACGGCATCGTCTTCGTGGCCGACTCGCAGTGGGACGAGATGGAACATAATGCGGAAAGCCTGGAAAACCTGCAGGAAAATCTCAAGGGCCATCGGCGCAGGCTGGGCGACATTCCCTGCCTGCTGCAGTTCAACAAGCGCGACCTGCCCGGCATTGCGCCGGTCGAGTTCATGGATTTCATGTTGAATCAGCAGGAGGAAAAGATGCTGTTCTTCGAGTCCTCCGCCAGCCAGGGCTTTGGCGTGCATGAAACGCTGAACATGATCTGCAAGATGGTTATGGCCCAGTTCGTGCGCGAACATAATATGGGCGGATCCGAAATCCCCGACGAAAAAAATCTGGCGGTAGCGTCGGCGGATGCGACGGAGAACTCTTGACATGGAAAGAACCTACTCCATCACGGAAGATCAAAGTCTGGCTCTGGACGGAGCGATCTCCGATCTACTGGCTCTGGCGGAAGCCGAATCCGTTTGGCTGAGCGATACAGGCGGCAACTTGATCGCCTTTCGTGGACTGGAAGACACCGCGGACACGGCCTCGCGCACCATCGCGGCGCTGGCGGCGGGTTCCTACAACGCGACCCGCGAACTGGCCGGACTGCTCCAGGAACGCGAATTCCGAGCCATGTTTCATCAGGGGGCGCAGCGCGGCCTGTATATGCAGTGTTTGAGCGGCGATTTCATTGTGCTGGTGGTGTTCGGCGCCGAAACGGCGGTCGGACTGGTGAAGCTGTACGTCGAGAAAATGGCGACGGAGATCGGACCGGTCGTGGACGCGATCGCGCAAGGCAACCGCACGGGCGAGGGCTCGTCCGACGTCGTTTTCGAGATGCGCGAAGAGGCATCGGTCTTCATGTAGCGCGCGAGGGAATCGCCAGTGGAAAACGACACGGAAATCGCAAGGGACATTCGGGAAGCCAGCATCGAATCCCTGCAGGAACGCGCCGACGACATTCGGAAGCTGATCATCGAAACCGTAAGCCGCACTGGCGGCCATCTGGCGGCCAACCTGGGCGTTGTCGAGATGACACTGGCGCTGCTCCACTCCTTCGACCCGGCCCGCGACCGCCTGGTTTGGGATGTCGGACACCAGACCTACGCCTTTAAGATCCTCACCGGACGGCGCGACCGCTTTTCCACGTTGCGTCAGTACGAAGGGCTGTCCGGATTTTTGCGGCGCGACGAAAGCGAATGCGACGCCTTTGGCGCCGGTCATGCGGGGACCGCCCTTTCGGCCGCTCTGGGGATGGCCGCCGCGCGGGATTTGCGCGGCGGCGACGAGCATGTGGTCGCCATTGTGGGAGACGGCGCGGCGGGTTGCGGCCTCTCGCTGACGGCCCTGAACCACATTCGCGGCACTACCAATCGTCTGATCGTGGCGCTGAACGACAACGAAATGTCCATCTCCGAAAACGTCGGCGCCATATCGCGGCATCTGGGCGAACTGCTGGCCAACCCCCGCTACAATCGCTGGAAAGGTTCGGTGGAAAGCGTGGCCGACAAGATGGGCCTGGGCTGGCTGCGCTCGACCTATTACAAGGTCGAAGAGGCCACCAAAAGCCTTTTCCTGCGCAACGCCCTGTTCGAGGAAATGGGATTGCGCTACGTGGGGCCCATTGACGGCCACAACCTGAGCGCCCTGATTGACGCCATGGCAGTGGCCAAGCGCGCCCGACGCCCGATTCTCCTGCATATTGCCACGCAAAAAGGCAAGGGCTACGCTCCGGCGGAGAAGGAGCCTGAAAAATGGCACGGCACAGCGGCGTTTGATTTGCAAACGGGTCAAGCCGTGGCCAAGCCGACGAGTCCGTCCTACTCGCAAGTGTTCGGCAACACGCTGGAGAAACTGGCGGCCGCAGACGAACGCATCGTCGCGGTCACGGCGGCCATGAAGGCGGGTACGGGCCTGGCCGGATTTGCCCGGCGCTTTCCCGCGCGTTTTTTCGATGTGGGTATTGCCGAGGAACACGCCACCGTCTTTGCGGCGGGCCTGGCCACGCGCGGCCTGATCCCCGTTTTCGCGGTGTACTCGACCTTTATGCAGCGCGCGGTGGACTGCTTGATTCACGATGTGTGCCTGCAAAAGCTCCCGGTGGTCTTCTGCCTGGACCGCGCCGGCATTGTGGGCGACGACGGTCCTACGCATCACGGCGTGTTCGACATCGCGCTACTGCGCTGCATCCCGGATCTGATCATCATGCAGCCGTCCGACGAAGCCGAATTGGCCCGCATGCTGGCCGCGGCCGTCCGCTGCGGACGACCGGTGGTCATCCGCTACCCGCGCGGTTGCGGCCCGGGCGTCGCCGTGCCGGATGCCATTCGGGAACTGGAGATAGGCCGGGCGCGCGCCGTACGGCAACCGCCAGAGGCCAACGCCGCGGAAACCGCCCCGATCCAAATCTGGGCGCTCGGCGACATGCTGCCCCTGGCCCTGGAAACCGCGCAACGACTGCATGTGCGCGGGATGGCGACCGGCGTAACGGATGCGCGCTTCGTACGGCCCTTGGACGAAACATTGCTGAGAGAACAAGCGCAAAAGGCGCGAGCCGTGGTTTTCGTGGAAAACGGCATCGTACGCGGCGGGTTCGGCAGCGAAGGCCAGGAAGCGCTGCTACGAGCGGACTACCGCGGCACGATCCTGCGCTACGGCTGGCCGGACGAATTCATCCCGCAGGGCGACCCCCAAACGCTTTACGAACGATACGGCCTCACCGCATGCAAGCTGGAAAGCGGCATAGTCGAAGCGCTGGGCGCCCAGCCCTGAAATAAGCGAGTTTTTCTGCTGCGAGCACGCCAACGCCAACGCCTGCGGCACTGGAGGCGGGGCGCGCATTTCCCTCATACTTCAATATGCGAGAATCGCCCCCCCGCCTCCAGCGCTCCATCCGCAGACGTTTACGCACTCTCGCGACGAAACCCTCGCATATTTCAGG
>CAZYAW010000167.1:0-3017 GCA_964646045.1 uncultured Victivallales bacterium | reverse complement strand
GGGAATCGGGAGCTTTTGACTCCCTCCCCAGTCCTCGCCCCCGGCCCGGTCCGGCATGGGAGCCGTTACGGCGGCAACGGCGTGGCCGCGTCGGATCAGGGCTTGCCCCAGGTTGCCGAAATAGCGGCTGACCCCGTAGGGAACGGGCGGAAAGGCGGAGCCGTAAAGCAGGATGTTCATGACGGCAATTCTCCCTGCGGTCGCGCCTCTCCTTGCGCGACCTTGCTCTTGATCAGGGAACCGATAACCCCGAGCCATTCGTCGAGATAAATTCGGGAGGAGCCGACAAACGGCGCCGTTCGCCATAGGCGCCATGCCGACAGGCCCAGATGGGACGAGTTGCGGCAGACGCGGAACCAGACCAGGGCGGCGCATTCCGCCAGTCCGCTTTCATCGAACAGGGCCCGCTTCCGATTGTTCTCCAGCAGAGTTTGCAGCCAATCGCGTCTGCGTACGAGATCTTTCGCATTCGCCGCTCCCGCTCCGTTGCCGATTTGCGCGTGAAAAAGCAGTTCCTCTGGCGAAGGCGCCGTCGTCAGCAAATTCTCAAGATGCGGCCGACATTGGGCGGCGCGTTGCCGCGCGGATTTGACTCCCGCATTGGCGGTCAGTCCGTTCGGGTTCCATCGGTAATCGTAAAGAGCGCGGGGGACGTTCAGGCCCTGCACGTGTTGCAGCAGACGCGAACATAAGTCGTGATCCTCTCCGGTGCGAAATTCCTCGCGGTAGCGAATGCCGTGACGCAGCAACGGCGCCCGACGCAACAGGATGGAAGCATAGCAGAAAGGGGCGCCGAAAAGGCGCATGGCGTGTACGGAAGCCGGCCGGCAAGGCGGACGCAGAATATACGGCCATCGCCCTTGACGATAGACGCGCATCCAGCCTCCGCAAATGCCAACCTCCGGATGACGGCGCATGGCGTCCAGCGTCCATTCCAGGCGTCGGGGAGGACAGGTGTCGTCGGCGTCCAGAAAGGCGATATAATCTCCGCGCGCCAGATCCAGCGCTCGGTTGCGGGTGGCGGCCACCCCGCGGTTGCGTTCGTTGCGCAGCAAACGGATGCGCGGATCGGGAACGCTTTGCGCGCGCCGGAACCCGTCGTCGTCGGAACCGTCGTCTATGGCGAGAACTTCCCAGTTTTTAACGGTCTGTCGCAAAAGGCTTTGCAGAGCCCGTTGGATGGTGTCGGCGTTATTGTAGAAAGGAACAGCAATGGAAACCAGCGGCGTGCTCATGGAGGGGACCCGTCCCGAGGTTCCGTGTCCGACAGCGGTCCTCGGTCCTGTGCGATGCGCATGCCGTCGCGAGCCAGTTCGGCCAGTCGGCGTTTGCCGCGCGCCACGCCCCGGCGCCGTGCGGTCATATAGCGCCGCTGCTTCCAGCGTTTCACGCACAGCGCGACGGCGTGCCGGGCCAGGGCGCCCGTTGACGGGAATCCCTGTTCGGTATGTCCCGATCGTCCCCAGAGCGCGTCGAGAATGGCCGCCGAATATCCGATCGCTTCCGAAAGTCGAAACAGGTACGCGTCGGTCAGTCGGCCCTCGGGAATCAGGTGGGTTAGCTTGAGTTCCTGGAAAACGCCCATACCGTATCCCATCGCCACGGCGGTGAAGGCTATGTCCATGTCTTCGCCGGATACCAGGCTGGATCCCTGGCGACCCAGCGATTTGCGTAGCGGGGCGCCCTCCAGCAACCGTTCGTATTGGACGGCGACATCGCGACACACGCACAGGCCCGCGCCGATAGGCGTCGAGGGCCAGTGATTGATGTCGTTGCTCCAAACCGAGCAGGGCACATCGCGTACGCCCAGCATTCCCAAGTAGGGTCGGGTCCACGGGGCGGGCTCGCACTCGAATTCAGGAACGATTAATCCCCCGAAGACACCCAGAAACGGCTTTTCGCGAGCGAGCAGGGCCGCCTGCTCCAGATAGTCCGCGCGTAGCTCGTTGTCGTCGTCGACCATGACAATCAGTTGGCCGGCGGTTTCGGCGAACCCGCGCAGTCGTGCCGCCGTGAGTCCCAGCGTTTCTTCTCGTACGATCCTCCCGCGCGCATGCCAGGCCAGATCCGCCCAGGCGGATAGCTGTTCGTCGGAGGCATTGTCCACGACCAGCAGTTCCCACTGATCCGCCGGCAAGGTTTGGCGGCGCAGCGCCGTTAGAACGCGTTCCAGATAGTCGCGGCGCGGATTGTGGCAGGGCACGACGACCGATACAGGCGGCGCAGGCGAATGGCGGCTATTCATGCGGTTGTCTCCCCAGAATGCGCCGTACGGCGCGATTGAGGCGTTCGGCCAGAACTTCGGGCAGACTCTGGCGACTGCGTCGCCAATACTCGCAGGCGGATCGCATGATATCCGGGTGGACGACGGAGGGAATGCGAGGTTCCGATCCGGCTTCTTTTTCGTTCTTTTCGGCCAGAAACACGTTCTGCCGATACCAGGGCTCGATTTCGCGGCGTTCCCATATCTTCCAGCGCAGACGGTCGTAACAGGCGAATCCATGCCGATTGAACAGGTCTTGCCAGTAGGGGGGCCACTGGCGGTTGACGTGGTGCTGTCCGCCCTGCCAGGGCGGGGCGGCCGAGAAGACGACCCGGTCGCTATGTTCGGTCAGTTTGCGAATCAGAGGTTGCGCGGCGCTTTCGTCCAGATGTTCGGCCACTTCCAGGCACAGAGCCACGTCGTAACGCTGCTCCGCTTTCCAATCTTGCGAAAGATCGCGCACGTGGATTAATGCGGGATCGACATGCAGGTCGGACGCCGGCAGTGCGACGCCGTCGATTCCCCGAACCCGTTCGACGCCCATGTCCAGGGCCGCTCGCAGCCAGGTGCCGGTGCCGCAGCCGACGTCCAGCAGGCTGTCCGCCCGGATGCCGTCCAGAAGAATCGGCAGGGCGACGAGGGGACCCTGTGCGCCGTGCCGATTGAGGTGGTGTCGATAGTCAATCATGGTTTGCCTTGCAAGAGAGTACGGTAGAGCCGATCGGCGGCGCCGGGCAGGCAACGGGATGTTTTT
>CAZYAW010000166.1:0-5538 GCA_964646045.1 uncultured Victivallales bacterium | reverse complement strand
GTCGGACAGTAGCCGTGCGAATAAACGACATCGTCGTCCCCTTCCCCGTACCGCCATTGGTCTCCGCTCTTGATCCGACGACATTCACAGCATTGTACGGCGATTCTGAGATTCTTGACCATGATGAAATCCTTCCGGTTGCATTGGAACTCGACGCCGGTCTGTCACGGGAGTCTCTTAGCAAGGCCCGTGCCGCAGAACGAACGCCCGCCAGTCGGCAGGCCGATGGGTCCGTCCGCCGGTCGGGGTTACGCCGATCCGCCGCTCTACGGCATGGCTCCTGCTATGCGGTATTCCGTTGCGAGGAAAACCGCCCCCGTCAGGAACGGTCCGGTGAACTGCGGGGAAAATGCCCGCTTGTGCGAGCAGAACGATCCGCAAGGGTCCGAGGAGGCCATGCCATGAGAATCAGCGATGAAATGAGCTATCGCATGCTGCGTACCAACATTTCCGCGAACCGGGTTTCCCTGTACAGGCTGCAGGAACAAATCGCCAGCGGCCGCAAAATCAGTCGCCCCTCCGACGGACCCGGCGCCTACGAGGTTATTCAGCGTCTGCGCAAGGATTTGGGCGGCATGGATCAGTATGCCAAAAACGCGGAACGGGTGGACCGCGACTTGCTGGTCGTGGACAATGCCCTGCAACAAATGCTCTCGCTCTTCCAACGCGCGTCCGAACTGGCCATCGCCGGCGGCGACGGGACGCACAATCCGTCCACCCGGCAGGCCATGGGCAAGGAGGCGGATGAAATCCTGGGCGCCTTGCTCGCCGTGGCCAATACCAGCGTCGGCGGCCGCTTCCTCTTCGGCGGAACCGAAACGCTAACGAAGCCCTTCGAGGTGGATACCGACGCGGACGGGCTGATCACGGCGGTGCATTACCAGGGCAACACCGACACCCGCTTCGTGGAAGTCAGTCGCGAGGTGTACATCGAGGCCAATGTGCCCGGAGCCGATGCGGCCGGCTCCAACGCCGTCTTCCAAATCGCGGGGCGGGACCTGTTCGATCATCTCGTCCAAATGCGCGACCGGCTTATGGCCGGCGAAACAACCAGCGAAACAACGGCTCTCGAGGATTTGACCGCAGCCATCGACCATACCGTCAACCAGTTGAGCCTCAACGGCGCCCGACGGCAAAGAATTCAGTTGAGCGTCGAAATGCTCAACCAGCATCAGGCCAATGTGCAAAAAGCGCTGGAACAGGAGGAATCCGTCGACATCGCGGAGGCCATTACGCAACTGTCCCAGTCGCAGATGGCCTACGAATCCGCGCTTCAGGTGACCGCCCGCATTATGAACCAGCCCACGCTTCTGAACTGGATGTAGAGTTCGGACGAACGGTCATCAAGGTCCACGAGATTCATGGGGTCGTTTCGAACCCCATTCATTGCTTGCTTCAACCTTCTCGCTTTCGTCCAGAACCCGGCGAACGACGCTCAGCAGACGGTGAAAGTCGAACGGTTTCTGGACGAACGCCTTGGCGCCGGTTTTGGCCGAGTCCCATTCCGTCTGCGGATGACCGCTGAGCAGAATGGCTTTCAAGGTCGGCTTGTCGCGCAACATGGCGGCCAGACAGTCGGGTCCGGTCATGCCCGGCATTTCGCAATCGATCAGGGCGATATGCAGCGGTTCCTGCCGGCGGCGGAACAGATCGAGCGCCTCGTGTCCGTTGCGGGCGGTCAAAGTGCGGTATCCGTATCGTTCCAGAAAGCGCGCGGTCGACTTCAGCGTAATGAGCTCGTCGTCCGCCAGAAGCACGGTCTCGTATCCGGCCATGAGTTCGGGCTGCGATTGCGCGCGGGGCCGAGCGATCGCGCGGGTTTTGCGGGCCGGCAAATGCACGCTCATGGTCGTGCCCTGGCCCGGCGCGCTGTCCACCTGAATGCTGCCGCCGCACTGGCGCACAATCCGGTGCACAATCGACAGTCCCAGCCCGGTCCCGCCCGCATGTTCCTTGCTGGTAAAGAAAGGATCGAATATCCGCGACAGCGCCTCCGGCGGGATCCCCGTGCCGGTATCCGCAATGTCGATGCGCGCATAGGTCTTGTGGCGCCCGTTTCCCGGCATCGCCAGCTCGGCGGCGGGGACCATGCGGGTGCGCAGAATCAGTTCCCCGCCGCCGGGCATCGCGTCGCGGGCGTTGATGCACAGATTGAGAACCACCTGCTCCAACTGAGTCGGATCGATCAGCACGCGCAGGTCTTCCGGCGCCAGATGCGTTTCGATACGAATGCTTTTCGGAAGAGTACGCCGCAGCAAATGCCGCAGGCCGCGCATACGCTCCTTCAGATCCGAAGTCTTTCTTTTCATGTCCGCCGGCTTGCTGAACAGGAGCAACTGTTTGGTCAGTTCCGCTCCGCGGACGACCTCGCTTTCAATGTCCCGCAACGCCTCGCGAAACGGGCCGGGCAGATCGAGATCGAGCAAAGGCAGTTGCACGGCGGCGCCGATAGACGCAAGAATGTTGTTGAAGTCGTGCGCAATGCCGCCGGTCAAGGCGCCGATGGCTTCCATCTTCTGCGCTTGCATCGACTGATGGCGCATGCGGGCGTAGCGGGTCAAATCCGTGAGAAGCGCAACGGCCGCGCGGGCCGCGCCGCGCGCGTTTTCCTGAAAAGGCATGCTGACGCATTGCAGCCAGCGCTGTTCACCGTCCGGCCGCAGCAGCCCGACGATTTCCTCGGGGACGCGCGCGTTGTCATGGCAGGCGCGTCGCCAGGGTTGCGCGCGGACCGGAAGAGGCGCGCCGTTTTCGTCCACGACCTTGAAACCCGCCCCGAGCAGCGTTCTGTCGCGCAATGCGTCGAGCGGCGCGCCCAAAATGCTTTCGGCGGCCGCATTGAGATGCCTCACCTGGCCTTGCCGCGAAAAAACGATTGTCGGAAAATGCGCGACCAGCTTTTGAAAACACGCCTGAAAATCGTCAGGCTCGCGGCGCTGCCGCTCCTTGAACTGGATTTGGCAATGAGGCATAAGCGAAAACCCTACCAAACCCGACGTATAGAGCAAGCTTTTAGTCGAAAGGTCCGCGAGAGACGAAAAAACATCGTAATCCCTGATCTTTCTAAACCGCGAACAGGCGCTAAAACCCCAGGGCTTCCAGCCGTTCGAGGGCCAGCCAGAACCCTTCGCCGCTGTTCTTGTGGCCCTGCCAGATTTCCGGGATGAAAGAGGCCTCGGGGCAGAGTGCGCGGCATTGGGCGGCCAGGGCGCGAAAATCGATGACCCCCTCCCCGATCTGCAGCCCTTCCCCGTCCACCCCGCGCGCGTCGGCCAAATGCAGGTGCGCCGTATAGGGCGCCAGCCGAGCGACCATATCCTTCAGCGTATAGCCGAAATGCGTCGCGGCCAGGCAGGTATGGCAGATGTCGAGACAGAGCCGCAGGTTCTGGTCGGCGCAGAAACGGGCGGTGTCTTCGGCGTGTACGAACAGATTCAGATGAAGCTGACCTCCGAAATACCACGGGAACGGCGGCAGGGTCTGACCCACGATCTCCACGCCGTCCCGGTCCAGCGCCGCCAAACTGTCCGCCATCAGCGCGTACCGTTCGGCAACCTGATCCGGCGACAACGGCGCGTCCACTGTGAATCCGCCCAGGCTGGCAATGATCGTCGGCCGCACCGCGCGCCGAAAACGGGGCATAATCCGACGCGTCAGGTCGATCACCCGCTGCAGGTGCCGTACCGACACCCGCCGATGCGCCGGATCCGGATTGGATAAATCGAGCAGATGATCGTTCGCGAACGTGTCCGGACTGTGAACCTTCAGATCCAAATCGTAGTCCGCGTCGAAAAAGGACAGATAGTCCTCTTCCATATCCTTGAAGCTGAGATGAAATTCGAGAAAGTCCGGGTTTGAAAGCGGCGCCATCGTTCGAAAATCATGCCAGCGCACGGTCAGCCCCCAGGGCCGCGAAAACCGATAGGCGCGCGGCGCCGCCGCCGGTCCGTCCAAATCGCTGGGAAAAAAGAAATCGCCCGGCTGCATATCGCGCGCCGCCCGCCGCCCGATCAGCGCCGCGCGCCGGTTCGGCTGCAAGCCGCGACCGGGACTGCGGACGGCGACCATGCGTTCCTCGATCGGTTCGCCCGCCTGCAGCGCGCAAACGGCCACCAGACTCTTGGCCAGCGATACGCGATTGGTCATTTCGCCCTGACTCATGAACCGCTGTCCGCCCGATCCGAGCGCCTCCTCGGCCTGACGAATGCCTTCCACCATGGCCGCGAATTCGTCCGGCAAAAGGCTCACCTTGTGATCGCTGCCCTCGAGTTCCCGGTTCTCGGTCAGGTGCTTTTCGACCATGCAGGCGCCCTGCGCAACGGCGGCCACCGCCACATGAATGCCGCGCTCGTGCCCGGAATAGCCCGTAGGACATTCGCCGATCTCGCGCAAGCGCGCCAGATAGCGTAAATTCACGTCTTTGAACGGCGCCGGATAGGTCGAGTTGCAGTGCAACAGCACATAGGCCGCCCCCTGATTCTTCAGCAGCGCCACCGACTGACGAATCTCGTCCTCGTCCGACATGCCCGTCGAGACGATGAGCGGCTTGTAGGTGCGCGCCAGCGCCAGCAGCAGCGGATGATTCGTCAAATCGGCCGAGGCCACCTTGTAGGCCGGCATGTCCCAGGCCTCCAGCGCCGCCAGACTCTTTTCCTCCCAGGGTGTACAGATCGGGATCAGACCGCGTTCGCGCGTGTAATCGAACAGACGGCGCATCGTTTCGTCGTCCAGCCGGAAGCGCTGCAGCAGGCCCAGTTGATATTGCACCCCGAGATCCTCGTCGCCCGCATCGGACGCCGTTTGGCGGTACAAGGCGTCCATGTGCCGCATCTGAAACTTCGCCGAATCCGCGCCCGCCCGCGCCGCCGCGTCGATCAGCCTGCGCGCCCGCGCTTCGCACCCGTTGTGGTTGATGCCGATCTCCGCCATCACGAATACCGGCGCGTCCGGCCCGATCTTGCGCCCGCCGATCCGAATCTTGCCGTTGCCCGCCCGCCGTCGCGCCAACCCCGCCAGCCGGCGCCGTTCGTCCAGCAGAGGCAGAAATTTGACGGGCGACACGAGCAGACTGCCCATGCGCTCGCGGCTGTCGCCCAAGTGCGCATAGGCGAAATCGCGCCGCAACGCCGGCGCAACGGGCCCCGTTAAATCCACTTGACCCTGCCGAATCAGCCAGCGTCGGGCGTCGCCGTCCGTCAGAATGCCTTCCAGCAAACCGTTCTCGTCCGTGCAAAGAATGAACCCTTCCGCGTTGCTGTCGATCGCCTGCAACGCCGCCTGCAAGGACGCATCCGCCCGAATCGTGTACCGCTCGACTTGACGTTCAATAATCATAAGCCGCCCTTTGCCCGAGGCGGGCTGCGCCCGCATCCCGAATTTCAGATTTCAAATCGTAGACAGTCGATCGCTTTGGCAACCGGCGAGACGGCCTGCACGGCGTCCATCGGTGTTTTTGCCAGAGGCTCCGCCGGAAAGTTAGCAACTTGCGGGCCATAGGCGCCAGGGCCGCGCCGCATGGGTGGGGCGGGAGCGGGGTGG
>CAZYAW010000165.1:0-15271 GCA_964646045.1 uncultured Victivallales bacterium | reverse complement strand
ATGCCGGAAGGGCCGCCGCTCTTTCCGGAAGACCTGCTCACCGATTTTCCCCGCAAACTGAGCGTGGCCGACGTGATTCGCGAAAAACTGATGGTGCTGGTGCACGACGAAATCCCGCATGCCCTGGCCGTGCAGGTGGAAAAACTCGACGACACGGTCGAACCGTGGGAGATCGAAGCGGCCGTGCTGGTCAATCGCCATAGCCAAAAGGGCATTGTCATCGGCAACAAGGGCCGCCTGATCCGCAAGGTGCAACGCCAGTCCGAAGCCGAACTGGCCACCATCTACGAGAAAAGCGTGCGTCTGCGTTTGCGTGTCAAGGTGCAGGAGCACTGGGCGAAAAATCACTGGATTCTCAAGCAGTTGGGATATGTTCCGTGAAAGGGGTCGCGCATTTCGCCATGGGCCTGGCCGCCGCCTCCTGTTTCCCGGCCGCCGTCCGCCAGGCGGCCGCCGGGCACGGTCTGCTTATGGTACTGGGCGGCGTGTGCGGTCTGCTGCCCGACACGCTGGATTTCAAATGGGCGCGCTACTTCCACCGTTGCGACCTACAGGTGGCGCCC
The DNA here is from genome assembly GCA_964646045.1 of uncultured Victivallales bacterium. GTDB lineage: Bacteria > Verrucomicrobiota > Kiritimatiellia > UBA8416 > SLMC01 > CAZYAW01. Next base: position 14,708 of record CAZYAW010000165.1, on the reverse strand, counting down.
GATCCCCTGCTCCCGGACATGCAGGAGGTGGCCGACGCCGCGGCCCACGCCGCGCGCCGCGCGCTGGCGACCGGCCAACCCTGCGATTTGCGCCTGCACACGATACGGCTGGCCGCCAATCGCTGGCAGAGCTATCGGGTGACGTTCGACGGCACGCGCAACCGGGTGACGGCTCAACTGGGTGCGACGATGGATACCGGCGGACGGCCGGAAGCGCGCCCGGCCGCCGCCGCCGCGCGCCATGCGCCGCTGCCCTGCCCCGTACGGTTGGACTATACCGCGACGATTCCCGTGGACTTTCTTGACGGACCCACCTTGCGCATCGAGCCGGACGGCACGGAGGGCGTGCGACTGCACTTTATTCCCTGGCACCGGCGCTGGAGTCACAGCCTGCTGTTTTCTTTGGCGCTGGGCGCGGTGGGCGCCTGGCGGCTGGGTCCGACCGCCGGGGCGGTCATGGCCGCGGCGCATGCCGCGCACGCCCTGGCGGACCAGGCCGGCCAGATGGGCGGCAGCCTTCTGTTCCCGCTGTGCCGACGCCGCTTCGCGGGCTGGGGTCGCTGGCGCTCCGGCCAGTCGTCGGTCAATATGGCAACCGTTTGGCTCAGCCTCCTGCTCGTCTTCTGGAACCTGTACATGGCTTCGGACATTCGCATTCCCTACTTCAATCCGGTGGGCCTCTTTTTCTGGGGCGCGGCGGCGCCCTGGCTGACGTTCCGTCTGGCGCGCCGGGCCGTCTGGCGTGGCGAGCGGCCCGCAGTCGGGAACGGCCGGCGCGCGGCGCCGGCCCGGAGGGAGAGCGAGACGACATGAAGTCCACCGCCGTCGACAAAGGCCCCGGGGCGCTGGATCTGATCGAGGAAGCCTCCCATTTACTCTGGACCGCCCCGGTTCGCGTATGGGCCCTATACTATATGGGCGCGGCGCCTTTCGTCATGGCGCTTTTGTACTTCCTGGTCGTCATGCGACTGGACCCGCCGGGCGACGACCGGGGCGACACGCTGGCGCTGGGCGTGGCCCTGCTGTATCTCTGGATGCGCTGCTGGCAGGCGCTGTTTTGCGCGGCCCTGCGCGCCCGCTGGCAGGATGAACCGCTGCGCCTGTCCGGCGGCGCGCTGCGGCGTCTGATCGGTCGGCAATGCCGCTGGTCGCCCTGGTCGCTGCTGTTGACCCTGATCGGCGGCGTGGCGGCGCTGCCCTACGTTTTCGCTCAGGCGTTTCATCAAAATCTGGCGGCCATGTCCGATTCCGACGACGACCGCTCGAGCGGGCGCCGGGCCGGGAAGCTGGCCGCCCTCTGGCCGCGGCAGCAGATCGTGGCGCAGATGGTCCTGACCCTGTTCAGCGTGCTGGTCGCGCTCAACATCGCCCTGCTGCTGAGAATCGCACCGCAGCTTCTCAAATCCGTCTTGGGGGTCGAGACGCCCATGTCGCGCCATCCCCTCGGGATCTTCCAGCTTTCTTTTGTCGGCATCGTGCTCGGTATGACTTATCTGTGCGTGGATCCCCTCTGCAAGGCGCTGTACGTCTGTCGCTGTCAGGCCGGCGAATCGCTGCGCAGCGGACTGGATTTACGCGTGCGTTTGCGGCGTCTTTCCGCATTGCGACTGGCGCTGTTCGCGTTGTTGCTGCCGGCGCCGGCAGCGCTGCCGGCCCGCGCAGCCGAAGCCGTACCCTGTCAGGGTCTCTTGAGCGAGGCGTTTGCGACGGCGGACGCGGAAAGTCTCGCGGCGGCCCTGCGCGAAAACGGAGCCCGGCCTCGCTATGCCTGGCAGGCGCCCGCCCCCGCCCCGGCGCCCGCGCCTGAGCCCGGCCTGTTCAAACGTTTTACGGATGCGGTACGACACTTCTTGCAGCCCTTGCAGAAAGGGTGGTCTCGCTTTATGAAATGGCTGTTCCCTCCTTCCGATCACAACCCCTTCCGTCGGCGTTCCGCCGACCCGGCGACGACCGGCCTGAGAACGGCCGCCCGCTTGCTGTTGATTCTGACGGCGCTGGGCGCGGGCCTCCTGCTATTGCGATATTGGCGGCGCAAAAGCAAGCCGCCGGCCGCCGAGACGGCGGTCCGCGCGCTGTCCGCAACACCCGACGTTCGCGACGAGTCGGCTCTGGCCAGCGCGCATCCGGAGGAAGAGTGGCTGCGCCTGGCGAAGCGCCTGGAAGAAACGGGCGATTTGCGCGGCGCGCTGCGGGCCTTGTTCCTGGCATTGCTGGCGCGACTGCACGCCCGCAAGCTGATCAAGGTGCTGCGCTGGAAATCCAATCGGGACTACCAGCGCGAGCTGCAGCGCAGAAGTCGGCGCCAACCCGCCCTGGCGCCGCTTTTTGCCGAGATCGTGGCCCTGTACGAGCGAGGATGGTACGGGCGGCACCCGGTCTGCCCGGCCACGCTGCAACAGGCCAAAGAACGAGTCTGCGACCTGGGAGGAAACCATGAACCGGCGTTCTAGCTGGCGCGTCGCGCTTCTCGTTTGCGTGCCGGCGCTGATCGTGGTTTTCGGCTTGCACCGTCTTTTTCAACTGCTTTACGCGGACGGCGCCCGCTATCCGCACTATTCGTCGCACAGCGCGGAACCGCTGGGCGCGCGCCTGCTCTACGACAGTTTGGCGGACCTTCCGGGACGACGGGTTTCTCGTCATTACGGCACGCCGAGCGAATTGCAGGCCGATGAATCGACCGTCGTTTTCCTGCTCGGGCTGGCGCCCGACCGCCATTTTCCGCGTACGGCGGAGACTCTGGCCGGTCTCGCGGCGCGGGGCGCGCGCGTCATTGTGGGCCTCGACGCGACCGTACGGCCCTGGCAAGAGACGAACTCGCTGGCGCTCCTCGCCTGGGACGTGCGGCTGCACGCGGGCCGCGCCGCGCCCGGCCCGTCAGATTCCATCGGGGAAATCGCGACCTTGCCGGCCGACGCGGCCTTCCACCCGCTTCCCTGGAACCCTTTGTGGCGCCTGGAACCGCGATCCGACGACTGGCGCGTCCTGTATGCCTATGACGGGCGGCCGGCGCTGATCGAGCGAAACTGGGGCCGCGGTTCGCTGGCGCTGGCCGCGGACAGCGCGCCCTTTGTCAATGAAACTCTGCTGCGACAGTCTCATCCGGCATTGCTGGCGCGTCTGGCGGGCGCCCGGCCGCGTCTGATCTTCCATGAAAGCCATTTGGGTCTCGGCCAGGAACGCAACCTGGCCATGCTCTTGCGCCGCTATCGCCTGCATGGCCTGGGCGCGGCGCTGATCTGGCTGGGCCTGCTTTTCCTGTGGAAAATGAACGCCTGCCTCCTGCCGCCCGAGGAGGAAGACCGTGCGGCGTCCCCGGCGCAGGTCGTCCTCGGCATGGACTCCGCCGAGGGCTACGCCCATTTGCTGCGCCGGGCGGTCTCCGGCGCGGAACTGGGGCGCGTGTGCGTGGACGAATGGGTCAAAACAGCCGACGGCAGTTCGCAAACCCAGGCGCGGACAGCGCGTCTGCGGGCCGCCCTGCCGTCCGCCGACAGCGGCCGCAAAGCCGCCGCGAACGCTTTGGATGTCTATATGAATTTGAGCCGCATCGCGCATGCGAAAACGGATAAAACGAAAACGGGGACGATGCCATGACGATACAGGAACTTCAGGACGCGCTGACACAGGTGCGAGCCGAAACCGAGAAGGTCGTAATCGGACAGGAGGCCATGATCCGGCAGGCTCTGATCGTCATCCTGTCCGGGCAGCACGCCTTGGTGGAAGGGGTGCCCGGCGTGGCCAAAACGCTGCTGGTGCGAACCCTGGCCCAGGTCATGGGCTGCGAGTTCGGCCGCATCCAGTTCACGCCCGACCTGATGCCGGCCGACATCACCGGAACCAATGTTTTCAACCTTAAAACCCGCGAGTTCGATCTGCTGCCCGGTCCGGTCTTCACGACCTTTCTGCTGGCGGACGAAATCAACCGTGCGCCGGCCAAGACGCAGTCGGCGCTGCTGCAGGCCATGCAGGAGCGTCAGGTCACGATCGATCGGCGGACCTATCCGCTTCCCGCCTCGTTTACGGTGTTCGCCACGCAGAACCCCATCGAGTACGAAGGCACGTACCCCCTGCCCGAGGCGCAGAAAGACCGCTTCATGCTCAAGGCCGTCATGCGCTATCCCAGTCGTGACGAGGAACGCACACTGGCGCGGCGCATGCTGCAGGAAGACGCCCCCGAGGCCGTTCTGGCCCGCGGTGAAATCCGGCCCGTGCTGACCCCCGACCTGCTGCTGGCCGCGCGCGCCCAATTGCGGGATGTGACGGTGAGCGACGAACTGTCGGCCTATATGGTCGAACTGGTGCGCGCCACGCGCGAGGACGACGGCGTGTTGGTCGGGGCCGGACCGCGCGCCACCCAGGCGCTGGCGCTGGCCAGCCGCGCAGCCGCGACGCTGGCGGGCCGCGACTTCGTGACCCCCGACGACGTGCGCGATCTGGCGGAAGCGATTCTGGGCCACCGCCTGATCCTGCGCCCGGAATACGAGATCGAAGGCTTGTCGGTCGGCGAAACGGTTGAGCGCATTGTTTCCACCATTGCGGTGCCCCGGTGATAGCGCCCTCCTCCAGACTGCTGTTCTGGACCGCCGCCGCGCTGGCGCCGGCCGCGGCGCTGGCCGCCCTGTTTCCGGACGGAGCGCGCCTCCCGCTGCTGCTGGCGGCGTTCTTTCTGGCCCTCACGGCGGGCGATGCGCTCGTCTCGCGGCGCCGGCTGGCCGCCGTGACGCTGCATTGCGAGCCGCTGGTGCGCCTGGCCCGCTTCGTGCCGTGCCAGATCCCGCTGCAGTTGGCGCTGCCGCCCTCCGCGCCGCGGAACCTGCGCCTGGCACTGGCCCTGCCGCCGGAGTTTACATCGCCGCACGACGAGATCCACGTGTCCCTGCCGGCCCAGGGCGACCGTTTTCAAACGCAGTGGCCCTGTACCGCCCGCCGCCGCGGAAGCTATCGGCTGCGTTATGCCGCCGTGGAATGCGCTTCGCGCCTGGGCTTCTGGATGATTCGCCGGCGCCTGACGGCGGAAACGGAAGTGCGGGTCTATCCCGACTTGCGCAGCGAGCGCAAGCGGGTGGCCGCCTCGTTTCTGCACCGCGGCATGCTGGGCGAGCACGGGTTTCGCCAGGTGGGCAAGGGCCGCGAATTCGAACAGATGCGCGAGTATCTGCCCGGCGACAGTTTCGAGGATATCTGCTGGAAAGCCACCGCGCGCCGACAGGCGCCCGTCACCAAGATGTATCGCATCGAACGCACGCAGGAAGTCTATGTCCTGCTCGACGCCGCGCGACTGGGCGGCCGCCCGCTCGCGGACGAATCCGTACCGGGCAACGAACGGACGCTACTGGACGGCGCCATCATGTCCGCGCTCATGCTGGGCGAAGCCGCGTACCGGCAGGGCGACCGTTTCGGGATGGTCCTTTTCAGCGACCGGGTCGAACGCTTCTTCCCCGCCGCTCAGGGCAAGGCGCACTTGGATGCCTGTCGCGAGGCGCTGGCCGCGCTGGATGTCAGACCGGTCTCCCCGGATTATGCCGAGCTGTTTTGCCGGATAAGCGCGCGCGTACGCAAACGCGCGCTGCTGGTCGTTCTGACCTGGCTCGACGATCCGCTGCTGGCCGAACAATATACCGAGGCGGTGCAACAGGTCTGCCGTCGCCATGTGGTGATCACCGCCATGGTTCGGCCGCCGCGCGCTCGGCCCGTTTTTAGCGGGCCCGCGCCTGCCGACGCCGACGAAATTTATCTGCGGCTGGGCGGGCACTGGCTGTGGCGCAACCTGCATGAAACCGCATTGCGCTTGCGCCGGCGCGGCGTGCGGCTGGCGTTGCCCGAAGCCGGGGGCCTGAGCGAGGCCCTGATCGCCCGCTACTTGGACGCCAAACGGAGGCAGTGGCTGTGATTGTCGATATGGACCGCTTCATCGCCAGGGAAAAACCGTACTGGAACGAGTTGGAAAACGCGTTGCAGGAGTTCGAGAGAAATGCGCGACATCGTCCGAGTCTGGCCGCGGTGCAGCGCTTTCACTATCTCTATTTGCGGGTGACCTCTGATCTGGCCCGCCTGGGCGGTCAGGCGGCGGAACAGGAGACCCGCCAGTATCTCGGCGCCCTGGCGGCGCGCGCCTACGGGGAAATGTCCGAAACGCGATCCGCCCGCACGCGCTGCCGTCCGCTGCACTGGTTTCTGCGGGTATTCCCGCAAACTTTTCGCCGCCACACCCGCTGTTTTCAAGGGGCCGTCCTGGCGCTGGCGGGCGGCATGCTGGTGGGCGGCCTGGCGTTGCTGCTGGATCCGTCCGCCAAGAGCGTGCTGATCCCGCCCATGTCCGCGCACCTGCAGTCTTCGCCCGCGGAACGCGTGGCACGGGAGGAACAAGCGGGAACGGACGTTCGTCTCGACGGCATGGCTCCGTTCGCCGCCAGCCTGATGGTACACAACACCCGCGTGACGCTGTTCGCCGTCGGACTGGGCATTCTGTGGGGCGCCGGCACCCTGCTCGTCCTGTTCTACAACGGGGCGCTGCTGGGCGCCGTGATCGCCGACTATCTGGCCGCCGGCCAGGGCGTGTTTCTGGCCGGCTGGCTGCTGCCCCACGGCTCGCTCGAAATTCCCGCCATCCTCATCGGCGGACAGGCCGGGCTGCTGCTGGGTTCCGCCATGCTGGCGCGCAACCGTCGCCAGACGATGCGACAGCGCGTACAGGCCGTGAGTCGCGACATAACCACACTGCTGTACGGAACGGCCCTGCTGCTGGTTTGGGCCGGCGTGGTCGAGGCTTTCTTTTCGCAAAACCATGAACCCGCCTTCCCCTATAGCCTGAAAATCGCCTTGGGCGCAATGCAACTGGCGCTGCTGACGCTTTTTCTGGCTCGCTCGGGCGCGACCCCGCCGTCCGCCGCCGCCCGCTCGACCGCGCCGACCGCGCCGCCGCCCGCCAACGCAGGAGCGCCGCCCGCATGAGCCGGACCGTCAACCAACTGACCGTACGCACGCCGGAAGGCACCGAGTTTTTCCTGTATCCGGCCGGACCCGTCTTGCGCATGCTGGCCTGGCTGGCCGACCTGGTGGTCGTGCTCATGTTGTTGTTCGGACTGCACTATGCGCTGGCGCGCCTGGCGCGCCTGAGCCCCGACATGGGGCAAACCTTGTTCATTCTCGGCTATTTCACGATTTCGACCGGCTACGGGATGGTCGCCGAATGGTACGGACGCGGTCAGACCCCGGGCAAACGGCTGTTCCGTCTGCGCGTGGTGGACGAACGCGGACGGCGCATCCGTCCCAGCCAAATCATTTTGCGCAACCTGCTGCGCTCTGTCGATGCGCTTCCGGGCCTCTATCTGACAGGCGGACTGGCGACCCTTTGCCATGCGCGCCGACAGCGCATCGGCGACTGGGTGGCGGGCACCCTCGTGGTGCGTATTCCCCGCCTGGAATCGCCCGCTTTCGAACAGATCGGAGCCGGCAAATTCAACTCGTTTCGCCGGCATCCGCATATCGAAGCCCGGTTGCGGCAGGCTATGCCGACGGCGGGCGCCCTCCTGGCCGTACAGGCGATTTTGCGGCGCGACGGCCTGGAGGAAGGCGCCCGCCTCGCCTTGTTTCGCGAACTGGCCGACTGGTTCAAAACGATGGCGGTTTTCCCGGCGGACACGGTCGAAGATCTCAGCGACGAGCAATATGTGCGCAATACACTGGATACCGTATTCCGGCGCGCGGGAGCGTCGGCCCGCCGGGCGCTTGGTGCATAACCGTGACCAACCATGGATGAATCAACCTCTACGGCAACGGATATTTGGGTGGCGATTCCGGCCTACAACAACGCCGCCACCGTGGCCCGCACGGTGGCGGGCTGTCTGCGCCACGTGTCGCGCGTGCTGGTGGTGGACGACGGCAGCCGCGACGCCGACCTGACCCGCCTGCTGGAAAGTCGCGACGGCCTGACGGTGCTGCGCCACGCGGTCAATCGCGGCAAGGGCTGCGCGCTGCGTACGGCGCTGCGCCATGTGGCCGAACAGGGCGGGCGCGTCATGATCGCACTGGACGGCGACGGCCAGCACGATCCCGACGATCTGCCCAAATTCCTGGCCGTATTGCGCGAGACCCCCGACGCGCTGGTGATCGGCTGCCGCGATTTCTCCGCCCCCGCCGTACCGGCCGCCAGCCGCTGCGGAAGGCGCTGGGCCAATTTCTGGGTGCGCATGCTGACCGGCCGCGATCCGGGCGACGCACAGAGCGGATTTCGCGCCTACCCGGTGGAGCCGCTGCGCAAACTGCGCTTGCGAGGGCGCCGCTACGAATTCGAAACGGAGGCTCTGGTCAAGGCCGCCTGGGGCGGACTGCCCTTCCGGACGGTGGACGTGGCCGTTTCCTACGCGGCCCAGCAGAGAGCGCTGTCGAGCTTTCGGCCCTGGCGTGACAATCTGCTGATTACCCACGCGCATGTGCTGCTGGTGTTGCGGCGGCTGCTGCCCTGGCCGCATCGGCGGCTGGTTCCCGCCAAGACCGGACTGCGCGAGCTGTTGACGCATCCGCAGCGCTTCATGCGGGCCTTGCTGCACGAGCATGCCAGCCCTTCCGCACTGGCCCTTTCGGCGGCGGTCGGCGTCTTTCTGGCGACGCTGCCCCTGATCTCGCTGCACATGATCGTCATCTTCTATGTGACGACACGCTTCAATTTGAATCGTGTCATGGCGTTGTCCGTGCAGAACCTCTGCATGCCGCCGCTGGTTCCCTTTCTATGCATTCAACTGGGACACCTTCTGCGTACGGGCCGCTGGCTGACCGAAGCCACACGCGAAACCCTTGTGCATCAGGCGCACTACCGCCTGCTGGAATGGCTGCTGGGCTCGCTGATCCTGGCGCCGCTGCTGGCGGCCCTGGCCTGGCTGGCGGTCTTCTATGCGGCCTCGCGCCTGACCCGTAAACAGTCCTGCGGCCCGGCGGCGAACAGGTCCGCGCCCGCGCAACAAACGGCCGAGCGGATGCCGGCCGCACATGCGCCAACGCCGGCGCCCGCTCGCGAAGGCATCCACGCCGATTCCCGAACCGGTCGCGCGCCGCGCGATGCGACCGGAGCGACGCCGCGTCGGCGCGGCAATCGGCTCGGATTCTGGTTCTTTCGCGCGGCTTTGCGCTGCACCGGTCTGCGCGGGGCCTACGGACTGGTCTATCCGGTCGGCCTGCATTATCTACTGTTCGACCGCCCGGCCGTGCGGGCCGCGCTGGCCTATGCGCGTCGGCGCTTCCCCGAACGGTCGCGGGTCGGCCGGCTCCGGGCGGTCTATCGTCTGTTCGTGGAACAGGGCAAGAATCTGATCGACCGGCATTGCCTGACCGGCGGACGGCATCCCTTCGCGATCGAGTTCGAAGGCCGCGAAACGCTGGCGGCGGCGCTGGGCGATAGGCAGCGGGGTTTTGTGCTGCTGATGTCGCACATGGGCAACTGGCAAACGGTGCTGGCCACCATTGGCCATCTCGGCAGAAAAACCGGATTGCTGATGCGGCCCGAAGACAACGCCGCCGTGCGCCAGACGCTGAAGATCGACGCGGACGGCGAAACGGCCAGCGTTGTCTCGCCCAACGGCTATTTGGGGGGCGTCATTGAAATGATGGCGCGGCTGAAGCGGGGCGAAATCGTTTCGATCATGGGCGACCGCGCGTACGGGGCGGCGGCGGAAACCGTGCCGTTTCTGGGCGAACCCGCCCGTTTTCCGGTCGGCGCCTGGCGCCTGGCCGCCGGCGCCGAATGTCCGGTCGTCGTCCTCCTGCCCGCCAAACTGTCGACACGGCGCTACCGCATCCGCGTGGCCGGCGTCTTTCATCCGCGTCTGGAACCCGGCTGCGATCGGCGGGCGCGCCTGCGCGAATGGGTGCGCGCCTACGCCGCGCTGCTGGAAGAACACCTGCGGGAATTTCCCTATCAGTGCTTTCTCTTTTACGATATCTGGAACGAAGCGCAAACCGAAAAGCAACCAACCGCGGAAAGGAAGACCTCATGAACCGTTTGGGAATGGCTATATTGTCGATGGCGCTCGCCGGACCCGCCGCCATGGCGGAGTCGGCGCCGGTCCGGGCCGAGACACAACCCAGGGCCCTGATTATCGGAGATTCCATCTCCATCGGCTATACGCCCGAAGTGCAGCGGCGGCTCAAAGACCGCGTGACGGTCAAGCGTCATCGCGGCAACGCGCAGCATACCGGAACCGGCTTGCGCATGCTGGACACTTGGCTCGGGACGGAGAAGTGGGATGTCATCCATTTCAACTGGGGCTTATGGGATTTGTGCTATCGGGATCTGGAAACGAAAAGCCGACTCAACCGCGACAAGGTCAACGGCGTTTTGACCACCTCGCTGGAACAGTATGAAACGAATCTCGAGGAGCTGGTTCTGCGTCTGAAGAAGACCGGCGCAAAACTGATCTGGGCGCACACCACCGTGGTGCCCGATAACGACGTGGGCCGCTTTGCGGGCGACGACAAAAAATACAACGCCGCCGCCGCCCGGATCATGCGAAAACACGGAGTGGCCATCAACGATCTGAACGCCCTCACGCGGGGATTTCCCGCCGACCTGTTCCAGGGACCCGGCGATGTCCATTTCACGCGCGAGGGCTATCGCCGGATCGCCGGACAGGTCGCCGAAAGCATTCTGGCGGTTTTACCGGACGTCGACGCATCAGGGGGCCAGCCGGCGGCCGAGGCCGATCAGCAGCGCCCAGAGCAGAAAAAAACCGACGACCGTTTGCAGTAGCGCGCCAACGGCGGCCAGCCGACGGCGACGCAGCGCGGAGCGCGAAGTCAGTCGCGCCAGACAGCGCGTGCAGACGACGCGATACTGGTGTTCGGTAACGCATTCCCGACAGAAATACTGGCGGCATGCCGGACAGCGGGCGGCGGCTTCGCGTTCCGGATGATTGAGGCAGCGTGCATCGCGCAAAGCGTTCATTCGTCCGCCTCGTCGTTGGCGGCGTTCGTCTCGCGGCGCAGTTCCGGCGGACCCGACGACGGCGCGCCGGCCGCCGCGGACACGGCCGCCAGCCGACTTTCCAGTTCCTCGCGCGGTACCGCCCCCTGCGCCGCCTCAATAAGCGGAACCAGGCGCCGCAGGATTTTTTCGGCCGTGGCCAGGCGCCCCGCACTCGTGATACGGGTTTGGCCGGCCAGCGTCTGAATGTACAAGTGCGCGGTGGCGCCGCGCAAGAGGTGGATCATCCAGAGCGCGGTGAACAGGCCGGCGAGCCACCCGGCCCATCCCGTCGCCCCGTCGCCCAGCAGAACCCAGCCCATTGTCAGGGCGAAAAGCAAGCCCAGCACTATGGACCAGACCTGATAGCCGTTCGTGGTCTGTACGACCATCGCCTGAACGTCTTTGAAGTCGAGGTGGCCATACTCCTCCGCATAGCCTTGCGCTTTGCACAGGAGCAGATGATCCGGACCTTCCCATATCCGCACGGCGTGGCCCAGGCTTATAGAGCGCCCGGGCAGTCTCCTGTATTTTACACGCGCCGCTTTAGCCATCTTATGCCTCCTGCCCTGCGGTCCGTTCTGTACGGCGTTCACGCCGTTTCGCAAAACCTTTGACAGCGTCTTGCAGTCGGCCCCGCTCCGGTTAAATCCACCTGGGAGTCTCTATGCGGCTGATCAACAGGACTACTGCGCCCCAAACGACCAGAAACGTGGCCAGCGCAACCAACACGGCCAGCCCATAGCGATACTGGCCAATGCCCAGCGGGCCGAGCCATTTTTTACGGTGCCACAGACTCAGCGCCAGAACCGCCAGCAGCCCGAAAGGGCCCGTCAGCCACGAGAACATGGCGATGGTCAGTACAATGCGGTCGTAACGGACCACGCGCACGGCAATGGGCAGATCGTGGGAACCGGCGCTTCTTTGGCGTTCCAGACAGGACGAACACAAACGGCTGGTCCCGATGGTCAGTTCGCACAGGGAGCAGAGGAACCGTCCGCACTCGTCGCAGGCGACAACCGCCGACTTGCTCTCATGATAGAAGCAGACGGCGTCGCCGTCCGGCGCCGAGGTCGGGGGCGCGGCCGGCCGCGCGTCGCGGAAGAAGGCCGAAAACAGCCAGGCGCGCGTGAGGGTTCCGCAAACGCGACAGGCGCCCCGCCGTTCCCCGTTCATCGTTTCCGCCTTCAGCGGGGTGCGGCAGCGGCGACAGAGAAGAACGCGTGAGGTCATGGTTCACTTTCGGACGACGCGCGTACTGCAGATGCGGTCGTGCAGCGCGCGATTTTCGGCGTCAAAGGCGGCCATCAGATAGCCGATCATCAGCGTGGGCAAGCCGCTCAGAATTTTGGCGAAGTAGCGTCCGGCGGAGCGGCCCATCGTCACCGGGCGCCCGTTATGGTCCACGACCCTGAGCCCTGTCGCCATTTTGCCTACGGTGGCTCCGTACTTGCCGACCATGAGTATTTCGTAAACGGCTCCCGCGGAGCTCGATATCAGGTTGTGCGCGACATTCCCGCTCGACTCCTGGATCTCCAGTACGCCCATGGCCACCAGGATCCAGAAGGGCACGGCCAGAATGACGCCGTCGATGATCACGGCGCCCAGGCGAATCATGAACCCCGCCGTCCGCATCGCGCCCAGCGTGGCGGAGGCGTCCTCGCGCAGGGTCTGCACAAGACGCGGCTTGCAGTTGGCGCAAACCATGCTGTTGCCAAACGGCAGCATTTCGCCGGCCGCGAAGCGCTGCTTGCAGAGCATACAGGTCGGCTGTTCCGCCGCGCCGGTGGCGGAGTCGGTCGCCAGCGACCCGTACGGCGCCCAGTCGGCCATGCCTTCGCGCCAGACCAGAGTATCCGCGCCGATGCGGCCCTGGCGAACCAGCGCCGCAAACGCCTGCTCGTCCAAGGGCCCTTCCCGCGTGCCTTCTGCCGCATGGTACCACATGCCCGCTCTCCTCGTGATTCCGTATCCGAGAAACATTCGCCATTCGGCGCCGCTTCATCGAGACGCATAATGTCGCCATTGAGAAAAACCGCAAGGTAGCGCCCATGTTCGCCTCTGTCCATATTTTTATTTCGTTGTAACTGCTCAGCTATCCATTCATTACTCAGCTATCCATTCATTACGAAACACAGGCAGTTTCTCGTGTCCAAATCCCATCGCGCTTCCTTTCGATTCCGATACCGATAGCGACCCCGACCCCGATTTCGCTTCGCCAACATTTATTGGATTTGGCATAGTGAATGGATAGCTGAGCAGTGACTTGTTTATTTAGACCGGACAGGTTGATTGAACTGTTCCGTCGTAAGATGCGACGCATATGCGTCGCATCTTTATTCGCGTGAATTCGCATTCATTCGCGGTTCAACAGTTCGGTGGCGGGCGCAGCCCGCCTTAAGACGAATGATAAGGGATCAAGACGCGAAAACCCTATGGCCGCAAAATTCGGTTGGATTCGCAATAAGGTTTACAAACCCGGATGGTGTCAGGCCCCGGAAAACCCGCAGACGGCTTTTCAAGGCCGGACACCGGGTCGTCCGGCAACCCCGGATGCTCTCAAGGAAAAAGGAGGGCCCTTTGGCAATCAGGAAAGGATTTCCAGTGGCCAGGCGCCCGTTTCATCCTTCATCCGCGGGTCGGCTCTGCTATCCGCGGTTACAACAATCCGTTACCGCAAACCTGATGGAGCCTGCGACATCACGAGGCCCTGCGGACCTGGGATCATTCGCAGAACTCGTCACTCTCAAGTTGTTTCCGAGGTGCGCGAAAATGCTTGCCTTTTGTCGTGTTCCCCGTCATTTTGCCGGGATGAAAACGATTGGGCGCCGTTATCTTCCCGGAATCGCCTGGTTCCTGTTGCTGGCGGCGGGGATGGCGCTGCTGCACCGAGCCCCCCGGGTCGAGCCGGCCAGGGCCTTGCCCGCGCATTGGACCTTGCCGCCGGCGCTGGGCGACTGGAGCGGAGCGGCGCTGTACTATTCTACCGATCCGGAAGTCACCCGGCCGTTCCGCGCCGAGGACATCGTCGAGCCCGGCGTCTGTCCGGTCAGCGGCCAACCGCTGGATACGGTCTCGCCCGCCGAACGCCGGCTGTTGCCCGCCGACGTCAAAATCGAGCGCAAGATCTATCGCCACAACGTGAACGGCGCGGAGCGGACGGTGATCATGCTGGTCAGCGGAGCCTCGCGCGAAGGCATACACCGTCCGGAATGGTGCCTGACGGCCCAGGGCTTTCAGCCGGGCGAGCGGCGCATACTGCAGGCGACGGATGCGGACGGCGCGCCTTTTTCATTTGCCGTCTATCCCGTACTGCCCCGCCAGGCGCCGGCGACTTTCACGACCCGTCATTATTTCCTGTACTGGTACGCGGGGCCGCAACACAAAACGCCCCACAATGCCGAGCGCATATTACGCATGGGCTGGGACCGACTGCGCTACGGACGCATTCAGCGCTGGGCCTACTTTTCGATCCAACTGACGCTGACCTTCGCCGAGAACCGGGACCCGGATCCGATCCTCGTCCAAGCCGCCGAATGGTTGGAACACGGACTGCGCGCCGCGCCGGTCGCCATGGCCGATGCCGGTTGCGCACCAGAGTAGATGGGCGGCGTCCCAAAAGAGTTTCAGACGACGCCTGTAGCCGCAAAATACGGTTGGCGAAGCAAAATCGGGGTCGGGGTCGCTATCGGAATCGGGATCGAAAGGAAGTTGAACGGGATTCGGACACGAGAAACTGGATGTGTATCGCGCA
>CAZYAW010000164.1:0-10267 GCA_964646045.1 uncultured Victivallales bacterium | reverse complement strand
AAGCTGGTTGCTGGGCTTGATGATGCATGGGACGACCTGATTGACTCCTGTCTTGAAGAAGACCCTGCAGATCGGCCTGCGGACATGGCGGCAGTGGCCGCGTCGTTGGGTGGACTGTACGGGGGTGAGATTGGGGCCGCTGCCAAGGAGTCGAAAAGGTTGCGTGAGGAAGAGGCGCGGCGGGCGGAAGTCGAGCGGGCGCGTCTGGAGCAGGAACGCCGTGCAAAGGCCGCCGAGCAGCGGCAAAAGGCGGAGGCCGCCCGGCGGCAGGCTGAGGCTGAGCAACGCTCACAGGAAACCAGGCGGCGAGAGGAGCTTGCCGCGCGAAGTCAGCCCGCAGAGCCGCCTGCCGTACCGAAAGCAAAGAAACGGCGGGGCGGACGCGGTTTTGCGCTGCTGGTTGTTATCGCGGCGGTCATCGGCTTCGGGGTCTTGATAAGCCGTGACAGCAAGCCGAAGCAGACCCAAGGTGTTGCTGCAAGACCTTCGGCCCCGGCCGTCAGTTCCCGTCCAACGCCTCCCCCTGCCAGTACCCCGGCTGCTGTTGCGCCTCGGAGGGATGCGGCGGCGTCGCAACGTGGTGCGCCGGTAGCCGGCCAGAACTGGACATCTCCCGCGACCGGTATGAAATTCGTGTGGATTGACGCATTGAAGATGTGGGTGGGTAAATTCGAAGTGACGAACGGGGAGTACCGGAAAAAGGAACCGCGTCATGACTCGAAGAGCTATAAGAATCACAGTCTCAACCGTGACAGCCAGCCGGTGGTGTATGTGAATTTTGATGATGCCAAGGCGTATGCCGCGTGGCTGACCGAGCGCGAGAAGGCGGCGCTGGGCGGAGCAAGGTATCGGCTGCCCAGCGAGGACGAATGGATGACATACGCGCAGTGCGGAGATGGTAGGGAATATCCGTGGGGCAACAATTGGCCGCCGCCGAGCGGGCGGGCCGGGAATTATCACGGACAGGAAGGTGCTGGAACATGGGACAAGATATCCGGCTACAATGACGGGTTTCCCGTAACGGCGCCCGTCGACAAGCTCTGGGCCAATCCTTGGGGTCTTCATGGCGTTGGCGGCAACGTATGGGAGGCCTGCGCCAGAGACAGCACAGGACAAGCGTTCGGCGGGTCGTTCGGCGCGTGGCGCGGCGCGTCCTGGTCCTACCGCACTCAGGGCTACCTGCGTTGTTCGTACCGCGGCGCCTACGTTCCGTCGTTTCGTGTCGACCGCCGCGGGTTTCGTTTGGTGTTGTCTCGCTGAGGGCTTAAATTTACCCTTTGACCTTTGTTTCTTTGGCGCCGAATGGCGCCTTCCGTACCCGCGGAGCGGGTCGAGTTTGAAATTTGAATTTTCCATATGAAACCGGATACGAAACGCCCGCCGATTTACACCGTATGGGAGGAGGTCTGCGGCTGGACTTTCGACCGCACGGCGGCCATCCCGAAGTCGCAACGCTTCACGTTCGGGCAGCGGATTGACGCGATGACGCTGGATGTGCTTCAGCTTGTCGTTCGCGCGATCCACACGCGGGAAAAGACCGCGATGCTGGACGAGATCAATCTGAAGCTGGAAGAACTGCGCGTTCTGTGGCGGCTGGTGCAGAAGCGCAGTTGGATCAACTTGAGGCAACTGGACTTTGTGCACGGCAAGCTGGACGAGGCGGGCCGCATGGTCGGCGGCTGGCTCAAGCAGCAGTCAGGGAAAGCATCGCCGTGAAAAGCCGGGGCAATCTGTATGCCGGGATTTGCGCGCTTGAGAATCTTTACGCGGCTGCTGCCAAGGCCCGCAAACGCAAGACGCGCAAGGAGGATGTCGAGCGTTTCGAACTGCACCGGGAACGTTTTGTGCGGCAGATTCACGAGGAACTTACGGCGGAACGCTGGACGCCTTCTGCCTACCGAAAGTTCCGGATACACGATCCTAAAACCCGCACGATCAGCGCCGCTCCGTACCGCGACAGGATCGTGCATCATGCGCTGTGCAACGTGATCGGGCCATTGATCGAGCGCCGTTTCGTGCACGACTCGTACTCCTGTCGCAAGGGCAAGGGAACGCTGGCGGGCCGCGAGCGTTGCCGGATGTTCACCAACCGTTACCGTTACGCGCTGAAGTGCGACATCTCCAAATACTTCGATTCTGTCGATCACGAGATTCTGTTCGACAAGGTGTCGCGGGCAATACGTTGTCGTGCCACCCTTGAGCTTTGCCGCCGCATCATAGGCTCCAGCATATCCGGGGAAACGGCTCCCGCATGGTTCCCCGGGGACGATCCGCTTGCGCCGACAGGTCGTAAGCGCGGATTGCCGATCGGCAACCTGACCAGCCAGTTGTGGGCGAACCTGTATCTCGATCGCATGGACCACTTCATCCGGGAAGAACTGCGCGTGCCGGGCTATGTGCGCTATACGGACGATTTCATTCTGTGGGCGGACGACAAGTCGACACTGCGGACATGCCGGGATGCTATTGCGCAACTGCTGGTCGAGGACAGGCTGTCGCTGCATCCGGTCAAGACACGAATCATTCCAACGCGAACCGGTGTTCCGTTTCTCGGATTTCGCTTTTTCCCCGCCCGTTCCCCGCGACTTATCGGCGAGTGCAAACGCCGGTTCGAGCGGCGCATGCGTCGCCGCATGGCCGATGTGCGTGACGGCAGAACGGAAATGCCTGATGTCATCAAGTCGGCGGAGGGCTGGAAGGCGTTTGCGGACTACGGTAACACAAAAGGGCTTTATCGGCAGTATAGAGCACATGGTTTTGGATGACCGGGCGAACGTTCGGCGGGTCGTTCGGCGCGTGGCGCGGCGCGTCCTGGAACAACAACAATCAGGACAACCTGCGTTGTTCGAACCGCAACGACAACAATCCGTCGAATCGTAACAACAACAACGGGTTTCGTTTGGTGTTGTCTCGCTGAGCGCTTGCGCGCTGAGAAGCGGATTCCCGGAGCGTCGGCGGCATGGGGCTGTCGGCGGAGCGGAACACGCAAGCCCAGCCCGGTTGTCCCGTCCCCGTCCGCATTGTCGGGCGGGGCAAAGACGCGGAGCCCCGCCGGGGCCGGTAGTCGCGCAAAATCGCGGCGAACGTCCCGGACGGGGCGCTCCGCGACGCCGGCATCCGCCGAAACAAGATCGGCAAGCGGCCCCCCGCCTACCTTACCCGCGTAGCCTTCTTGACGATTATGCTCAGAACGATCAGCCCCAGGAGGCCGCCGCCGAGATACAGCCAGAGACGCGGATACCTGCGGGTCAGCTCGACCACGGCCTCCTCGCCGGGTTTCGCGGGCGTGACCTCCTCGACATGACGCAGCGTGTCGCTCCAGAGCACTTCCCCTGTAGAGGCGGACTGGATGACAAGCTGGATTTCCGCCGAGACCTCGTGCGTGGTACGCATGGTTTCCTCGCGCACCAGACGGCGCGAGAGGTCGCGCAATGCGCCGTAGAGCACGGCGTCGGCCTGTTCGGGCCGGTCGCGCATGAGCTGACGGGCCTCGCCGAGAGTCGGCAGGTCGAGGTTCTTGGGGTTCAGCCGAGTCCGCGAGACCATGTCCTGCACGCGCCCGCCGACGTAGCTGTCGATGTCGCCGGCCAGCGGAACCATCGCCACAGTCCGAATTTCGCCGAGCTTGTCGCTGCCCTTCAGGGACTCCAGCCCCTTCTCGATGGTGCGGTCGATGGCGTTGCGGGCGTCGGTGTCGAGATCGACAATGCCCTGCACGGCGCCGGGCAGGTAGAACCGGCGGCTGACCGCGGTTCCCCAGAGGTGGCGGCCGGTCTCGATGTCGCTGACGTGCAGCTCGATCTCGACGAAGACCCGGTGGGTCTCGCGGCGCGCGGAACGCAGCGTGCCGTAGAGCAGCATGCGCACGCCTTCCAGTTTGCCGAACTTTGCGGCGGTCTCGGGGGCCAGCATGTCCTCCTTGCGCTCGGCCCACTCGACTTCACGGAGTATTTCGTCCCAGAACGGCGAGCGGCCGCCCTCGACATGCTTGAGCCCGGCGTCGGTGACCGCGGTTTTGAGCAGGCCCTCGACATAGCGGTCCCGGTCGCCGGTCAAAGGCAGAACGGCCAGGCCCCGGTCGCGCGGCAGTCCGCTTTTGGCGAGGCTGTCGCGCGCGTCCTCGACCGCCATGCGGACGGCCTGGCGCAGTTCGTCGGCCGATCCCCGCGCGGGCTGCATGAAAACCAGAGCCGCCGCGGCCGCCATCCACCCGATATTGATCGTTTCCCGTCTTTTCATGGTAGTTTTCCTTCCGTGTTGATATTTTCCCGGTTGCGTATCGCGTCTCCCTTGTCCCGCCCTTCGCGCCCCTTCTCCGCGGCTACAGCTCGAGCCCGCTCATGTTGGCCAGCCGGTTGAGCATGCCGGCGGGGAACTTCTGCCTGTAGTAAACGATTCTGAAAGTCATGCCATGGGCGACGCGGTCCTGGCCGACCAGTTCGCAGGAGATAACGCCGTCGAGTTCGGATACGCGCTTGACGAAACGCTCGGCATAGCGGGAATCCGGGGTTTTCACGGCGTTCAGCCTGGAGCGCCGGACGACGACATCGTTGACGGCCAGTTCGGAGCCCAGCGGCCCGGCCAGGGTCCGAACCCATTCTTCGGCGGGTTCGGCAAGCCTGGCGGCGAGGTCCCGAAGGCTTTCGGTTTCGCCCAGCTTGCGGTCGCCGCGGGCGGTGAAGCTCTGTCGGCCGATCTTGCGCCGGGCCGGCGGCAGGCTGACTTCGGCGTCGAGCGTGCCGTCGTGCCGGTAGTAGTTGCCGCTCTTGTCGAAGACCTTGGCCTCGGCCGTCAGGCTGACCAGCACGTCGGCGGTTCCGTCCTCCATGCGGTAGCCCTGCCGCAGGAGACTGCCGGAGACGCTTCGCCCGACGAGCCCGGCCACGGTCTTGTCGTGCGCGCCCGAACCCCGGGCGTCGATGCGCAGGTTCAGCAGCCTGGCGTGCTCCTCGGCCGTTGTCGCGGCGACGGACTCGGAATCGGCGGTCCGGTCGGCCGGTCGCATCACCGCCGCGGTCCCGCAGCCCTGCGTCAGCATCGCCGCCGCCACCATGCCCGCCCGCGCCCACAGCCATTGTCCCTGTTTCTTCGTTCTCATGTCGGGTTCCCCTTTCCGTATGCCCTGTTTTCCCAGATCTTGCGCTTTCGTTTACAGTCCCCACTGACGGAATCGCTCCACGAACACGGTTTTGCCGTTCAGCCCGAAGCTGTCGCCCGGAATCAGCCAGTCGTTTCGGTTTCCGGCCGAGAACCTGACTCCGTCGCCGCGTCGCCAGACCTTCAGGCCCGCCAGATCCGGCGAGAGCCGGCCAAGCTCGGCGCAGCGCACCAGCATGACGTAGGATTCGGGAGCGTCGCCGCCCTGTCTTTCCAGAAATACGGCGGCCAGCGTGCCGGGTCGGCAGTTGTCGGACATGCCGCAGGCGCGCGGGATCGGCGCGGCGCAGAGCGCGGGAGTGGCTTTCAAGGCGAAGGCCGCGAAGGCGCCGACGTCCTCGCCGGCCAGCGACACCGGCGTCGAGGTTCCGGGCGGCAGCTCGGCCGAACCCAGCGGCGGCAGACGGCGCCCGCCAAGCCAGGTGCCATTGGCCGATTCACGGCGGGCTCCCTTCTCCGGGTCGAACCCGCCGTCCTCGACGAAACAGCGGTCGTCGTGCAGCTCGAAGCGGGCGTGGTAGCGGCTGATCTTGTCGTTGATTTCCCTTGTCGCCCTGCCGGCCCGGTTGAAGTTGCGCGTAACCAGGTCGTTGTCGCGGCGCTTGCCGGCGGCGAGACTTTCGACGGCGTAGAGATGCACCCGCGTATCCCCGGTCCGCAGCGTGAGGCGGTCGAGCCGGGCGTCCTCGGGCGTGCAGGCGTCGCGATGCCCGCCGGGTTGTTCGTCGGAACGCCAGTCGGAGGGATACATTTGCAGTATGGACAGAGCCCGAGGCATCGAGGAAATGCGGTCGATCAGGCTTTGCAGGGTGTCGTCGGCTCCGGTCCGGTCGCGAATGGAGGCGAGTTCGTCGAGCCCGTTGCGCAGATTGATGTCGGCGGCGTGACCGGTCTTGATCTCGGTGCTGATGTTGACAATGATGTTGTCGACTACCTGGCGCGCGTTGCTGTTGCTCGGATAGACCTTGTGCCGGACGTCGGCCTCGAAAGCCTGTCTTTTGCCGTCCTTGAGGTAGGCGATGTAGATGTCGAAGGATACGACGCCCCCGGATTCGCGGCCCGGGCGGTAGTTGACGCTGTGCTCGACGGACCGGTTCTTGCGCAGCTTTCTGGTCAGCTCCTTGAGATGGCTCCAGTTGTCGGCGTCGCAGCGCACCTCGACGACCGGCTTCTCGACGCCGTCCGCCAGAGGCGTGATCCTGAAAAAAAACGGCATGTTGATGTCGGCCACGAAAATCTGGGCCATATCGCATTCGATCTTGAGATCGTTGCAGTAGGAGACTACCGTGGCGGGGCGCGTCCGTTCGGCCGGGGCTTCCGGCGTCGTGGCTTGGGCGGCACGCGCAATGTCGGAACCGCCCGTCGCGCGGCTCCAGGGTCGCGGCCGGCTCGCGTCCCGCGAATCGGCCGGGGACTCGACCGGCGCGATCTCGCGCTTCGGGACCGTGTCGCGGGGCGCAACCGGCAAGGCGGACGGCGCCGCGGTCCTGGCCGGGGCGCCCAGGTCGCCGCCGCACCGAGCGCAGAAGCGGCCCGGCTCCGTCAGCCTGTCGCAGTTCGGACATCTGGTCTTTTCCGGCATCGAAACGGTCTCCGCTCTTCTACTTGATAATCTGGTGGGTGCTGCCGGTTTTGTTCCTGGCGGCCTCCACGCCGGGTTCCAGCGCCGTCTTGAGGATGCGTTCGTCGCGGTCGAGCATGTCTTTCATCAGCTTGCGGGATTCCTCGACACGGGCCTCCGCATTGACTTGCTCGCTGCCGGCCATGCGGGCCAGCGCCTCGGCGGCCGCCGGACTCTTCTCGACGGCCATGGCCAGTATCTGCCTCTCGCTCATGCCGCTCTTGATCTCCTGCTCCCGGAACGCCAGCAGGTCCCTGCGCTTGTCGGGATCGTCGATCAGAGCCATCAGGTCCTGCAGGCTGCGGCCCTTGAGAGTGTCGGCCGTGGCGGCCAGATCCTGCTGACGGATGCGGTTCTTTTCCTTGCGCCACTCCAGGGCCTTGTCGGTCTCGCGGGCCTCCTGTTCGAATTCCTTGTCGCGGGCCCGGGCCTTGGCGTCGGCGTCGGCGACCAGCTTGTCGCGGTTGTAGCCGTCCCATTCGGAGGCGATGCCGATCTTGTGGCCGGTCTCGTCGCGTTCCCGCGTCATCAGGCGCCGCGCCTCGTCGAGCTGGTCCTGCCGCCGCCAGCCCGTTTTCAGGATTTCGATCTCGCGTCCGCGGTGCAGTTCGGACACGCCGCGCTCCTGCGCGAGCTGGGCGGCGTATTCCTCGATCTCGGCCTCGCTCTTGAACCGGCCCATCTTCTCCTTGTCGAGCATCTCGGCCAGCCGCTGATCGAGTTCGATGCGGCGGCGGACCTGCTCGACCTCGCCGCTTTTTTCGGCCAGCGCGTCGTAGGCGTCGCCCAGAAACTCGGCCTGCGAAACGCGAACCAGGCTGAAACCGCAGCGTTCGAGCCCCGGTTTGAGCGAGCCTTCGATCACGTCCTCGAGCCGCAGTCTCCGTTTGGGGTCGCGCACGAGGTCGTCGATCGTCGAGGCCACGCACATCTCGTCCACGGCGTGGCGGATCTCCCCGCCCAGCCGTTCGCCGAGTTCGGCGTAGGACAGCGCCTCGGCGCCCTTGAACAGATTCTCCAGAAAATCCCCGGCCAGCCTGGGCTCGAACCGCAGGACGATCTCGCCGTAGAACTCCAGCGGAATCTGCTCGGCCGAACGCAGTTCCTCGACGCGCACCGGCAGCACAATGTCGCCGGCCTCCACCAGCACCACCGAGCGCGGCGGCGGATTGCCGAACCAGTTGATCTTGCGCGCCAGTCCGTCGGGCTCGTGACGGCCCGGGCCCAGCGTGTCGCCGACCTTGCCGGCCTCGAGCAAAACCGCGACCGTGCCCGGCTGAACCTGCAGCCCGTTCTTCAGCAGCCGCTTCACATCGCCCGCCTCGAAGCGCTGCGCCAGCGTCTCCGGCCCCTTGCGCCAGACCCCGCCCGCCATGTCGACCCGGGACTCGGGCTGCAGCGGCGTATCGCAGTGTGCGCAGAACCGGGAATCGTTGCCCACCCACTTGCCGCAGGCCGGACACTGCCACCAGCCGCCCGGCGCCGCCTGTCCGCAGGCGTTGCAGAACCGCGCCGCCCTGGGCACCCGGTTTCCGCAGCGCGGCCACTTGCGCTCCTGCCGGGCTTTGGCCAAAGCCTCCCCCGTCAGCGCGCGTCCGCTTTCCCCGTCGATCAGGGCCTGACACTTGTCGGAAAAAATTCCCATCGCTCACCTCCGTCTCTTGCCGGCAGCCCGCCGGCAACGTTTATCGTCCCCGCATCCTCATCCCTGCCGCTTCGCATGTTCCGGACAGCGCCGTACGCCCTTGCGCGTCCAGCAGTCCGTGCAAATCGGAGCCTCGCATTCCTCGCACTGGCCCTTGATCGAAAACCGGCTGGCATACGTCTTGCCGCACACCGCGCAGTCGGTTCCCTGCGGCGCGTCGGTTTTGGACCGCTCCAGATACGCGTCGAGATCGGCCTGGCGCACCCGGTACACCTTGCCGATGCGCGAGGCCGGTATCTCGCCCTCGCGCACCAGGCGGTAAATGAGATGATACGTCACCCCGAGAAGCCTGGCGACCTCGTCCACCGAAAGAAATTCCTTTTTGTCGCTGTTCGCGCTCATAGCATGGTTCCCGGCCTGTCGGCCTCCGATATCCGCCGCGCGGCGGTATTCCCGCCAAAGAAACAGCAAGTTACGTCTGGCCATCAGAAGTGTCAACAATTATTTTTTGTTTTTTTCTGTTTACTTATTTTTGCTTTTGCTTATACATGGTTCGAGACAACGGAATCGGCCGGATGTCGTAGAGCCGGCGCGAGGCCGGCAAAATCAATTGAAATTCTTCACCGGAAAGGATAATTCGCCATGAGACTGCCGTCCGTGACCAGAGCGCTGCTGCTGCCCGCCCGTATATTTTTTGTTTTACTGGTGGCGTTCGTGGTCTGGCAGGTCTGGGTGTTCAGCCGGCCGCGACCCCGGGTCTATTCCGAAAGCGAGCGCAGGGCCGTGCTGGCCGCCGTCGAGACGGCCTTCGCCCCTGTCGTCGAGCGCATCGGCGAGCGGCCCACGCGTTTCGGAGTGGCGCGCTTCGTCGGGGACTCCGGAGACCAGGTCACGCAGATAACGCGCGAGTTCATCGCGAGCCGCAAGAACTGGACGGCGCTCGACGAGTCGCCGATCCAGCGGTTTCTGGCCGATGTCGCCCGCAGCGTGCTCAACGCCACCGGCCTCGACGAAGTCGTGAATGCGGGCCGCCGCGTGGGCATCGACGCCGTTGTGGCCGGCGAAACCCTCAAGGTGGAACAGACGGATGTCGGCGCGACCGCCGCGCTGCGGCTGCATGTCTTCGATGCCCGGGCCGGCGAGACGCTGGTGTCCGGAACCTTCGAGCGCGACTGGCGACCCGGTCCCGCCGCAAGGGCCGCCATGCGCATGCGCGGCATGAGCGGCTGGACGCGACTGGTTCTCTGGCTGGCGTTCGTGGCGCTGCTGCCCTGGGTGTCGGCCGCCGCCACGCACAAGGCCGTCGGCAAAAAAAGCAACTTGGCGAGCTTTCTGCTGGTGTTCGGCCATACCGTTCTGGGGCTGGCTTTGGCCATGGCGTTCTGGAGCTTCGATCTCGACGGCTTGTTCGGGGCGGTCAAACTCCTGGCGGCGCTGTCGATTTGCGGCGGCTACAGCTACTGGGCCTGTGAACGCATCGCGGCCAGAGGCTGACAGGACAGGGCGGCGATCCCGCCCGGCCTGTCCCGGCGCTGATCGCAGCCGGAGCAGACCGGCGGGCGGCGCCAAAATCCGCAACTGTTCAGTTTTCACCTGACAACCCCGCAAAAACCCTATACTTTCCAAACCCATGACAACCGAAAACTCCATAGGCACCGACCGAACTATAACCGGCGCAGCCCAGTCCGGCGGCTACACGCTGTCTGCCGGTCAAACCCTGGGCCAGTACAAGATCATACGCCCCCTGGGCCGCGGCGGCATGGGCGAGGTGTACGAGGCCGAGCACACGACATTGGGCGGCCGCCGCGCGCTGAAGACCATATTGCCGCAGTACGCGGCCTCGG
>CAZYAW010000163.1:0-4536 GCA_964646045.1 uncultured Victivallales bacterium | reverse complement strand
TCGATCCAGGACCAGACGGCCCGGCCGATGGTGCGCAGTTCGTCGCGCAGGGCGGCGGCGGCGGCTTGCGCCAGGCTTGCGGCCTGCGCTTGCGGCACAAGGGCCAGGAAGCGGTTCGGGAGGGTCGGCGTCAGCAGCCAGCGCGCGGCCCGCAGCTCGCTTTTCTCGCCGAGCGCGTTTTTTTCCTCGATCATGCGTTCCCAGCAGGTTTGATCGGGCCGGTCGCCGCTCTTGAACTTGTGGCAGTAGATGTCGTCTTTGTGCAAGGCGTCGAAAATGCCGTTGCTGCGCAGATTCGGGAAGATCACGGCGTCCGGGCCCATGCGGTCGGTGACGGCTTTCATGGCGTGGGCCATGAGCCAGGAGAGCAGATAGGAGCCGCTCCACAGATCGCGGGTCGAACGGGCCTGGGCAATGAAATCCTGTACCGGACCGAGTTGGAAGAGAAGCAGCGCGGGGGCGACTTTGCCGTTTTCCATACAGCCGGCCAGGGCCGCTGTCACGGCGGTATGGTTCCAGACGGAGTGGTCGGGGATGCGCGTATCGGCGGGCAGAAAGGCCAGATGACGAGCGTGAGTCTTTCCGGATGTGACGGTGTTTTCCAGCCAGCGGCGCCAGTAGAGGAAGAAGCGGACCCGCGGATCGTCGGAATCTATGCCGCCGACGGCGCTTTGCAGAGTGCCGCCGATGCTGCCGCGCACGTCGCGAAAATCGGCGTCCGCCGCGGCCAGGATGTATTCCGCAGAGGAGAGCGGGTGAATGAACGCGCTGCCTTCCCGTCCGTCGAAGGTGGTGGCGCATTTGATCTTGGGGAAAACAAAACGTTCGGCGGCGGAAGCGAAATGGTCGGCCGGTTTGACGAATTGCGTGAATCCCTTGACGTCAGCCTCGTCGTATCCTTGGAAGGCCGCCGCTTTGAGCTTGTCGGCCGAGGCCTCGTGGCCTCCGATGTCCAGACTTTTGTCCGGCGGATCGTGAAGCAGGGCGGCCAGTTTATGCTCCCAGAAGCGATGGTCGGTGCGTTGGCTCATGGTCGGTCCTTTCGTGTCTTTCCGGTATAAAGCGTGGATCGGCGTCTATTTCCGGTGGTTGCCGAAAAAAGTTATCGCATGACGACGGCGCCCGGACGACATTCCATGACCGAGGCGGGGTTCTTGAGGAGCGCTGCGGCCGAAATCGCGCAAACAGTCGTGGAGCGTTCCACCCGCTCGCGGACAGTCTCCAGGCGGTCGGCGCGGCCGGCGACCAGCACGCCCCGTCCGAAATGGCCCCCGAAGCGACGGGCCAGATTCTCCAGTTTCTGAATGTGGCCCTGATCCAAGTCTCCGGCCTTGCATTCGACAATCGTGAGGGCGAAACCGTCGCTGAGCGCGATGTCGAATTCCTGGAAAGGATCCGCCTGATCGTCGTCGCCCGCCGTGACCACCAGGTTTTCAATAATGTCGGTGACGCGATTCGGCGCCCGGAGCGTTTGCAGCTTGTGGAACATATAGTCTTCGAGCCAGCCGCCGCAAATGAATTGCGCCAGGTCGGGCCAGGGCGCCAGGGTCGTTTTTTTGTCGCCGATCGCCAGTGTTCCGGCATAGCCTTCCGCCGGTCCCTTTAATGCGGCGGAAACTTTCAGACCTTTCAGACTTGTCGGGCTTTCGTTGAAAGGTATACCGGGATATTTCGTGTAGCGGCCGATGGTGCGATACCAGCCTTGCAGTTTTTGGCGTTGGATCCACATGGTTTCCAGCAGCCGCAGACCTTCGGGGCTGTCCAAAGGAGAAGGCGTGCCGTCCGGCGAACGCAGAACGCTGTAGCCGGCCAGGCGGATAAAGGTTTCCACCGACGACAGGGTCGGCCGCAGCGGCTCGCGTCGGTCGCTGCCGTCGAGCCAGTCACAGGTGCGGTTGGTGGTCTCGATATAGAACGGCGTCGCGCGCAGCTCTTGCGCCGCCTGATAGGCGGCGGCAAACATGGGCTTGGTGCCTCCTGTCAGATTGAACCCCCATTGGGCGTCGGGTCGGCTTGCGACACACTCCGCAATGCTGCGCCGCGCCGTCTGCATGTCGTAGGCGTCCAGCTCCAGCAGTTCCACTTCCCGTTCCGCGCCGGAACAGACGTTCCGCACCGTCTCGCCTATGGCGCGCGTTCTGTTGGTCACGCCCAGTATGTGCCGGGAGCAGTCGAACTGCATGATGCCCATGTAAACGGGAAGAGGCTGCTCTCCGGCCAGGTGGAAAACGGTGTTCATTCTGTCTTTACTCATTTCACGACTCCCATTTGATGTTCAACACTTGCCATCCGATGATTTTTTCGCGGGGCACTTCTTCGCCGACGGCGGGGCGGAAGCCCGACGCGTAGTCGGGGGCCAGTACCCAGCACTGGCGATAGGATCTGTCGTTGAATTGCACAAAGCCCTCTGCGTCCAGTCCAAGAGCGGGGCGCGTTGTGGCCGGGGCCAGCGGCAGGCCGACAAAGGCCTCGGCGGCGTCGAGCGTGTTGGCGTGGCCCCAGAAGGACGCGACCGTTTTGCCCTGCGCCGCCTTCCGTAGATCCTGTACGGAGGACGGGCGGACGGTCATGTGCCGCCTAGCCAGCGACAGCGGGAAACTGTTGCCGATCAGGATCGAGTCGTCTTTATGGGTCTTGTCGCTCATGCCATTATATAAGCCGCCGTCTTGGTCTTTTTCCGGTAAAAGTTTTTGCAAAAGTTTCTCGGCAGGCGTGGATCCGTTGTCATACTCGATCAGCGCTTCGGTGTCGACCCTGTCGCTTGTAATGGCGGTCGGCTTGTTCGGCCAGGTGGTAGGCGGATGCGTGGCGTACGAGACGGCGGTGAGGTTGGTCTTTTGGGTGTCGAAATCGCGGTAGATTAGGAGGATGGAAGGGAACTGGCTGGCGAGACTCGGGACCGTCAGCCGCTGAATGAGGTTGCCGCTGGTGATGTTGAAAACGATGCGCCTGTTTTTCAGGACGTCTTTACGCAGTTCGGGATGCAGCTCGGCTTCCACCTTGGCGATGTCGCGCGATTCGATGGTACGGATTTCAACTCGGCAGTCGGGCAGAAATCGAGGCAGGACAATGTTTTTCAGGTCCCGACCGGTTTCCTCGAATTCAGCGGAGCACCAGAGAACAATTCGTCGGGGCTGCACAGCCAGCGCGGTCAGTAGAACCGGGAGGCGGGCTTTGCTGACAAACGAATGCAGGATATCGGCGGCGAATAGGTCGCCGTCGTGTGCGTCAGAGGTTTGAAAGCCCTTGCCGGCCATCAGATTGAACGCGCTGCGGACCGTGGCGGAGAAGTAGATGCGGCCTCGCACGTGTGCGGCGCCGTCCGGCAAGGGGGTTTGCGCAGGAACAAGCCAGTTGCGGCGGGTATCTAAATCGAGTTTGTTCCCGATCTTGACGGGGTTAATGCGTTCGCCGTCGCAGGTTCCCGTGACAATCCAATCGACGGCCAGGGCTTGGATCTGGCCGGGATCGCGGTTGGCCAGGGCGAGGCGGGCCAGGGCTGCGGCGAGCTGCCAGGAGTCGCCGTCCCACCGGTCGGGTGTGGCAAGAAATGCAGGGGGCAAGCCCTCTCCGAAAACCCACGCATGTCCGACACCGGGTTGTTCCGTAGCGGTGGCGTAAGGGTATAGGGCGCAAGCGCCTGGTGTGCGCAACCGATGCGCAAGAGGAACATCGTCTTCCAACGGAGATCTTTCGCCAAAGGCGGCGATCCAGTCGGGCGGAACGGGCTTTCCACAGTTCTGTCTTAGCAGCAGCTCTTCGGCAAGGGCGCGACGCCATGGAGCGAGCCAAGGGGGATCCAGGCGTTTGGCTTCCTCCATCACCGCCGCGGCGGGCGGCAGTTGGGCAAGGCCGCACAACTGGCCAAAGGTCTTGGCGATCAGATCGTAGCGCAGTTTGTCCGGGTTACCGCTCTCCTTTATGCGCCGCATATTGAAGAGCAGCGGCGTCATGCCTCGCTCTCGGCGCCAATCAGAATGCGCAGCAAAGCAGGGTCGCGCAGGGGTTCGTCTTGCGGGGCGAGAGAATGGGTTGTTAGCGTGATCCACAAATCGGCGCCGTCCTTGACAACGGAAGCCTTGCCCACCTGCCTGCCGCTGCGAACGTCGTACAGCCACGCAACGGGATGGTCGGGCAACCGGGCATAGCCGCCGGGCACGACCCATTCGCAGCAAACGGGGTCGGTTCCGCCGGGGAGCAGCGGATCGAAACGCCGGCTTCGCGCATCGAGAAAAGGTTCGTCCGATTCCCTGACGATTTGGACGGGGCCCGCCGGAGTGGAGAGAACGCGGCATGGCGTAACGGTTTCACCGCTGTCGGCCGCTGCGGGAAGGGCGTAGTTGCGAAATAATTCCTTTACGTCAAAGGGGGTGGCGTGACGTTCCGGCGTCGAGGCCGCTTCCCCGAAGACGGTCGCCCGCACGCCGGCTTGCAACATTTCGAGGGCGGCGCCGATGGCGTTATGGTAGCCATGCCGATGATCCTGCGGACCGAAGCTTACCACGCCCCAGCAAAAGCGGTTGCGCTCAATGGGAT
>CAZYAW010000162.1:0-39264 GCA_964646045.1 uncultured Victivallales bacterium | reverse complement strand
GGCCGCCCCGGGGAAGACGACACAGGCGGTCGTACCGCTCGTGGCGCCGGAAACCCTGTACGAAGTGCGCAAGCGGCGCCGACAGGGAGAAATGCACTTGCGCCGCGAACGAGTTCTCGCGGCGGGAGAACCCAATGGACAGGCCAGGCTAACCTTGACGGCGTACAATTGACAATGAGAGACGGCATGGCCATAATTCTGGCGGGCGGCGTTCTGCTCGGGAGCGGCGCGGGCTGTCGCGACTCCGTGCGGCGTCTCGACGCGCGAGAGGAGCGCGATCCGCTGATGCGGCGGGCGGCGGCCAAGCAGGCGGAGGGCGACACGGACTATGCGATGGATCTGTATCGCAAGGTTCTGGAACTCGATCCCCGTTCGGCACGGGCCAGTTTGGATCTGGCCTTGCTGCTGCACGACGCCAAGGCCGACTACATTCCGGCGCTCTATCATTACGGGCGCTACCTGGACTTGCGGCCGAATACGGAAAAACGCGACCTGATCGAAAACCGCATGCGTCTGGCACGGCAGGCGTTTGCCGCCGCCAATCTGCCGCCCAGCGGCGACCGGGCGACGATGCGCGAGGCCGAGCGGCTGCGGATCAACAATGCCGAGATGCGCGACCGCATCCGGCAACTGGAAACGGAACTGGCCGCCCTGAAAGAAAAGGCGGCGGAGCGCCCGCGGCCGCCTCCGCCGCCGCGGCGGCATCGAGTGCGGCCCGGCGAGACCCTGACGCAAATCGCCCAGCGCCACAACGTCGGCGTGGCCGATCTGGTGCGCCGGAACAAACTGAAGGACGCCAACGCCATTTACGCGGGGCAGACGCTCGAAATCCCCCCCGAATAGCGCGGCCGTCAAGGAGGAACCCATGGACAGCGACGCAAGAGACGCAAGCCATCACGATGACGCTCTGTTCGAAAACGAGGAGGCCCGGCCGCGCGCCGTGCCGCCCGCCGCGCTTTCCGCCGACGCCCGGGAGCGCCTGCAGCGTCAGCGCGCCGAGGTCTCCGGTCAGGTCGGGGGCGCCTCCGGGGAAATCGAGCGGCTGCGCATGCGGCAGGCCGAGCTGGAGCGCGAGAAGCAGGATTTGCAGGAGTTGGCCCGCAAACAGGAGGCCTACGAGCGCGACAAGCGCGACATCGTCGAAAAATTGTCGGGTCGCCTGCAGCTTCTGGAAAAGGAAAAAGCGCAGGCGTTGCGCATGGTGGAACTGCTGGGTGAAACGCACGAACGGTTCGCCGAACATTTGACGGAACTGGGCCGGATTCGCGAGGACGCCTGGGAGGGCGACCGCTTCAAGGAGGAGCTGGACGCCGCGGCCGTCGCGGTGGCCGCCGCGCAAACGGTTTACCGCAAGGGACTCGCCCGCCTCGAGGCCACGCGCTGGCACCGCGGCGGCAACGGGCGCGGCGTCGCCGACCCGGATGCGGAGCCGAGCGCCGGTCAGCCATGGCCGCGTGGGTTCGGGTTTTGGTTCAAAGCCGGATTGGCCTTCGGTTTACCCTTGATTTTTGCTCTGATTGTGCTTTTCTTGATCCATCTGCACACGTCGGGCGTGTTCGCGACCTTCTAAACCGGTATCTGTTTATGCATGACACAGGCAAAGACAAGGCGGCGGAATCCATGGATGTGCGCCATACGGCGCACCTGGCGCGACTGGCTCTGACCGACGACGAAGCGGATGTGTTTCGCGAACAGATGGCCGAAATTGTCGGCTTCGTGCGAAAAATCGGCGAGCTGGACCTGACCGGTATCGAGCCGACGTCCCATTCGCATCCGCTGGAGAATGTTCTGCGGGAGGACGTCCCGCAAAAGGGACTCGACCGCGAGAGCGCGCTGGCCAACGCGCCGCAGGCGGTTAATGGTCAATTTTCGGTTCCCCGCATCGTGGAGTGACCCCTTATGGATATGGCAACCCTGACCCTGCGCGAAGCTCTCGACGGGCTCGACCGGGGCGATTGGAACTCGGAAGGACTGGTCGTCGCTCTGCTGCGCCGGATGGAGACGAGCGAGCCGGAAATCCGGGCTTTTCTCGATATCCAGGCCGACGACGCGCTGACGCAGGCCCGGGCCGCCGACCGTCGCCGCGCGCAGGGCGAAAGCGGGCGCCTGCTCGGAATCCCCCTGGCCGTCAAGGACAATTTCAATGTCATGGGCCAGACCTGCACCTGCGCTTCGCGCATACTGGAAGGCTACCGCGCCCCCTACGACGCCACCGCCATCGCTCGACTGCGGCGGGAAGGCGCCGTTTTTCTGGGTCGCACCAATATGGACGAATTCGCGATGGGCAGCTCGACCGAGTATTCCGCGCGCGGCGCCACGCGCAATCCCCGCAATTCCGCCTGCGTGCCCGGAGGGTCGAGCGGCGGCTCGGCGGCCGCCGTCGCGGCCGGCTCCGCGCTGGCCGCGCTGGGATCCGATACCGGGGGCTCCATTCGGCAGCCGGCGGCCTTTTGCGGATGCGTGGGACTCAAACCCTCCTACGGCCGCATCTCCCGCTACGGCCTTACGGCCTTTGCCTCTTCGCTGGACCAGATCGGACCCCTGACGCGCAGCGTGGAAGATGCCGCCCGCCTTTTCTGCGTGATGACCGGCGTCGATCCATGCGATTCGACCACCGTCGATCTGCCTGCGCCGGATCCCGCCGCCTGCCGCCGCGAACGGCTGGACGGCGTGACGCTGGGGTTGCCGCGCGAATATTTCGCGTCCGGCGTCGCCGCCGAGATTCAGACGGCCGTCGCCGCCGCCGCTCTCGAATGCGAGGGCCTGGGCGCGACCGTACGCGAGGTCGCCTTGCCGCACACCGACTACTCGATTCCCGCCTACTACATTGTGGCGACGGCGGAAGCCTCGGCCAATCTGGCCCGTTACGACGGGGTGCGCTACGGATTCCGCGTACCCGACGCCGTCAGTCCGGTCGATCTGTACAGTCGCACCCGCGCCGCCGGGTTCGGCATGGAAGTCAAACGCCGCATTATGCTGGGCTCCTACGTGCTCAGCAGCGGCTACTACGACGCCTACTATCTTTCCGCCCAGAAAGTGCGCACACTGATTCGCGACGATTTTACGCGCGCCTTTCGCGAATGCGACGCGTTGCTGACGCCCACCACGCCGACGGCGGCCTTTCGCCTGGGCGAGAAGACGCGCGATCCGGTGCAAATGTATTTGGCCGACATTTTCACCGCCACGGCCAACCTGGCCGGCATCTGCGCGCTTTCGCTGCCCTGCGGACTCAATGCCGAGGGCCTGCCGCTCGGACTGCAGATCATCGGCCCGAGTTTTGGCGAAGACCGCATTCTGGGCGTGGCCTCGGCGCTGGAACAGGCCTGGGGCGGTCCGGCGGGCTGGGAACAACGTATCTTCGGAGCGGCCGCCGCCGATCCGTCATGAAAGCCGCTATGGAATACGAAGCTTGTATCGGACTGGAAGTGCATGTGCAGCTCAAGACGCGCAGCAAGATGTTTTGCGCCTGCAGCGCCGAATTCGGCGATCCGCCCAACACGCATGTGTGCCCGGTCTGCCTGGGCTATCCGGGCGCCATGCCCGTGATGAACCGCCAGGCGATCGAATGGACCGTACGCACCGGACTGATGCTCGGCTCGACCGTGCCGTCCCGCAGCAAGTTCGACCGCAAAAGCTACTTTTACCCGGACATGCCCAAGAACTACCAGATTTCCCAGTACGATCAGCCCTTCTGCGTCGGCGGCGCCGTCGTCATCGATTGGCAGGGCGGCGAAAAGAGCATTGCGCTGACGCGTATTCATCTGGAAGAGGATGTCGGCAAAAGCATGCATTTTGCCGAAACGAGCGGCGTGGATTTCAATCGCGCGGGCGTGCCGCTCATGGAAATCGTCACCGAACCGGTCATCCGCTCGCCCGAGGAGGCCGAAGCGTTCCTGCAAACCTTGCGGCAAATCGTGCGCTACGCGGGCGTCAGCGAGGGCAACATGGAGTGCGGCAACATTCGCTGCGACGTCAACTGCAGCCTGCGTCCGCGCGGTCGAACGCAACTGGGGGCCAAGGCGGAACTCAAGAACCTGAACACCGTCAAGGGCGTGGTGGCCGCCCTGCGTTACGAGATTCGGCGCCAGACGGCGGCGCTGGACGGCGGCGAACGGGTGGCCATGGAAACGCGGCGCTGGGATCCGGATGCGGGCACGACCTCCGCCATGCGCAGCAAGGAAGAGGCTCACGACTACCGCTATTTCCCGGAACCCGACCTCATGCCGGTCGTCATCGCGCGCGAGCAGCTTGACGCCTGGCAACAACAGGTTCCCGAGGCGCCGCGCGCCCGCCGCCGGCGCTTTGAGGCCGAGTACGGCCTGCCGGCCTACGACAGCGGCGTGCTCTGCGCCGAAAAGGACGTGGCCGACTACTTTGAACAGGCCGCGGGCGCCTCCTCCAATGCCAAGGCGGTCTCGAACTGGATGATGACCGAAATGCTGGCCAAACTGGCCGAGGGCGGCCGTGCCATCGCCGCCATTCCTCTGGAACCGACCGCCTTGGCGGCTCTCGTGCGCCTGGTGGACGAGGGCGCGATCAACATGCCCACCGCCAAAGCGCTGTTCGGGGAGCTGTTCGAGAACGGCGGCGACCCGGCGACGCTTGTGCGCGAACGCGGATGGGGACAGCTTAGCGGCGACTCCGAAATGGAAGAGATGGCGCGGCGCGCCGTCGCCGACAACGAAAAATCCGCCGCCGACTACCGCGCCGGGAAGCAGGCGGCCTTGCAGCACCTTGTCGGCCAGATCATGCGCATCAGTCGGGGACGAGCCAATCCGCGCAGCGCCGCTGCCGCCCTGCGCGCCCTTCTGGATAACGAAACGCAAGAAGAACGGAGGAATCCGTGACATCCAACGATCAGTATGTTCTTGAATTGCTGCTGGAGCAAGGCGTGGTCGACCCGCATCAGGCCGATCACGCAAGCAAGCAGGTGGGCGGCCAGAGCGGCGCGAGCGCCGTGGACTGGCTCGTGCGCGAAGGCGTGCTGGAAGAAAACGACGTGCTGGGCGTTCTGGCCGAACAGCTCGGTCTCAACACGATCAGTCTCAAGGACTTTAAAATCGAGCCCGAACTGCGCGACAGCATTCCGGTGGAGATTGCACGGCGCTACAAAGTCGTCCCGGTCATTCGCAACGAGGATTCTCTGACCGTGGCGGTCAGCGATCCGCTGGATTTCGACACGGTGGACGCTCTGCGCCATCTCTTGAAGTGCCATGTCGAATGCGTCATTGCGCCCCGCGACGAAATCAAAGTGGCGCTCGACACCTACTACGCCAGCGAAGCCAGCATGGAAGACATGCTGGAAGAGGTGGACGACCGGGATATCGATGTCGCCATGAGCGGGGCGGAATCGCTCCTGCAAGAGGATTCCAACGATACCGACGGAACCATCATCAAGCTTGTAACCATGATCATCCTGCAGGCCTATCGCCATCATGCTTCCGACATCCATCTCGAACCGCTGGAGACGCGTTTCCGCATACGCTACCGCATCGACGGCGTTCTGCACGAGGTGGACAGTCCGCCCAAGCGCCTGCAGGCCGCCATCATCAGCCGCCTCAAAATCATGGCCAACATGAAAATCTCGGAAAAGCGTATCCCGCAGGACGGCCGCATTCAGGTCAATTTTCAGGGACGGGAACTGGATTTGCGCGTCAGCACCGTGCCTTCCAGTCGGGGCGAGTCGGTGGTCATGCGTATCCTGGACAAGCAAAGTCTGGCCCTGGGTCTGCCGGCGCTCGGCTTTTTCGCCGACGACCAGCAAACCTTCGAGCGGCTGATCGGCTCGTCCGACAAGATTCTGCTGGTCACCGGCCCGACCGGATCCGGCAAAACCACTACGCTCTACGCCTGCCTGCAACAGATCAACCGGCCCGACGTCAAGATCATTACCGTGGAAAACCCCGTGGAATACCAGCTTTCCGGCGTCAATCAGGTGCAGGTGCGCGAAGATATCGGACTGACTTTCGGGGCCGCCTTGCGCGCGATCCTGCGCCAGGCTCCCAACGTGGTGATGATCGGAGAAATTCGCGATCTGGAAACGGCGCAAATCGCCATTGAAACCGCTCTGACCGGACATCTGGTGTTCAGCACCCTGCATACCAACGACGCGCCCAGCGCGGTTACCCGTCTCCTGGATATCGGGGTCAAGCCGTTTTTGGTTTCCTCGTCGCTGCGCGCTTCCATGTCGCAACGACTGGTGCGCTGCATCTGCGAGAGCTGCAAAGAGCCGCGTGAACCTACGGAGACCGAATTGACCTTGCTGGGCAGCATGGCCGGGCAGTTTGCCGGCACGCAATTGTTTTCCGGACGGGGCTGCACCCAGTGTTCGCTGACCGGGTACTCGAAACGGAAGGGCATTTTCGAGATCTTCCAGGTGACCGACGAAATTCAGAAAATGATCTTCGACAAGGTGCCCACCAGTGTTTTGCGCGAACGCGCTCGCGAAATGGGTATGCGAACGCTGCGCGAAGACGGTTTGCGCAAAGTGATGGCCGGCATTACCACCGTGGAAGAAGTGTTGCGTGTAACCATGGGAGATCAGAACTGATGACCGAAGCAGATATTAAGGTCGAGATGAACGAGCTGCTGCAGTTGTGCGTGGATGAAGGCGCGTCGGATCTCCATCTGGCCGTGGGCGATCCGCCCATGTTGCGCATTCACGGCGGCCTGTCGCCCATTGACGCGCCGCCCCTCACCGGGGAGGACACCGAGCGCCTGATGAAAAGCATCACTTCGCCCGATCACCAGCAGCGCATTCGCGAACAGGGCGGCACCGATTTCGGCTTCGGCTTCGGTAAGCAGGCTCGCTTTCGCGTCAGCGCCTTCCGGCAAAAGGGCGACGTGGGTCTGGTTTTGCGACAGATCCCCAACGACCTGATGACGCTCGAAGAAATCGGGCTGCCGCCCCAGATCAAGGAACTGCTGTTTCGTCCGCGCGGTCTGATCCTGCTGACCGGTCCGACCGGCAGCGGCAAGTCCACCACGCTGGCCAGCATGATCAACGTCATCAACCAGGAGCGCGACTGCCATATCATCACGGTCGAAGATCCCATCGAATACTACCACTCCCACAACAAATCCATTATCACCCAGCGCGAGGTCGGCGTGGACGTGCCCTCGTTCAAGGAGGCGCTCAAGCGCGCTCTGCGACAGGATCCGGATGTCATTCTGGTGGGTGAAATGCGCGATCTGGAAACCATGGAAGCGGCCATTACGGCGGCCGAAACCGGCCATCTGGTGTTCGCGACCCTGCACACCACCGGCGCCGCCCGCACCGTCGACCGCATCGTGGATTCCTTTCCCACCAGTCAGCAGAGTCAGATCCGCACCCAGCTCTCCGTCGGCATTGTGGCGGTGATTTCGCAGTTGCTGCTGGTGCGAGCCAGTCGCAAGGGCCGGGTGGCGGCCTTCGAGATCATGATCAGTACGCCGGCCATTCAGTCGCTCATCCGCGACAACAAGACCTTTCGCATCACTTCCGACATTCAGACCGGCGCCAAACATGGCATGATCACCCTCGACGCCCACCTGATGGCGCTGTATCAGGAAGGTGAAATTCACTACGAGGATCTGATCACCAAAGCTCAGGATCCCGGCGCGATCGTGCAAAAACTGCAGGAACAGGCCGCGACCAAAAAACGCTAAAGCGGGGGCAGACCTATGGCGAACGAAGAGACACACTACAGCGACGGGCTCCTCCAGCTTGTGGCGGAGAAGGATCTGGTTTCGCCCGAACAGGCTGCGGAAATCGAGAAAGAGCGACAGGATACCGGCAAACCGGTGCGCAATATCCTGCTCGACATGGGGCTGACGCCGGAAGCCGATCTGCTCGGCGTCATCGCGGAGCATCTGGGATCTCGCGTGGTCAACTTGCCGGCCACGGACATTCCGACCGACGTGGTCCGCGCCGTACCGGCCAGCGTGGCGCGCATGTACAACGCCGTGCCGGTCGCGGCGACGACCAACAGCGTGGAGCTGGCCGTGTACGATTGGATCAGCCCCCAGATCATGGACGAACTGGCCTTCGTGCTTTCGCGCGACGTGTCGTTCGTACTGGCCAGGGAAGAGGATGTCACGACCTATATCAACCAGTTCTACGGCGACGACAGCGAAACGGTCAAGGAGATGCTTTTGGCCATGGAATCGGAATTCGACAGCGGAGCCATGCCGGCGCTGGCGGACGAGGAGGAGAACGTCAAGTCGCTGGAAGAGGCCGCCGGATCCACGCCGGTCATCCGCTTCGTCCATCTGGTGCTCTATCAGGCGGTCAACGACCGGGCGTCGGACATTCATTTCGAGCCCTTCGAGAAGGAGTTCAAGATTCGCTATCGCGTGGACGGCGCCCTCTACGAGATGATGCCGCCCCCCAAAAGACTGGCGCTGCCGATTATTTCGCGCATCAAGGTTCTGGCCAACCTCAACATTGCCGAACGGCGCCTGCCTCAGGACGGACGGATCCAGCTCTCCATCGGCGGACGCCTCATCGATATGCGCGTCTCCACCCTGCCCACCCAGTTCGGCGAAAGCGTAGTGCTGCGCGTTCTCGACAAAAGCGTCGTTTCGCTCGACATCGAGAACCTCGGCATGCCCGACGACGTGCGCGAAAGCTATCTGCGCGACATCACCAAGCCGAACGGCATTGTCATCGTAACCGGTCCGACCGGATCCGGCAAGACCACGACGCTCTATTCCGGGTTGCGCCGCCTCAACAAGACGGAACGCAAGGTGCTCACCGCCGAAGATCCCGTGGAATACGAAATAGAAGGTATTGTACAGGTACCCATTGTACACGCCACGGGCAACACCTTCGCCAAGGTGCTGCGGGCGTTCCTGCGGCAGGATCCGGATGTCATGATGGTCGGCGAAATCCGCGATCTGGAAACCGCGCAAACCGCCGTACAGGCCGCGTTGACCGGCCATCTCGTCTTCAGTACGCTGCACACCAACGACGCCGCCGGCGGCATTACACGACTGATCGACATGGGCGTGGAGCCCTACCTGATTTCCTCGACCGTCGAGGCCATCCTGGCCCAGCGTCTGGTGCGCGTGATCTGCGACCAGTGCAAGCAGGCCTACAAGCCCGACGAGGAAATCCTGCAACAGCTCAACTTGACGGAAGAAGATGTCGGCGACCGCATGTTCCACTACGGAGCCGGCTGCCCGCGTTGCAGCTCGAACGGCTATTTCGGGCGCCGCGGCATCTACGAGTATCTGGCCATGAGCGAACCCGTCCGCATGCTGGTCAACGATCGTCAGCCCACGCTGTCCATTCGCAACCGCGCCATAGAGCTGGGCATGCGCACATTGCGCGAAGACGGCATCCGCAACCTGCTCGACGGCCATACCACCGTCGAGGAAGTCATCAAATACACCTGAAAAGGATTCCGCATGAAAACTCTCGTGACAGGCGGATGCGGCTTCATCGGTTCGCATATCGCCGAGGCCCTGGTCGAGCAGGGCGCCGAGGTGGTCGTGTTCGACAATCTTTCCTCCGGCTACGAACGCAATATCGCGTCCTTCCGCCGGCACGTCCAGTTCATCCGCGGCGACATTCGCGACGGCGCGGCGCTGACGGAAGCCATGCGGGGCGTCGGGCGCGTCTTTCACGAGGCGGCGCTGGTTTCGGTGTTCGATTCGGTGGAACGCCCGCTGGACAATCACGAAATCAATGTGACCGGCACTCTCAACGTCCTGATGGCCGCGCGCCAATGCGGCGTCGAACGCCTCGTCATGGCCGCCAGCGCGGCGGCCTACGGCAACAATCCGCAATTGCCCAAAACCGAATCCATGCGGCCCGAACCGGAATCTCCCTACGGCCTGGCCAAGGTGACGGGCGAGTATTACCTGCGCGTCTTCGCGCGTCTGTACGGACTGTCCACGGTGGCGCTGCGCTATTTCAACGTGTACGGTCCGCGCCAGGATCCGAGTTCGATGTATTCGGGAGTCATCTCCAAATTTGTCGATACCGTCGCGCAGGGGCAAAATCCCTGCGTTTTCGGCGACGGCGGCCAGACCCGCGATTTCGTGTTCGTGCGCGATGTCGTACGCGCCAATTTGCTGGCGATGGAAGCGCCCGCTCTGGGCGACGGCGAAGTCGTCAACATCGGCACGGCGCGCGCGGTTTCACTGCTCGATCTGCTGGAAGTTCTGCGCGATTTGACCGGCCGCTCTTTCGAGACGGTTTTCAAGCCGGAACGGCCCGGCGACATTCGGCATTCGCTGGCCGATCTCACGCTGGCTCGCACCCGCATGGGCTACGAGCCTGTCACCGACATTCGCGCCGGTCTCGCCGAACTGCTGCCATCCCGGAATCCGTGAGCGGGACGACCCCGGCGCCATGATCCCCGAACTTTCCCTGACACAATGGTTTGTGCTGGCCGGCAGCGCACTGGCCATCGGACTTTCCAAAACGGGACTGCCGGGCGCGACCATCGTCGCCATTCCCCTGTTGGCTCAGTGTTTTTCCGCCAAAGCCTCTACCGGACTGGTGTTGCCCATGCTGGTGTGCGCCGATTTGGTAGCGGTATCCTATTATCGACGCAAAGCGGATGTTTCGCATCTGATCCATCTGATCCCGTGGGCGGCGCTGGGCGTGGTGATCGGGTCTGTCTGGCTGGGCCGCATCGGCGATGCGCAACTGATGCCCCTCATCGGCGCCATCGTGCTGCTCATGCTCGGCCTCAATCACTGGCGGCGGCGCGTCGAAAGACCGGACGCCATAGTGCCGCGCACCTGGTGGCTGGCGGGCGCCGTCGGGCTGGTGGCCGGAATCACCACGATGATGGCCAATGCGGCCGGCCCGATCATGATCGTCTATTTTCTCGCCATGCGCCTGCCCAAGGAGTCCTTTGTCGGCACCGGCGCATGGTATTTTTTTCTGCTCAACCTTTTTAAACTCCCTTTCAGCGCGAATCTCGGCCTGATCCATCGGGAATCGCTCATGCTAAACGCGCTGGCCCTGCCGCTGGTCGTGGCGGGCGCGCTGGCGGGAATCGCGTTCTTGCATCGTATTCCGCAGCGCAAATTCACCTGGGCCGTCGAATTTCTCGCCGTGCTGGCCGCCATACGGCTGCTGCTGTCATGAAGACGATAAGCAAACGCTGGTGCGGGACGGAAAGGACGATCAGGCCGCCTGTGTGAAGGACAAGGATCAAGTCGCAGTGCGCGTGTCGCAGGGGATGCACTTCCGGTTCGAGAGCCAGATGCTCTGGTCGCCGCACCGGCGCATCTCGAACCAGGGCGCGTTCCCGTCCGAGGTAGGCGTCAATCAGCGCCTGGAATAGGACACCGACAAACGGAGGCCGGACAAATCCGGCGGGCCAAAAGAAGAATGGCCGGAAGCCGCACCGGTTGCGGGGATTTTTTGGCGCTTGATTTCTTTGCGGACCAGCCGTAGGTTAGGGTCACTATGGAATGGGCGATCGACATTTCCGAGCTGACCGTGCGTTATCCGGTCCGCGGTCAATGGGTTACGGCGCTGGAGGGCCTGACCCTGCGCGTGGGGCGCGGCGAGGCGCTGGGCTTCAT
This sequence comes from uncultured Victivallales bacterium, assembly GCA_964646045.1. Classification (GTDB taxonomy): domain Bacteria; phylum Verrucomicrobiota; class Kiritimatiellia; order UBA8416; family SLMC01; genus CAZYAW01. The sequence goes on along the minus strand of CAZYAW010000162.1, from coordinate 27,735 downwards.
CGGTCCCAATGGCGCCGGCAAGACTACCGCCATGCATGTGCTGCTGGGCCTGGTCGAAGCGCAGGCGGGACATGCCCGCATTTTCGGGCGCGACGCCCGCCGTCCGTCCGCCCGCGCCCGCATCGGATACCTGCCCGAACATCCCGACACCTATCGCTTTCTGACCGGCCGCGAGCTGTTGACGTTGACCGGACGGCTTTTCCGCATACGGCGCGACGTCTTGCGCGCGCGTGTCGGCGCCACCCTGCGACAAGTCGATATCGAGGCGGCCGCCGACCGTAAGATCGGGACCTACTCGAAAGGCATGCTGCAACGTATTTGCCTGGCGCAGGCGCTGATCAACGATCCCGATCTGGTCATTCTCGACGAGCCGACCGGCGGACTGGATCCGTTCGGCCGTCTGGAGGTGCGCAAATTGATCGCCCGTCTGCGCGACGAAGGCAAAACCGTTTTTTTCTCGTCGCACGAGCTGTCGGAAGTGGAACTGGTATGCGACCGTATCGCCATGCTGGCCCGCGGCCGACTGGTCGCGGAGGGCCGCATCGCCGATATGGTCGCGACCGGCGAGAGTCTGGAACGCTTTTTCATGCGAACGGTGAGCGAGGTCGATCGCCCATGATCACACGCATTCTATGTCTGGCACGCATCGCATGGCTGGAGATGCTGCGGCGCAAGGACGTCTATGTGCTGCTGATTCTGCTGGGCGCGCTGCTGTTGGCGCTGGCGGGACTGAATATCTTCGGGCTGGGCGGGCTGACGGTGTATGTCAAGGATGTCGGATTTTTGCTGGCCTGGATTTTCGGCTGGATTCTGGCCGTACACGTTTCGTGTCGCGGCCTGCCGCAGGAGGAGCGGCAGGGCACCGTGTACGCCCTGATGGCGAAACCGGTGACGCGCGGCGAGCTGGTGATCGGCAAATGGCTGGGCGCCTGGATCGCGGTGTGCGGGGCCACGCTCGTTTTCTACGCTCTGGTCGCCGGCGTGGCGCTGGCGCGCGGCGGACCGACCGCCATCGGGTTCGTCGCTCTTGGGCAGGCCTACCTGCTGCACACCGCCGCCCTGGCCGTTTTGTGCGCCGTCGGCACCTTGTTCTCGACCCGCCTGCATCAGGACGCCGCCGCCTCGCTGGCCTATGCGCTGACACTCGGAGCCTACCTGCTGCTGCCGCGCCTGCCGGCCCTGATGGCCGAGACCGAGGGCGGGGCGGGCGTGCTGTTGACGGCGGTGTATCATCTGCTGCCGCATCTGGAGCTGTTCGATTTGCGTCAGCGCGTCGTGCACGACTGGGGTCCGGCGGAAGGCGAAGCGGCGGCGCTGGCGTGGCTGTACGGCTTTGTCTATACGGTCTTCGCGCTGACGGCCGCCTGGCTGGCCTATCGGCGCAAACGGTTTTCACGGGAGAACGTGGCATGAAGCGATACGCTCCGTCCGCCGGTCTGCGTCGGGCCGGACCCTGGCTGCTGCTCTATGCGCTGGGCAGCGCGACGGCTATTCTATCGAGCTACGCGAACAGCGCCCTGCTGCGGCGGAATGCCGAACCGTCGCGCGACCGGTCGCTCGCGGGGCGCATGTTGGGCGCCGGCCGCGTGGCGCTCGGTTCCCGTTTCCTCGTAATGGGCGATCAGTACTTTCATGCGGGCGGCAGCGGGCGGCACGACGATACGCACTGGCGCCGCACGTGGGCCCGCTCGTTGCGCAAGCGCCTGCGCCCGCAGGGGCATATCCACCGCGACGGCGAAGCCGCCGCCGAAATGACGCCCATGTTCTGGCTGGCGTTGCGGGCCGATCCGCACAATATCGAGGCCTACGAGGTCGCCGCGCACTGGCTGGCTTCGCCCGTCGGCATGAACGATGTCGCCCGGGCCCACGAGGTCTTGCGCGAAGGCTTCGCGCGCAACCCGCGCAGCGATCGCCTGCGCCTGGAGCAGGCGCTGCTTTTTCTGCGCGAGGGCCGTCTGACCGCCGCCGAGCGCGCGCTGGACAACGCGCTGGCGCTGTGGCCGGGCGGTCGGGACCCCGATCAGCCCGAAGCGCGGCAAACCAAGGCGTATATCCTGACCTATCGAGCGCTGCTGCATGAACATGCCGGACAGACGGTCGACGCGGTTCGTCTCTGGCGCGCCATTCTGGAGATGTATCCCGATCGTCGGGAAGTTCGCGCGCGGCTGGTCGGACTGGAGAGCGGTCGGCCGTCCCCGTTGCCGGCCTCCGCCGCCTGGCGGCATTTGATCGGCGGTCTTGACAGGGAACGCAGCGCCTGTGGACATGAACACGGACACGAGCATGAGCACGAAGACGAACATGGACACGAAAATGAACATGAATTTCCCGGCGGTTGAAACGGCATGTATCTGAAACACTACGGCCTGCAAGAGTTTCCGTTCAATTTGACGCCCGATCCGCGCTATATTCACTGGACGGCGCAGCATCGCGACGCGTTCGATCATTTGCTGTACGGGATCGAGGCCCGCAAAGGATTTGTCGCGTTCACCGGCGAGGTCGGTTCCGGAAAAACAACGCTGTGCCGGGCCGTGTTGGCCCAACTGGGCGAGCGGGTCGCCACGGCGCTGCTGCTCAATCCTTCTCTCTCCGGCACGCAGCTTCTGCGCGCCATGCTCAAGGATTTCGGCCTGGAAAGCGCCGCGCGCGACCGGCTGGCCTATATTGAAATTCTCAACGAATTTCTGTTGCGCAAAAACAGTGAAGGGAGCAATGTAGCTCTGGTGATCGACGAGGCGCAGAATCTTTCGCCCGAAGTGATGGAGCAGGTTCGCTTGCTGTCCAATCTGGAAACGGATCAGCATAAGCTGATCCAGATTGTCCTGTGCGGCCAGCCGGAACTGAACCAGCGCCTGAATCGTCCCGATCTGCGCCAGTTGCGTCAGCGCATAACGGTGCGCTACCATTTGGCGCCGCTGACGCGCGAGGATGTGCACGACTATGTGCGGCATCGTTTGGCGGTGGCGGGTTCGGACGGCGAGATTGATTTCAGGTCGTCGGCTCTGCGCGAGATTTATCGCTATGCCGGCGGCAGCCCCCGTCTGATCAACGCGGTATGCGACGGGGCGCTAATGGCCGGGTATGTCGCGGGAACCCGCACGCTGGAGGGCCGTCACGTCAAGCGGGCGGTCGAACTATTGGAGGGGCACGCATCATGAGTCTGATTCAGGAAGCGCTTAAGCGTCAGCAAATGGAAAACGGTGAAGCGCCGGTCGTCGACAGCGCGCCCACTCCGACGGCCGCACCGCGGGCGGAGCCTGCGCCGCCTAAGTCGCCCCCGCCGCCTCTGCCGCAAAAAAAGAATCCTGCGGGTTCCCGGAAAAAGGAAGCGACGGGAGGCGGCGGCAAAGCCGGCAAGGTCTTTCTGCTGCTATTACTGCTAGGCGGCATCGGCTGGGTGGGTTCTCGGCATTTGCGACCCGCACTCGAAGAGTTGTTTCCGGATCGTTTCAAACCGACAATAAAGGATCAACCGTCTCCTTCGCCAGTGTCGCCAATGCCGTCGTCTCCGCCGTCCACGCCGCCCGGTGATTTGTCGCCAACGGAAACGGAGCCTGGGAACAAGACGTCCGTGCGGCCCGCCGAGCCCGGCTCGACGGTTGAGCCTGCTCCCGTCGAGCTGGTAGCCGAAGACGGGGCCGGCAAAGCGATTTGGCCCTTGTTGGAACTCAACGGCATTGTCGGAATCGGCGCTAACGGATCGTGTTTCATTAACGGAAGGATCGTCACGGTGGGCGAGACGGTGCAGGATGTTAAAATCGTCGCGATTCGTAAAAACGGAGTGGAATTGGAGTACGAAGGCGAGCGGCGCTTTCTGCGCGTGGGCGGCGCCATGCCCTGAGGCGCAAAGGAGAATACGAAATGTCGCGGTTTTCACAAAAGGAACTCAAGAACTGCATGCTGTTCGGAACCGCTTTGTTTCTGACGGGCGCCTTGCTCTGGATGGGCTCCTGGACGGCCGGGCGTTGGGAGCGGGGTGTGCCGGAATACCGGGATTTCACGCGCATGCTCGGCCTCAATCTTTTGACGATTGGCCTGCTCTGGACGGGCATCGCGGGTTTTCTGCGGCTTCCCGCTTCCGGCGGCGGGTACGTCGCGCAGGAAAACGAGAGGATCCCCGAAAAGAATGGCAAGCGCAAAAACAAGTGAGTTGGCCGCCTTTTTGGCGGACGGGCGCCCCTGGTCTTGCGTAGCGCGCGATCCGGGCGAGACGCGGGCGGTGGCTTGTACGCTGGCACAGAAGCTTGAAAACGGAGCGGTCGTGGCCCTGTGCGGCAATCTGGGCAGCGGCAAGACCTGTTTTGCGCAAGGTCTGGCTGCGGGGCTCGGCTTGCGACAGCCGGTTACCAGCCCCACCTTCGCGCTGGTGCGCGAATACGGCGACGGTCCGCGTACACTCGTGCATATCGATCTCTATCGTCTCGCTAACGGGGCCGATATCGAGACGCTGGGTCTTGACGACTGCCTGCATCCGGAAGGACTGGCCGCGTTCGAATGGGCCGACCGTTTTCCGGACCTGTTCCCGGAAAACACCTGCTGGGTGCATCTGGCGCCGCTCGATGATCCGAACGAGCGGCGCATCGAGATTCGGCGACAGGGGAAGATGCCCTAATCTCCGGCGTATCGCTTGCCTGCCTGTGCGTGTCCGCACACAGACAGGCGGGCGTAGCCCGCTTTAAGCTGACTGAGCGGTCCGCACGGCGGCTTCCGCGCAAAGAGCCGACCAGTCGCGCAGGCCGTCGAGCGTGTTGCCGCCGTAGAGACTGTCGCGACCGGCCAGAGCGGCCAGGGTTCCCGCGCGCTCCGGCGTCGCGCCGTCCAGCAGGGCGGCCAGGAAGCCGGCGATGGCCGCATCACCGGCGCCGCAGGCGTTGACCAGCCGTTGCGGGTCGGCCGGCGCCGCCGCCACGCGCAGCTCGCGGTGGCTCCAGACGTCTTCGGGCAAAGACAAACGGCTGCCGCGCAGAGGCGCCAAGTCGCCGGTGGCCAACTGCAGGCCGCGCGCGCCGTCTTTGACCATGACAATGCGCGTACCGAGCCGCAGACAGGCGCGGGCCAGCTCCGCGCAGAGCGTTTCAGACACGACGACATCCGAGCCGGCTGCGGCGGCCTCGCTTTGACAGCGGACATAGCGAAACGGATCCAGCATAAAGAGCAGTTCCTCCGCGCTGGGCACGAAGATGTCGGTGTGCGGCAAGACGCGCGCCAGATAGGCGGCCCAGTCCACTTTGCCGGCCGGCGCATGGGGATCGGGCAGCGTCATGTCCAGCGAGGTGGCCACGCCCTGCTGCCGTACCGTTTGCAGAATATGTACCAGATCCGCCCCGCCGTCCGCATAGATCCGCTCCATCAGGGGCGGGTACCCGAAATGAAAGATACAACTATTCCCCGCCGCCGTGAAATCGATGTCGGCCGAGGAAAACAAACGATTGCATCCGCTGCATTCCAGAAAAATGCGGTCCAGGCCGGGCGGCGCAATGACAATGCCGTAGGCGGTTTCCGCCGTGTCCATGCGGCGCAGTCCGGCTTGCGCGCCATGCGCGGTCAGAAGCCCCGCCGCCACGTCGCCCAGTCGGTCGCGGCCGACCAGTCCGTTCAGAAAGACGCGCTTGCCGAACCGCTGCAATGCCAGGCCGGTATTGGGAACCGCGCCGCCCAGCGTCATAGCCAGTTCACCGACTTCGAGAAGCGCGCCGGGCCGAAACAGGTCCGCAAAGGACGACACGTTGACACCCGTCCGCATTTGAGGCAGTAGATCCATGCAAAGATATCCCGCCACGGTCGCATCTGTCATGGGGCCGGATTTCATTGCGTCACCACGCTGACGCCCAGCAGCGCACAGAGGTCGCGCAGTGCCGCAGTATGGTCGCCGTAGGAGAGAATATAGTGTTGACCCATCACGCCCTGCTGGAACTGAGTCACGGTGGTATCCGCCAGCTCGATTTCCAGGCTGGGCAGGAGCGGCGCCGGCGGCTGCCAGCCGGCTTCTTCCCAGCGCCGCGGACGGCGTGCTTCGCCTCGCACCAGATGCAGGCCGTATTGGTTGCCCGTATGGAAGAGGCGACACAGCGTCACCGGACCCGTGCGCAACTTGGAGAGATTCAGCAGACCCTCGCCAAGCCGGCCGAAGGCCGTCGGCCGCACGATTACCGGTCCGTCCACGATTTCGGACGGCACATAGTCCGGCACGCCCATAAGCAGGGTCCGATCGGAAAATTCGTAGAATTCCAGGTAGGCGGCCGCCTGGCCCGTCACGAAGCGCGTCATCAGTTGTGTGACGGAGCCCATGGCGTCGTTCTCGGGAATGGTGCAGACATCGGCTTCCTCGTGCAGCAGCATGAAGGCGGCGGCCGGCGGGAAGTGGAGCAGTTTCTTGACGCCGTCCACATCGATCAGCGAGACGGCGGCATAGTCCCTTTCGCGGATTTTGGCGTGTACCGCCAGATAGAGCCGTACTGCCTGCGCGATCGTTTCGTCGGCCGCCTCCGTCTCGAACGTCCAGCGCTGACGGACGGACGCCACAAGATCGGCCACCTGTTGCGGGTCGAGCCGTTCCATAATCTGTACGGCTTCGAGCATTTCGAAGGTCTCCACTTCGGGTCCGATGCGCGAACGCAGCGAGACGCCGTCGTGCAGGGTGCCGTAGAGGTTCATGTCGCGAAAGCCCATCATGCCGATGCGGGCGCCGCGCAAACGCGCGGCGGCCTGGGCGGCGCGCGCAAACGCGAGCAGGTTCGTGTCGTCGGGTTCTGCGCCCATGCGATCCACCACGTACTTGAAGCGATAGCCCATGTCCGCCATCGGCTTGCGCAGCGCCGTGGTTCCGGCCTGGGCGGCGGCGGTGACGAAGTGGTCGCCTTCCTGCCAGCCGGAAAGACCCCAGAGCAGCATGGGTTTGTGGCGATAGCGGTCGGCCACGGCCATGACGGCATGGGACGGAATCCAGCCGGCCAGACAAAGGATCAGCAGGTCGAACGGTTTGCCGTCGAGCGCGGCGCAGGCCCGGGCCGCCTCGCGGCCGGCCGGGTCGTCGCTGACCAGCGCGCTGGCGGTCAGTTCGATGTTCTGACGTTCCAGTCGTTGGCGCGCTCCGTCGCAGAGCCGTTCCACGATGTCGCGCGGAGTGTTGACTTCGCCAAAACCTACGAAAGCGGCCTTGATGTTCGGCAGGGGCATGCTTTTCGGGCTGGCGATCTGAGCGGGCGTAATGGGCGTCGGTGCGGATGGGATTGCGTTCATAACAGTTTTGTCGCCATACTCGTTGTTGCACGCACTCGGATCGTTCCGAGATCAAAAGCCATTCATACTAGTCGTATTTCCCGCTATGTCAACCCGTAATTGCGGGCGACAGCCCGCCTTGTGGAATTCGTTGACGGCTACGACGATCGACGGCCATGAGAGCGGCAAGGCCCAGATAGCAGCCGGGAACCAGGAAAAAAGCCGGTCGCAAGCCGTAGCGGTTGGCCATCAAGCCCATCAGCCACGTGAAGAATCCGCAACCGGGGATCCCCGCGCACGAGAGCATGATCAGCAGCATCGTCTTGTCCGCTCCCGACAGGCGGTCGGCGGAATAGCTCTGTATGCTGGGCCAGAAGGGGGCCGTGCATATTCCCGCGAAAAAAAGCAGGAGCATCAGTCCGCCCGCACGGGTCTGCCAGGGCAGCAGGAACGTGACGACGGTTCCCGCCAACGCCGAACAGAGCACCAGCCGGTTCAAGCGCTGCTGGTGAATCAGGCAGCCCCATCCGCTGCGGCCCAGGATCATCCCGCCCGCAAAACAGGCCACGCCGGCGCCGCCGCCGAAGGCGCCGGTCCCGAAGTTGATCTGCAAATAGCTGGCGCTCCAGTACGTCAGACAGAATTCGCCGCCGCCGGCCAGGAACATGGCCGCGAAAAAGAGCCAGAAACGCGGCATGCGCATAATGGCCTTGGCTTGCCCGGCCACCTTGCGCCAGGGCGCCGGTTCGTCTTCCGGCGGGGCGTGACCGTGCGTCCGCGTCGGCAGCAGCAGCCATAGGGCGGCCACGAACGCCAGTGCGGATACCGCGCCCATCGCCGTACGCCACGACCCGCTGTCCGCCAGCAGCCAGCCGCCGGCCAGCACCGTCACCAGAACGCCTACCGACCAGAACGAATGCGTGAAATTGATGTAGCGTCCGGATTCTTGCGGGTGCAGGTCGTGTACGAAGGGCGTGGCCAGTCCTTCAAACGTGCCTTCCCCGAACCCGGCCAGGAGCAGAGCCAGCAGCAATACCGGATAGGAGGGCGCCATGGCGCAAAAGGCCAGTCCCGTCGCCAGCAGCAGAACCGCCAGACCCATGGCCAGACGCTTGCCCGTGCGGCCCGCGACAAATCCGCACAGCAGCATGGCCGCTACGATGGCCATGCTGCGGATCAGATGCAGTGCGCCGCCCGCCGTCATGCCGCCGTGCTCCAGTGAGAAACCGAGATCTTTCGACAGCGCCACCAGCGTCACCGGCACCGCCACCGTGCCGGCGGCGTAGACAAAATAGCTTAAAAAGGTGGCATAGTCGTAACGCCCGAAAACCAGGCGACGGGATGCGCTCATCGTAACGTCCTTTCTTGACCCGAACCTCTTGCCATGCTCCCGATTCTTGATGGTAGACGCAACGTCTCGCCGCGTTTTAACGAGGCGGGACGCCCCGTCTGCTATGGGCGCGTTCCGATCCGCCAGGTTTTGCAAGAGTCTCTCCCAATCGAAAGCACACTATCCGATCGCCTCCGCCTTGTCGCCTTTAATCCTGGAAGAAGTGAATCTTTCGTAAAGAAACTTCCGCCTTCGCACTACGCGCTACGGTGGACAAGACGGCGACACGTGTCCTGCCTATGCGATAACAAAACAGGCGGAACCCGACTTCGCGAAAACGCTTCGTCGGTCTGGCCGCCTGTTCCGACCTGCGACTCCAACCCAATAATAGTCCTCCTCCCCCGCCGAGATCGGAAAGTCCGATGAGCGTGGAAAGCGACAACGCGAGAGAGCGGGAAATACGACTTGCGCCGCCGGCTCGGCTGGACTACATTGACGACGGATATTCAGGGGAGGACCATTCGAAATGCGTGATTTCACGGAGATCAACGACGGCCGCCGGGATGCCGCGCCGTTCCTGCAACAGGCGCTGGACCAAGCCGGCGAGGTTCGTATCCCGGCGGGAATCTATCGGCTGGGGGCCACGCTCCAGGTCTGCTCCAATACGTCGATCGTCGCCGAACCCGGCGCCGTTTTCCGGCTTGCGGACGGAGTCGGCCGGCACAGTCGCAATTTCATGATCACCAACGCGAATCCCGGCAACGGCAATGCCGATATTGCGCTGCGTGGCGGACTCTGGGACGCCAACAATGTCGGCAATCCGCGCGGCGGCGACCCCAACCGCGTCTGTCTCGCCGCCCGATCGCCCAGGCAGGAGCACGACCCTTTCGCCTGTACCGGGGTCGCCATCAACAACTGGCGATTTTCCAAGGGCGCGGGCGCCATTCGACGCGTGCTTTTCGAGGATGTCGATCTGGCCAAGACACAGGTTTCCGCTTCGGCGCCCGCCATCGTCAGGATCGCGCTGGCGGTCGACGACCTTGGAATCCGGCGCCTGCACCGACGGACGGCGACGGCGCTCGCAGTCAAGACTCTGGTCATCGACAACCGGCAGGATCTCGACATGCAACTGGACGGGCGCTCCTGTTCCGTTGCTTCCGATTTCGGCTTCGTTCTGCCGGACGGTCACATTGGCGCCCTGCGGCTGCAGGCCAAAGGTTCAAGGAGGGTGAGATGAAAATAAAGATGGTGTGTTTTGCCGTAGTGGCCTGCCTGACGTCTGCCGGAACTTCGAGGGCGGAAGAGCCGGCGGTTCCGGGGCCGACCCGTCTTGACCTTGACCTTGTGGACGGCTCGCGCGTCGTCGGCACGGCCGCGCTTGCCTCGATAGCGGTACGGACCGTCTACGCCAGGATGGAGATCCCGCTGGCGCAGATCCGAACCGTCAAGATCGGCGAGGATCGCGCAACCGTCGCCCTGGGCCTGCAAAACGGCGACCGGATCACCGGATCCATCGCCGTGGAAAGAATCGATCTGGCGACGTCGTTCGGCAAGGTGGCCATTCGCATCGAGCACATTCGTCGTTTCAGTGTTATCCCGGGCCGTCAACAGCCCGAGACGGGCGGGGTGTCCGGTTTTTCGGGCAGGTGCAGACGGAACACGCTGCCTTGGCCGATCTGACTCTCCACTTCCGCCCGACCGCCGTGGGCGATGGCCACGCGCTTGACGATGGCGAGCCCCAGTCCGGTGCCGCCCATCGTGCGGCTGCGTCCTTTATCGACGCGATAGAAGCGCTCGAAGAGACGCGGCAGATGATGGCGCGCAATGCCGGGTCCCTGATCGGCCACCCGCAGGACGATGCCCCCGTCGCCGGATGCAGCGGAGACGGAGACGACGGTACGCGGCAGTCCGTACTTGACCGCGTTGCCGACCAGATTGACCAGGGCCTGTTCCAGCAGCGGGGCGTTGACCACGGCTCTCAGTTCGGCGTCGCAGGACGTTTCGCAGGTCATCTCCTTGGCGGCGGCCTCCGCGGCCCAGGCCTGGGCCGCATGCTCCAGCAACGGCGCAATGCGCGCGCGGTGAAACACAACCGCCCCGTTTTCAGCGTCGTGCTCCAGACTGGAGAGGGCCAGCAGATCTTCCAGGATGGATTTCAGGCGGTCGGCCTGCTTGTCGATGATCGCCAGAAAACGCATGCGGTCCTCCGGCTGTTCGGCGGCGCCGTCCAGCAGAGTTTCGGCGAATCCTTTGATGGAAGTCACCGGCGTCTTCAGCTCGTGCGAAACATTGGCGACAAAGTCGCGGCGCATGGTTTCCAGCCGACGCAGCCGCGTGATATCGTTCATGACCAGCACGGCGCCGATTCGATGGCCGTGCCCGTCGGTCAGGACGGCGCCGTGGGCCTGGAGGCAGCGATCGGTGTCGGGAATGGCGACTTCCTCCTCGACCGGTTCGGCGCTTTTCAACGTGTGACGCCACAGCCGCTGCAAATCGGCATTCCGCACAACCTCCTGGATCGGGCGTCCGACCACTTCGTCGCGACCGGGCCGGAAAAGCCGGATGGCGGCCCGGTTCATGGACAGAATGCAGCCCTGGTCGTCCACGGCCACGACCGCTTCGGTCATGCAGGAGAAAAGCGCGTTCTGTTCGTCGCGCTGGCGCACGATGGTCTGAATGCGCTCGTTCAGATGGATGGCCATGACGTTCATGGTCTCGGTCAGGGCGTCGATTTCCCGGACCGACGACGACGGCAAATGCAGCTCGTCCTCGCCGACGGTAAAAGCCTCGACCCGTTGACGCATGGCGACGAGCGGGCGACTGACGCGCCGGGCGATCAGTACGCTGACGAAGGCGCCCAGCAGGGCCAGCCACAGCCCGGCGCCCAGGATGCGTGCGCGCTGACCCGCCACCGCTCGGTCGATATCGTCCAAAGCGCGTGCCGCGCGCACGAAGCCGATGCGGCCGTCGGTCCCTTCCCAGGGTACGGCCACGTACATCATGTTCAGGCGCACCGTCGAGCTGACCCGTACGGCCCAGCCCGAATCTTCACTGCGGGGCGCGATCAGTTGCAGGATTTCCGGGCGCGCCGCATGATTGTCCATCTTGCGCGGATCTTCCAGACTGTCACCCAAAACTTGCCCGTTGTCGAGAATCACCGTGAACCGGTATCCGGTCACCGAGCCCAAGCGTTGACAGAGCCGCTGCGTCGCGTCGCCGGATTGCGCGGCGAACGCCGTCCCCAGCGTGTCCGCCAGCATGGCTGCGGCGGCCTGCAGGCTGCGACGGGTTTGTTCGTACTGTTCGCGCCGCGCCTCGCGCAAAGCCCACCCGCCGGCCATCAGCAGGGCCAGCAGCAGCACGGCCACATGCGGAACGTAGATTTGCGTGAAGAGCCGACGACGTTTCACGAAGACAGGCTCCGATCTCTCATGCGATAGCCCATGCCGCGCACCGTTTCGATGGCCTGTCCGGCTTTGCCCAGTTTTTTGCGCAGGCCGACAATTTGCACGTCCACCGAGCGATCCGTGACCGGATAGTTCTCGCCGCGCACGGCGTCCACAATCTGATAGCGGGTGAAAACCCAGCCCGGCCGCTGCGCCAGGGCGTAGAGCACCTGAAACTCCGTATAGGTCAGATCGACCGTCTTCTTGCCGACCTTCACCTCGCGACGACCCGGATGGATGGAAATGCCGTGCAGCGTGATTTCCTCCATGGTGGCGGGGTTGATGGCCGGCGCGGAAGCGCGGCGCAAGATGGTGCGCACGCGGGCAATCAGCTCGCGGGGCCGGAACGGCTTGGTCATATAGTCGTCGGAGCCCAGCTCCAGTCCGGCCACCACATCGCTCTCCTCGCCCTTGGCCGTCAGCATGAGCACGGGAATGTCGCGCGTGGCGGACTCGCCCTTGACGCGCTTGCAGATTTCCAGTCCGTCCATCCCGGGCAGCATCAGGTCGAGCAGCAACAGGTCGGGCCTATTTTTGGCGATACGCTCCAGCGCCTTCTCTCCCGAATGGCTCTTGAGCACGGCGTACTGCTCCTTTTCCAGGTTGTAGGCGATCAGCTCCAGAATGTCTTCGTCATCCTCGACCACTAGAATTTTTTCGCGTGCCATGACTACTCCTTGGTATAGTCTTCGACATGATGCCGTACGATCTCTCCGGAAATCATGTAAATCACGTCTTCGGCGATGTTGGTGGCGTGGTCGGCAATGCGTTCGAGATCGCGGGAAACGGACAGCAGGTGAATGAGCGTGCCGACATCGGCATCCTCGCGCCGCAGCATGGATTCGACGCTTTTGTACATGGCGCTGTTGATGGCGTCCACCTCGTCGTCGGCCTTGCAGACCTCGTGCGCCGCCTGACTGCGGCTCTCAATGAAGGCGTCCACCGCGTTGCGCAGCATGGCGCGCACTTTGTCGGCCATCAGATCGAAATCGAACGGTTCCGGCACCGCCGGTCGCGAGGCCAGAAAACCGGCCCGCTCCGCCACATTGACCGCCAGATCGCCAATGCGCTCGAGATCGTTGTTGATCTTGAGCACGGCGACGATGGCGCGCAGATCGACGGCCACGGGCTGATACAGGGCGAGGATTTTCAGACAATCCTCCTCCAGCTCGACCTCCAGACGGTCGACATGCCTGTCGTCCTCTATGACCGTCCGGGCCATCTCCGCGTCCTGTTCGGCAATGGCTTTCGTGGCCATGGCCACATTCTTTTCCACGACGGCGCACAGGGCCAGCAGCTTGCGCTTGATGGTTTCGATTTCTCTTTGCAGGTGTCTAATCATGTCGGCATCCTCAGGCGGGCCGCGCCCGCATCCCGTATATCAGATTTCAAACGATGCGCCGCATCCGCGTCGCATTCTGCTGCGGAACAATCTACCCTGCGGAGCGGTTCCACGCAAGGCGGTTGGCGAATATTATCCGAAACGGCCGGTAATGTAGTCCTCCGTATGCTGCTTTTCCGGTTTGGAGAAGAGGGTTTTGGTGAGTCCGTATTCGACGAGCACGCCTTCGTACAGAAAGGCCGTATAATCGGAAACGCGCGCGGCCTGCTGCATGTTGTGGGTCACGATAATAATCGTATAGTTGCCGCGCAGCTCGCCGATGAGATCTTCGATGCGCGCGGTGGCCTTGGGATCGAGAGCCGAGGTCGGTTCGTCCATCAGCAGGATTTCGGGATCGACCGCCAGGGCGCGCGCGATGCACAGCCGTTGCTGCTGGCCGCCGGACAGACCCAGTGCGTTGCGGTCGAGCCGATCCTTCACTTCGTCCCACAGCGCCGCCTTGATCAGACTGCTTTCGACAATTTCATCCAGTTTGGCCCGCTGGCGCGTGCCGGTCAGGCGCGGACCGTAGGCGATGTTGTCGTAGATGGTTTTCGGGAACGGATTGGGTTTTTGGAAAACCATGCCGATCCGGCGCCGCAGTACGGTAATATCCACCTTGGGTCCGTACACTTCCTGGCCGTCGAACACCAGCGACCCGCCGACACGGCAGGTGGGGATCAAATCGTTCATGCGGTTGATGGAGCGCAGAAACGTGCTCTTGCCGCACCCGCTCGGCCCGATCAGGGCGGCCACCTCGCGTGCGGGAAAGGCGCAGGAAATCTTTACGACCGCCTCGAAGGCGCCGTAGAACACGGAGAAGTCGCGGGCCGTCACGTGCAGGTCGCTCTCCGCGAGGCCGTCGCGCGGCAGCGCCCGGGCGGGCGAATCCTGATACTGCGTTTCGCTCATGGTTCTATCCTCTCAGCTTTTTCGAGATTTTGGCGCGCAGCGCGATGGCGCTCAGATTCAGCAGCAGCACAATGCCCACCAGAACCGTTACCATGCCGTACTGCACATGCCGAATCTGATCCACCGCCTCGTGTTCGGTAGCCAGATTGTAAATGTTCCAGGACAGGGCCGGTGTAGGATTATTGAAGACTTCCCATGGCCACAAACCCGCCCCGACACTGACGGCCGCCGTGAAAATAATGGGAGCCGTCTCGCCCGCCGCGCGTCCCATGCTGATGACGACTCCGGTCAGAATGCCCGGCAGCGCGGCGGGCAGGATGACGGTGACCACCGTGCGCCAGCGGCCGGCGCCCAGACTCATGGCCGCTTCCTTGTAGGTTTGAGGCACGGCCAGAATGGCCTCCTCCGCGGCGCGAATGACGGTCGGCAAAATCAGCAGACCCAAGGTCAGCGCGCCGGCCAGTACGCTTTTGGACGGCGATACGCGCAAGGTGTAGATGAAGAACGCCAGCCCGAACAGTCCGAAAACAATGCTGGGCACTCCCGCCAGCGTGCTGACGCAGGTGCGCAGAAGGCTGACCAGACGGCCCGGCCGCGAATATTCGGTGAAGTAGATGGCTGCCATGACGCCCAGCGGCACGGCGAAGAGCATGGCGCCGAAGGTCAGATAGAACGTGCCCAGCGCTTCCGGCCCGATGCCGCCGAAGAAGTGGGCGTCGTGCGCGACATCCGTAAGAAAGCGCCAGTAGAACGTGCGCCGCGGGAGCAGCATGGCCTCGAGACGATTCTCGATGTGATCGAAGATCGGATACAGCGCCGTGCCCTTGTATTGCTCGCGCCGCGGCGTGCGCACGGCAACGCCCATGACGGAACGGTCGGAATAGTCCCAGCGGTCCAACCAGAGCAAATGGTCCCGCTTGACCTGCGCCCGTTCCCAGCGAGTCTGGCCGAATTGTTCGCGGGGCATGACGCGCTCGGGATCGCCGGGCAGCGGACCCAGCAGTTCGCGCAGCATGCCCGCGACGGCGCCGTAGGCCTGCGCGTTGCGGTCCAGATCGGCCAGAGCCCCGGCGATCACATCCAGGTCGGCCGTCATCGCCTCGTCGGCCTCGCGGCGGGCCACGGATTCCAGACGGGTCAGCAGTTCGACCTGTTTTTCCAGATCGCCCAGTTCGCGCAGGGAGCGGCCGGCACGCTCAATGCGGCGGCCCAGAGAGCTTTCGTTCCGACCCAGCCGCTCGACGGCCTCGATGGCCCGGTTCAACGTCTCGTCCTGCTCTCGGCTGAACTGGCCCAGACACTCGTACACGGGTTGACGCGCTTTTTCGGCCTCGGCGATCTCCCGGTTCAACGTCGCTTCGTCGCCGCGCAGAAAAAGGGTTCGCTCCATTTTGCGGTGTTCCACGGTGGCCCGAAAGACAAAGGCGCCCGCGCCGCGCCAGAAAATTGGAGCCAGAATCACGGCCAGCGCGATCGCCATCAGCACAATGGCGAACACGCCCAGCGCCGAAAAGGAGCGGTCCAGTAATTTGCGGGTGGATAGACGCATAGCGGTTTATTCCCCCCTCAGGCGACGACGTTGTCGCGCCACGACCCATTCGGCCGCCAAATTGCAGGCGAAACAGAACAGCAGCAGGCACAGTCCCATGGCGAACAGCACATGATAGCGTGCCGACCCGGTCACATGGTCGGCCTCGCCCATCTCGCCGGCGATGGTGGCCGTCAGGGTGCGGACCGGCATGAGGAAGTTGTACCAGGGGGAGGGAATTTGCGCCGCATTGCCCGAGGCCATCCAAACGACCATCGTTTCGCCGAGCGCCCGCATGATGCCGAGCATGGAGGCCGCAAACAGACCGCTGCTGGCGGCGGGCAGCACGGTTTTGCACAGCATTTCCGCGCGGGTGGCGCCCAGCGCGTAACTGCCCTCGCGCAGTTCGCGGCCGACCGCCTGTAAAGAGTCTTCCGAAACGCTGACGACGGTAGGCAAGGCCATGATTCCGAGAATAACCGCAACGTTCAGCGCATTGGCGCCGGTGACGATGGTTAGGGACTGAATCGCCTGGTGACCGGCCCACAGCGCCCACAGCGCCGCCGCGCCCAGCAGCAAGGTCAGTGCGATTTGCGTACGGCGCGCCGTCACCGGGTTTTTGACGGCCACCGTCAGCGCATCGCCCAGTATCACCGCCAGCAAAACCAGCGCCGGCGTAGCCAGCAGCCACCAGCCTGCCGACAACACCGTATGGCCCGATCTCTGCAGCAAAGGCGCGAGCACGACCAAAGCGAAGAACCCGTAGGCCACGGACGGAATGGCCGCCAGAATCTCAATGACCGGCTTGGCCACCTGGCGCACGCCGAACGGCAGCACGTCGCTCAGGCAGATGGCGGCCGCAATGCCCAGCGGCACCGCCACCAGCGCCGCGCCCAACGTTACCAGCGCACTGCCGAAGAAAATGGAGAGTGCACCGAAATAGGCCGGTTCGCGCGACGGATACCACTCGCGCGTCACAAAGAACTCGCGAAAGCCGCGCAACTGAAAGAACGGCATTGCGTCGCGGGCGATGTAGAAGAAGATGAACAGAACGGCCAGCGCGGCCAGCGCGGCAATGGAGAAAAGCGCGCTCCGTCCCATGCGTTCGGTCATCTTCTGCCGAAAACTGGCGCGATCGCTGAGAATCAGGCCCTGTGGCTCTTCCTCGGAGCGCGTGGTAAGGGTGGTGGCCACAATCGTTTTCCTTCCGCTTATGCAAACTGGAATCACCTTCCGACAGAGCCGTTCAAGAGGGGTTAGCGAATTATTAGAAATACGTTAGCTTCGCCCGGCGCGCCGACGCGTTGCTTTCTTATCGGCCGTGCCGGCCCGTGTTCGCCCGTGTCTGTCCGTGACAGGCGAACCGTTTGGCCGCAGGAAACGCGTCCGCCATACGTGTCAGGACAGGCGCTGGATCAGGCTCTCATAGGAATCGGCCTCGCAAACGCGCTCCAGCCAGCCATCGACATGGAACATGGATGCGATGCGGGCCAGTCGGCGCAGGTGTTCCTCCGGGCTTTCTTCCGGAATGCCCAGCAACAGAACCAGCGCGTGCGGCGGTTCGGGGTCGGCCGGGGCTTCTTCCGCGAAACCGCTTTTGCAGGTGGCCAGCATCACCTGTGGCGCTGCGGGCGGCGCCGCCTGATGCGAATGTAGGAGCAGGCATCCCGGCGCAATCCGCAGCGGGGCTTCGCGTGCCATGACGAAAAGATCTTTGAGCAGGCGGCGCTGAATGGCGGGCCGGTCGGGGTAGCAGGCGGTCACCAATTTTCGCAGCGCGTCGTCCAGGCGGGTTTCGGGCATGTTCAAAAACACCTGGTTGGGCGGGAACAGGGACTGGAACTGTCCGGCCGGCGACTGTTCGGGCGGTGCGGGATCGTTCTCCCATTTCATTTCCGGCGGATAAACCACCAGCAGCGGATTGCGGTCCAGCGTTTTCTTAAGGAGATCGGGCAGTCGGGCGTACGCCGGCCGCCAGGCGAGCCGCCGGGTTCGCGGCATGAACAGTACCGTCAGGTCGTGCGCTTGCTGATGCTGTGGCAAAACGGCGGCGATCTCGCGCCATTGCCGCAGCGGGACGCTTTCCGTATTGGGGTCGGCCGCATTCAGCCACTTGCGCTTCGTCATGGACTGCAGGGTGGGGGCCTCCGCAAACACATGCAGGGTTACTCCCGCCTGACGGGTCAATCGGCGTACGACTTCCCAGGCGGCGCCGAACCCGGTTTGCCGTTCCATCAGTGGCGGAATGGCGACCCGCATGCGGCGGCAGGTGTTGAGCGGGGCCGGGGTCATGTAGCGCATCACCAGATGCCGCCCCTGTTCGACGAGGCGGGTGGGAATGTGTTCGAACTCGGTGGCGGAGGAAAGCCGATTGTCCAGAATCAGAGTGGAAATGCGCAAATCGCGCGACGCGCCCAGTATGCCGTCGATCATGCTGTCCGCCAGGCGGGTCACGGACCGAACGGGCATCTCGGCCTCGACGGCCTGTACGACCGCATGAGCCAGCAATTTCTCGGCATTGGCCACGGTCCGTTCGGGATCGTTGCCGTGCGGCGCGATGACGGCGGGATACAGCGCTTCGCCCGATTGCGCGGGATGGGTCATGATGGCCAGCGTCATGAGGGCTTCGATTTGATCTTCGCCGCTGACGGGAATCATGGTCCGCTCCGGGGCGCCGGAACTGTCCATAGCCTGTTCTTCGACTTGCAGGGCCAGCCGCCGACCGTAGCGTTCGGTGACCCAGGGTCCCAGCAGGCAGGTGGCCAGAATCATCAGAATGGTCCCGTTCAGCACCGACGCGGAGAAAATGCCCAGATTGACGCCCACCATCACCGCCGCCAGGGTGGCGGCCGCCTGATTGACGCTCAAGCCGAACAGTACGCCGATCTCGTTGCGCGAGAAACGCAACTGCTTGCCGCTGATCACGGCGGCCAGAAACTTGGTGATATAGCCCGCCGCCACCATGAAGCCCATCACCAGCCACGCCTTGCGCGATTCGAAAACGAGGCCCAAATTGACCCGCAGTCCCACGGAAATCAGGAAGAAAGGAATAAACAGCGCTTCGCCGAAGAAGCGCAGGCGGATCATGAGCCGGCTCTGTTCGGGAATCAGCAGATTGAGCGCCAGGCCCGCCAGAAACATGCCGATGATGGGTTCCAGTCCGGCCAGCGGGGCCGCAACGGCGCAGCCGTAGGCGAACACCAGCACGAACAGAAATCCCTGTACGCTTTCCACCCCGCCAATATGCCGGAAAAACCAGCGTGTCATACCGGGCGCCAGGCGGAGAATCGTGCCGGCGTAGATCGCGAGCAGCAGCATCTGTCGCACCCAGAAGAGGGCGGTCAAACCGCCGCTGCGGGTGGATTCCGCCACGATGGCGAGCGTCAGCAGCGCCAAGGTGTCCGTAAACACGGTGCCGCCGGCCGTGGTGGTGACGACCCGTTCCTTGACCAGGCCCAGTCGCTGTACGATCGGATAGGAGACCAGCGTATGCGAGGCGAACATGCTGGCCATCAGAATGGCGGCCGGCCAGGAAAGATCCAGCAGCCAGCGCGCCCCGAGCGTTCCCAGTATCTGCGGGATACAGAAGGTCCACATGCCGAACACCAGACTCGCCATGCGTTCCCGCCGAAAGCGCTGCATGTCGATCTCGAGTCCGACCAGAAACATGAGATAGAGCAAGCCCGCCTCGCCCAGCGGTTGCACCAGACTGTCCTTGGGAATTATGTCGATCGCGTAGGGGCCGAGCGCGATTCCGGCCAGAATCAGACCCACCACGCTGGGCAGACGCAGGCGTTCACACAGCGGGGGGGCCACCAGCACGACCAGCAGCGCGACGAAAAAAACCGTCATGGGGTCGCTCCATGAAAAACCGTGCAGCGCTTCGGCGGCCGCCAGCGGCAGGTTCAGAGCGCCATAACCTATGGAGATCGCATTCATTCCCGCAACCTATTGAAATCCGTTCGACAGGTCAATCGGCAATTTTTGCGGCGCCATTGGATCTTGCCTTCGAGCAACTGTTAACCGTGAACGACTACGAAAACCCGATGGAGTCGGAAAACCCTGTTGACAGGTGCGAAAGCCGTTTGATAGCTCTTTACGCAGGCCAGGCGCCGCCGTTTGCGTTCGGCGGGACCGTACAGGCCGCGTTGAGAACTTCAATAAGCGAGTGTTCCGACGCGAGGTGCGACGCATAAGCGACGCATCATTTGAAATTAGGGATGCGGGCGCCGCCCGCCTTACGGGATACGATTTATGCAAGAGGCAGCGAAAGAGGCAATCGGCGCCGACGCCGTTACGAATTTTATCACTGAAATCATCGACGCCGATATCGAGGCCGGCAAGCACGGCGGGGCCGTAGTGACCCGCTTCCCGCCGGAGCCCAACGGCTACCTGCATATCGGGCATGCCAAGTCGATTTGCCTCAACTTCGGACTGGCGCGTCAGTATGGCGGACGCTGCCATCTGCGCTTCGACGACACCAATCCGACCCGCGAAAGCGTGGAGTACACCGAGGCCATTGTCGAAGACGTGCGCTGGCTGGGCTGGGACTGGGGTACGCACCTCTATTACGCATCCGACTATTTCGAGCGGCTCTACGAATGCGCCTGCCAACTGATCCGACTGGACAAGGCCTATGTATGCGACCTGGATACCGAAGCCTTCCGCGAATATCGCGGCGTGCCGACGCGACCGGGTCGCGAAAGTCCGAGTCGCAACCGCGCACCCGCGGAGAATCTGGCCCTGTTCGAGCGCATGCGCGCCGGGGAGTTCGACGAGGGCCGCTATGTTCTGCGCGCCAAAATCGACATGGCGTCGCCCAATCTCCATTTGCGCGACCCGGTTCTCTATCGCATTCGCAAGGTGGCGCACCATCGCACCGGAACGCAGTGGGTTCTCTATCCCATGTACGATTTCGCACATGGTCTTTCCGATTCCTTCGAGGGCATAACCCATTCGATCTGCACCTTGGAATTCGAGGTGCATCGCCCGCTCTACGACTGGATTCTCGAGGCGCTGGATCTGCACCGTCCGCAGCAGATCGAGTTCGCGCGCCTGAATTTGACCTATACCGTCATGAGCAAGCGCAAGCTGCTGGAACTCGTGGAAGGCGGATACGTGAGCGGCTGGAACGACCCGCGTCTGCCGACCCTGTGCGGCCTGCGGCGACGCGGCTACACGCCGTCCGCCATCCGCGCCTTCTGCCGCAAAATCGGCGTCACTAAATTCGACGGCTTCACCGACGCGGCCCTGCTCGAACACGGCATTCGCGAAGAACTCAACGCCTGCGCTCCGCGCGCCATGGCCGTTCTCGATCCGCTGCGGGTCGTCGTCGAAAACTATCCGGAAGACCGGGAGGAGGAACTGGAAGCCGTCAACAACCCGGAAGATCCCGACGCCGGCACGCGGAAGGTTCCGTTCTGTCGCGAACTCTATATCGAACGGAGCGATTTCATGGAAGATCCGCCCAAAAAATTCTTCCGGCTGGCGCCTGGCCGCGAAGTGCGACTGCGTTACGGCTACCTGATCGTATGTCGAGAGGTCGTACGCGATGCGGAGAGCGGTGCGGTCGTGGAGCTGCGCTGCACCTACGACCCGCTCACGCGCGGCGGTCACGCGCCGGACGGCCGCAAAGTCAAGGGCACGATTCACTGGGTATCCGCCCGGCATGCGGCCGAGGCCAAGGTCCGCCTCTACGACCGACTCTTTACGACGGAGCGCCCCGAGGAAGTCGCGGAGGGCGCCGACTGGAAGGACGCTCTGAATCCGAACGCGCTGATCGAAACCACCGCCCAGGTCGAACCGGCCTGGGCCGACGCCCGGCCCGGCCAACGGGTCCAGTTCGAGCGACAAGGCTATTTCTACGTCGACCCGCAGGATTCGCGACCCGCCGCACCGGTTTTCAACCGCATTGTATCCCTGAAAGCCCGGTCGGTCTAGCGGTTTATGTGCCCCGTCGCGCCCAAACCTTCCGTTGACCCGCTTGCAAAGAATACGGCCGGATTCGGACGCGATCTGCAAGCGGCCATTTTCGATTTGGACGGAACCGTGTATCTGGGCGAGAAGGAGGTGCCCGGCGCGGCGCGCTTTATCGCCGATCTCGCCCGCCGCGGGATTCGCCCGCTGTTCCTGACCAATCGCTCCAATCGCTCGGAAGCGACCGTGGCGCAACATCTACGGGGATACGGCATTGCCTGCGCCGAGGAAGACATCCTGACCTCCGCCCGCGCCGCCGCCGCCTACCTCCAGACGGTCCGCGGCCTCTACGTGATCGGCGAAGAACCGCTGCTGGCGGCCCTCAACGCCGCGCACATACCGTTGATGGCGTGCCGCCCCGACCTGGATCGCGCCGCGCACATCGACACGGTACTGGTCAGTTTCGACCGCTCGTTCGACTATGCCAAGCTGGTCACCGCCTGTCGCCTGATCGACCGGGGCGCGCGTTTCGTCGCGACCAATCCCGACGGCTGTCTGCGAACGCACGAGGGACTCTACCCCGGCACCGGCGCCATTGTGGCGGCGGTCGCCGCCGGGTGCGGCCAAACGCCCGAGATGATCGGCAAGCCGGAACGCGCCATCGTCGATATGGCCGTCGCGCGTCTAGGCTGCGCGCCGCGCCACACGCTGATGATCGGCGACAATCTGCAAACGGACATCCCGGCCGGCGCGGCGGCGGGCCTCCCCACCGCCCTGATGCTGACCGGCGTATGCCGCCGCTCCGATCTGGCCGCCGCTCCGGTACAGCCCGATCTGGTCGCCGAAAGCTACGCGCACCTGCAACAGCTTCTTTTCCCCTGAGCCACGGGCCTTTAACGTTTCGATAATATGCTGGCGCTTTAGCGCCGCAACGGCTATATCTGATCGCGCTTGTATGAGTTGCGCACTTAATTCTAAAACGGAACCTGCCATGAAAGAACTCTCGGTCGTTGTCCCGGTCTATAACGAAGTGGAGAATGTGCCTCTGCTCTGTCAAACCCTGCATGAAAGCCTGTCGCGCCTGAAGCTCGCCTGGGAGGTGGTGCTGGTGGACGACGGCAGTACGGACGGATCCTGGGAAAAACTGCGCGAGGCGCAGCAACAGTATCCGGGCTTTCGGCTGATCCGTTTCCGCCGCAATTTCGGGCAGACCGCCGCCATGACAGCCGGCTTCCAGGAATCGGTCGGACGGGTGATCGTCACGCTGGACGCCGATCTCCAGAACGATCCCGACGACATTCCCAGGCTGCTGGCCAAAATCGAAGAAGGCTTCGATGTCGCCAGCGGCTGGCGCAAGAGTCGCAAGGACCGTTTTTTCAGTCGGCGCCTGCCCTCGATCGCCGCCAACGCCCTGATCAGCCGCACGACGGGCGTGGCGCTGCACGACTACGGCTGCACGCTCAAGGCCTATCGCCGGGAAGTGGTCAAAAACGTGCGGTTGTACGGCGAAATGCATCGCTTCATTCCCGCCCTGGTCCGCTGGGTCGGCGGCACGATCTGCGAAGTGGAGGTCAACCATCGGCCGCGTCGCTTCGGCGTTTCCAAATACGGACTGTCGCGTACGCTGCGGGTGGCGCTCGATCTGGCCACGGTCAACTTTCTGTTGCGCTACAGCACGCGCCCCATCCAGATTTTCGGCAAAATCGGATTTTTCTTCGGCCTGCCCGGTCTGCTCATGATGCTGACCGTTCTGTGTGGACATCTTTCGTATCTGCTGTTCGACACCGCCTTCGCGGCGGATCTCGTCAAACGTCCGTTCTGGGTGATCACGCCCTTTATGCTGATTCTGTTCTGCCTGCAGTTTGTCAGCATGGGCCTGCTGGCGGAACTGCAAACGCGCACCTACCACGAATCGCAGGACAAACCCATCTATACCGTGCGGGAACGCGTCGGCTTCGAGGACTGAGTGCGCATGCATGTTTTCCAGACCCTTGGCGCATGGCTCTTTTTGAATCTTCTGGGCTTCGGCATCGCGGCGGACGTGCGTCTGTTCCGGAACTGGCGGGCGCATCGCGCCTTTCTGCCGGTCGGCATCGGCATGGTGCGGCGTCAACCGTGGAACCTCCTGCATGTCGGGTTCATCGCTCTGGTCGTTCCGACGTTGCCGTTCGTCTGGGTATGGCTGCCTTTCTCGTCTTTCTTCTTCTCTCTGACGCTTCCTTTCGCCACGATGCTGGCGCTGCTGTTGCTTTTCCGCGCCGCCATTCTGGCCCGTCACCACGTCGACGGGCCGCCGGCGGCGCCCGCAGCGGAGCCCGGCCCGTCTTGCGTCACGGCGCCCGCCGCCCGCCCGCCGCCCCTCGTTCGACCCTGGCAACAGATCCTGCGCACGGGCGCCTGGCTCTATCTGGCGATCGTTCCGCCCTTGACCTTGGTCGGCTTGCTGAACATCGGCTTGCTTTACACGCTGGGCGTCGAGGCCGCGCCGCAGGACACGGTACTGGCCTTTACCAGTCCGGCCACGTCCTGGATCGATCGCTTCTGGCTGACGCTGACGGCGGTGGTTCTGGCGCCGTTGTTCGAGGAACTGTTGTTCCGCGGCGTCATCTTCAGCGCCCTGCTCAAAATATCGTCTCCCTGGCCGGCCATCGTCGTTCAGGCTCTGGTCTTCGCCCTCCTGCATCTCCATGGGCCGGCGTTGCTGCCGCTTTTCACGCTGGCCGTCACGTTGAGTTTGGCCTATGTCATGACCCGCTCCCTGTGGACGCCGATCATCATACACGCCATGTTCAACGCTGTCGCCCTGATTTTTTCTCTGCTGACGACGGACGTCGTGTGAGGCGCCGGCCCAGCCCAAGCCGGTACAACCCGAAAAAACACTTGCACTCGCGCCGGATCATGCTAGGTTGTTTCGCTACAAGGAGGCTCTGGCAAAAACCCTGTCTGTCGAACGTGGTACGGGCATCTTGCCCGTGTGTATTGGGGTACGTCCGCAGTTCCAAGGGTTCATTGGCGGATAGAATGGCAAATTTATGAAAAACGACTCACGTATTTTTGGGGCTGTGCGCGTGGGCGTCGTAGGGCTGACGCTGGCATGGGCCGTCCCGGATGCGGCCCGAGCGCAGGGGCCGGATTCCGATCCCGCCGATCTCGGAACGACCCGGCGCGAAATCTTCGAATCCCCGCGGCGCAAAACCCCCAACCGTTTTTTCGGTCGTCCATCCCGTCAGACGCCGGAAGAGCAATGGGAGCATGCCCGAGAGCTGCGCGAGGCGGGCTCCAGAAACCGGGCCGCCCGAGCCTTTCGAGCGCTGGTGCATGAATGGCACGATTCCCCCTACGCACCCCGCGCGCAACAGGCCTATGCCGAAATTCGCGAACAGAACGGATCCTATCCGGCTGCGTTTGGCGAATACCAGTATCTGATCGATCATTTTCCGGGCCGTGCCCCTTTCCGCGCCGCCTACGAAGCGCAAATGCGCATTGCCAACCATATCATGCGGCCGAAAACCGATTCGCAAGGAAAGAGTCCCGCGTCCAGGGCCGCACTGCCGCTCTTCCGGCGCATTCTGCTGAACGCGCCGCAGGCGGAAGAAGCGGATCAGGCGGCGTTCCATATCGCGGTGATCCACGAAGAGAGCCGCGAGTGGCTGGAAGCGGCCGACGCCTACGAGAAAATGATCATGCGTTACGGGAGCAGTCCCCTGGTCGAGGAAGCGCTGGCGCGCCGCGCCCATTGCCTCTACCGGGAAGCGACTCGCTACCCGCGGGACGAGAACGGCCTGCGGATCGCCCACGATGCGCATGCCATGATTCTGGACCGCTCGCGCGGGGCGGGCCCGGAATTTCTGGTGGAAACGCGCGCGCAATTGCGCGAAATCGCCGATCTACTGGAAGAACGACACTATCGGCGCGCCGCTTTTTACGATCGGGACCGTTTCCCCGCCCAGGCCGCCGTCATTGCCTACAGCGGTTTTCTGGAGCGGTTCCCGGCCTCCGCCAGGGCCGAATTCGTCAAAACGCGCATCCGTGAACTGCAGACGCAGGGACGCGGAGAGGGCAACAGACCATGAAATCCGAAAAACCCTTTCCCCTGTGGCGCGCGACCGCCGCCGTCTGGTGCGGCGCCATGCTGTTGGCGACCGGTTGCAGCTCGCTCGGCTACCGGCTGGGCTCCTCGCTGCCGCCCGACATTCGGACCGTCCATGTGCCGGCCTTCCGCAATCTGACCGGCGAACCGCAACTGGAAGGCGAATTCACGGAAGCGGTGATTCGTGAATTTCAGCGGGACGGGACTTTGCGCATTGCGACGGCGACGGATGCCGACGCCGAGCTGACGGTCACATTGGCAACGATTCGGGAGGAGCCGCTGCGCTATCGGCGCGACGAGGCGGACTCGGCGGTGGAATACCGCTTGCGCATCGGTGCGACCCTGTCTTTGGTGCGGACGGCGGACGGCGAACGACTACTGTCCGAGAGAACGGTGGAGGGTCACGCCGATTTCGATTTTGTCGGGGATATGACCGCCTCGCGCCGCAACGCCTTTCCGGACGCCTCGCTCGACCTGGCCCGCAACATCGTGGCGGCCTGCATCGAGCACTGGTAAATCCGCGCGATTGGGGAAATACCTTTATCTTTCGCCCTAATCTTTCCTTGTCCCCTTTTTCTCTATGGCCGTAAAATTCGGTTGGATTCGGTATTCGGAACAGGCGTTTCGCCTGTTTTGTCAATACACAAGCTGGACGCGTACCGCCGTCTTGTCCGCCGTAGTGCGAGGTCAGGAAGTCTGAAGTTATTTTGAAGCGCCTGCTCGGGGCGCTACGGCGCCAGGACAAGCCGGAAGCCGTGTTTGCGATTGAGCTTGTGGCCGGCTTTGCCGTACTCGGCGTCCGAATAGCCGAAATCGCAACGCAGGTGTTCCTTCGCCACAATGACCCATGCCGCGCCGCGCCATTGCCCGTACTCGGCGCCGCTGCTGTCGGCCGCGCAGGCTTCCCAGACATTGCCGCTCACCCCGTAAAGACCCCAGGGATTGACCCAGGATTCCTCCACCGGCGCCGTGACCGCAAAGCCGTCGTCATAGCCTTCCATACCCTGGAAACCCAGTGTCCGCTGCGCGCTTTGATCAAGATAATTGCCGGCCTGCCCGCTGACCGGCGGCCAGGCGTCGCCCCAGGGATAGACGCGTCCGTCGCCGCATTGCGCATACACCTGAAATTCTTCCACACTGGGCATACGATAACGGAAAACGCCCAGCCGGTCCCGATCCTGCTCGGTCAGCCACTCCGCATAGGCTTTGCCTCTCGGAAAATTGGCGTACACGACCGGCTGACGGTCGCCATTCGTGCTGTGTCCGCGGAAGTTTTTCGAATCGTGGGCAGGTTCCTTCCGACGATACTCGCCGTTGGTGACCTCGTATTTGCCCACCCACATCCGCAGCGCCTCGATCCAGACGAACTCCATGCCGGTGGCGGGCGAGGTCCAGTCGCGACCCGGCCGGGGCGTCTGCGCCCGTTCCGGCGCCAAAGTGCAGCCGCTGAACGCTACACTCAAGACCAGCGCGCACAGACCGTTGAGGCTCTTGCAAAACCCATGCCGGTCAAAAGTGGCACGGGCATCTTGCCCGTGTTTACTGAACGTGGCACGGGCATCTTGCCCGTGTTTACTGAACGTGGCACGGGCATCTTGCCCGTGTTGATTGAACGAGACTTCCGTTCCGCAAGGGTTTTTACCGGAGTCTCCGTCAAGAAACAAATAAAGACTCCGCCCCGTCTCTCCACTCGCTCTCGCCGGATCGTCGCCCATCTTCCGTTCCTCCGTTTCGTTGTTTCCTAGTCCTAGAATAAGCGAGGTTTTCGTCGCGAGAGTGCGCAAACGACTGTGGATGCGGTGCTTGAGGCGTGGCGCGCGATTCTCGCATATTGAAATATGGGTGAAATGCGCGCCACGCCTCAAGTGCCGCAGGCGTTGGCGTTGGCGTGCTCGCAGCAGAAAAACTCGCTTA
>CAZYAW010000161.1:0-6636 GCA_964646045.1 uncultured Victivallales bacterium | reverse complement strand
CGGCCACCTCAGAGGCCCCGCTTGTCTCTGAGACAGACAGAATCAACCTTCCACCCTCAAACTTCCACCTTTTCCTGTCTCTGCTCCCGCCCGCCATGGCATCCCGGTTGCTATATCGGCACACATGACCACGTGGAAGTTCATAGCGCTGACGCTCGGAACCATCCTGCCGGCGCTGGCGCACGGATACGCGCAGGGCGGCGGGGACGAACCGGAAACGAGCGTGTTCCCCGTCGCTGTTGCGGAAACGAATGCGGCGTCCGTTGCGAAACCCGACACGACCGTACCGGCCGCCGCAAGGCCGTCGGCCGTCGAACCGGCCGCCTCGCGCGATGTCAGCGGTCTTTTCGGAAAAGAAGGTTCCGTCGCCGAACCGGCCGACAGAACCGACGCCCCGTCCTGGAGCCGTCCGGCCGACTCGGGGCCTTGGCGGTCGATTTTCGCTACCATCCTGGTGTTGGGTGTTTTAGTGGCGATCAACATCCTGTTGCGCCGCCGCATTCGCAACACGGTGCCCGGCCGCCAAGACGCGGGCATGAGCCTGATCGGCGCGCTGCCGCTGGATCACCATCGGCGTCTGCTGCTGATCGCCGTCGAAGGCAAACGCGCCCTGCTCTGTTCCGGTCGCGACGGCGTCGTATCCATCGCCACCTTCGATCCGCCCGCCGAAAACCCCGCCGCTGCGCCCTTTCCTTCCCGTTCAGGCTCTGGCAAAACCTCGACCCGGGGATAGGTCGCGGCTCACCGGGGACCAGACCTCGGCAAAACGGCACGTTCCCCCGATATCGATCGCAAGTTGAAGACTCTTGGCTCTCCGCCCCTGCGTGGCATCCCGGTTGCTATCCTGATGCGCATGACGAAAAAAGCGAAAATCGCCCTGTGTCTGATTGTTTTATCGACCTTGGGCTGTGTCGGCATGGTTCGCGCCCAGGCGCCGACGGGTGCCAATCCCGCGCCCGCCGGGGTCAGCATCCAGTTCCAGCCCGGCGATTCGCCCGCCGAGATGTCCCGTTCCATTCAGCTCCTGCTGATCTTTACCGCCTTGTCCCTGGCGCCCTCGGCCGTCATCATGATGACCTCCTTCACGCGACTCCTGATCGTCTTCGGCTTCATGCGTCAGGCGCTGGGCACGCAACAGAGTCCGCCCGGCCAAATCATCGCCGCCCTCTCCCTGTTCCTGACCATTTTCATTATGGCTCCGGTTTTCCAAAAAATCAATGCCGACGCCATGCAACCGTACTTGGAGGGGACCCTTACCCAGTCCGAAGCCTGGAGCCGCGGCGCGGTTCCCCTGCGTCAGTTCATGGGCAGTCAGACCGGCGAAAAGGAACTGGTCCTCTTTCTCGACCTGGCCCGCAAACCGACGCCGGCCAGCATGGACGAGGTCACGCTCGACGTCATGGTTCCCGCCTTCATTCTCAGCGAACTGAAAACCGCGTTCCAGATGGGATTCCTCATCTATCTGCCGTTTCTAGTCATCGATCTGGTCATCGCCTCCAGCCTCATGTCGCTGGGCATGATGATGCTGCCGCCCATGATGATTTCCGTGCCGGTCAAAATATTCTTCTTCGTGCTGGCCGACGGCTGGACGCTGCTGGTGCGCGGACTGGTAAGCAGCTTCGCGACCTGACCGTTAACGCCTTAATCAAACGGTTCTGCCGGAAAAGACAAACCATGTTTACCGCGGAGGGCACGGAGAATACGTTGCTTGAAAACCTCTTGTTCTCCGTGCCCTCCGTGGCGAGGGAAAATCGGGTTGCGGGCAACGGCCCGCCTTGGCAAAGGATGATACCATGACGCCGCAAATGGCCTTGGACTTGACCTATCGCGCCATCTACACGGCCGGCATGATGATGGCGCCCGTCCTGCTGACCGCCATTGTCGTGGGCGTCCTGATCAATATCGTGCAAACCGTCACCTCCATCAAGGACATGAGCCTCACGTTCGTGCCGAAACTGGCGATCTCCGCCGTTGTGGTCGGCTTCGCCCTGCCCTGGATGATTCAGACCATGACCGCCTACTTCGAGGAGATGTACAGTCTCTTCGCCACCGTCAGGGGATAGGGGGGATTCCACAAGGCGAAGCGCCCGCGTGTCTCGGCGCCGCGCGCAAGCCCGCAAAAAACCGGAAACCCGATCGTCGGGCTGTCATTAAGGTCGACGGAATCCATACGATCGAGGCCCGCCGATGGAAAACCGAAAAACGAAAGGCTTAAGTCGTGACCATATCGCTGGGACATCTTCCGCAAGTTTTGCTGCTGGTCCTGGCCCGCATTCTGGGCGTGGTGGCCCTGACCTCGTTTTACGGCGGACCGCGTCTGTCCGCCCGCATCCGCGTGACGTTCGGACTGACCATGGCGCTGGCCATTCTGCCGGTCCTGCCCGCAAGCTGGGCGGCCGCCGCGCGCGGCATGAACGATTTTCCCTCGCTCGCCTACGCGATGTCGGCCGAGCTGTTTCTGGGCATTGGCACGGCGCTGATCTGCAACATCTTCGTGGCCGCCTGCCATCTCGGCGGCATGATTGTGGGTTACGAAAGCGCCTTGATGATGGCCCAGAGCATCGATCCGGTCGGCGGCCAGCCCAATGCGCTGACGGCGCAACTGATCCAGACGCTTTTTATTCTGCTGGTTCTGCTGTGCGACGGGCACTTGGCGCTGTTGCGGCTGCTGGCGCTGAGCTTTCAGGCCGGACCCCGCTTGCCGGAGCCCGGACAGGCGGCGCTGGCCGTCGCCATTGTCGGACTCGGCTCGCGCCTCTACACCCTGGGCGTGACCCTGGCGCTGCCGGTCCTGGCCGCCGCCCTGGTGGTCAACGCATCCTTCGGCCTGATCGGCAGGCTGGCGCCCGATTTCAACATTTTGTTCCTGGCCCTGCCGTTCCGGCTGCTGGCCGGCATCGGCATACTGGGCGTCACCCTGCAGTTCGGCAGCGGGTTTTTCGAACGGCTGACGCGCGAGATGCTCGATGCCGCCGCCGGCTTCCTCGCCGCTTGAAAAAGGAAAAGGGATGAGGTAAGCTATGGAAGGCAAAGACGGCAGAACGGAACGGGCGACGCCGAAAAAGCGTCGCAAGGAACGCGAAGAAGGCAAGCTGTGCATGTCGCAAGAGATCAATTCCATGCTCATCCTGCTTCTGGGCGTGATCGCCCTGCGCTGGTCGGTACCCGCCATGTTTCGGCGCCTGAACGGTTTCTTTGCCGAATTGACCCGATTCGAACGCATCGGCGACTGGACGGCCCGCAGTGCAAGCGAGGCCTACAGCCAGGGCGCGCTGTTCGTCTGGTCGCTGCTGGCCCCCCTGCTGCTGATAGTCATGGGCGCGGCGGTCATCGCCAGCATGGCGCAGACCAAGCCCTACTTCAGCATGAAGGCGCTCAAGTGGAAATGGTCGTCCCTGAACCCCGTCAAGGGCGTTACCAAACTGTTTTCCACGGAATCGCTGGTCAAGCTGGGCATTACCCTGCTGAAAATGACCGTGCTTTCCACCGTCGTGTACCTCTTTGTGCGCCGCGAAATCCCCGTCATCTCCAGTCTCAACCAGTTTACCCTGTCCGATTCCATCCGCTGGATGTTCCTGCTCGTATTCAAAATCGCCATTCTGGTGGCCTGCCTGCATGGGATCATCGCGCTGCTGGACTGGAGCCACAAGAAATATCAGTACGAAAAAGGCATGATGATGACCAAGGACGAGGTCAAAGACGAACGCAAACAGGAAGAAACCAGTCCGGCGGTCAAGCGGGCGCAAATGAGGAAAATGCGCGAGCTGTCGCTCTCGCGCATTATCGCCGCCGTGCCGAAAGCCAGCGTGATCGTGACCAACCCCACCCACGTCGCCGTCGCGCTGCAGTACGATCCCAAAACCATGACCGCGCCCAAGGTCACGGCCAAGGGCCTGAATTTCCTGGCCCAGCGCATCAAGGCCATCGCCGCCGAACACAACGTGCCCATTGTCGAACGACCGGAAGTCGCGCGGGCGCTCTACAAGCATGTCGATGTCGGCCGCGAAATCCCCGCCAAATTCTACGAGGCCGTCGCCGCCGTTCTGGCCTTCCTGCACAAGATCGGCAAAGGCATCGCCGTGTGACGGGGAAGAAGTGATCAGTAATCAGTGAACAGTGATCAGTCCGGAAGCCGGGCGTCGGATGTCGGATGTCGGGCGTCTGCGGAGCCTGCCGTGCCGTAGTTCCGCAGGAACGAAGTCAGAAAACTGAACTCGTCCGACATGTCCGATCCGTCCGACGAAATTGGAGGGCGTCAGGCCTCTGCCGCCGGATGGCGGGGGGTCCTGAACGCCGAACGAAGAACCAAGAATGAGAACGCAACTTCGGCCTTGTCCCGCCGATAGCCTTGTGCTAAACCATCTTCTGCGGCGTACGAAGCGAAAGGAACGAACAAATTATGCGCGAATTCTCGGAATTCAAGGTTTTGAATCATTTCGACCGCATCCGGGCCGTACTGGCCGGCGAGCTGCCGCCGCCGGTGACCCTCGAACTGGACCCCACCAACGTTTGCAATCACCGCTGCGTCTGGTGCATCGACTGCTTTCACCGCGCCGAACATGCCGGTCTCAGCCTCGCTCCCGAGACGGCCTTGCGGGTCGTCAGGGAGGCCAAAGCCATGGGCGTGCGCAGCCTGGTCGTCAAGGGCGGCGGCGAACCGCTGGTTTGGCCCCATATCGACGCCCTGCTGCAACAGGCCGACGAGCTGGACCTCGAAGTGGGCGTCATCACCAACGGCGAACGGCTGCTCGACCACGCGGCGACCCTGACGAAACATTGCCGCTGGCTGCGCATCTCGCTCGACGCCGGCACCGCCGAAACGCATCGCGCCGTCCATCGGCCCGCCCGCCGCGACGCCTTTGAACGAGTCTGGCGCGGCATTCGGCGCCTCTCCCGCGAAGTCTGTTGCGGCATCGTCTATGTCGTGCATCCCGACAACTGTCACGAAATGGTCGTGGCCGCGCGCAAAGCCAAACGCGCCGGCTGCCGCTACATCGCCTACAAACGCGTGATCGGACACGCCATGCAGCCCTTCGACCGCGACCAGCAGGCCATTGTGGACGCCAATTTCGTTTCCGCCCGCAAGGAGCTGCAGAACGGAACCTTTTCCGTGACCGGCGACAAAACCTACAGTTTCCTGGCCGGCATCAAGATTAAACCCTATACCATGTGTCTGGGCCATCATCTGGTCGGCGTACTCTGCGCCAATGGCGGCCTGTACGCCTGCTGTTCCACGCGCGGCATCTCCGACTACTGCTACGGCAATGTCAACGAAACCCCCCTCGCGGAAATCTGGCAGAGCGCCCGGCGCCGACAGGTCCTGAAAAAAATCGCCGCGCACGACTGCGGCGGCATCTGCGCCGGCAAAACCTCCTACATGCGCTACGACCATTACAACGACTTGTTCGAATATCTTGCCGCGCCCGACAACCCGCACAAGAATTTTTTGTGACCCGGTTCATCATGAGCGTGTACGAACGGAATCTTGCGGCGTTGCTGAAGCATTGGCCGCGACTTCATGCCCGGGTCATGGCCTGTCCGGAGCGCGACGCGGTCGCCGTGCAGGAACGGCCCGACGGCGTGACGTACGGATTGCGCTCGGAACGGGGATTCGCGCCGCTGACCGATATGCGCGCGGCCCTGCAACGGCTGCTGTCCCGCATGGAACGACAGGCCGCCGCATTGGCCAACCTCGCCCGGCCCATCCTGCTGGTCGGCCTGGCGCCGGGCGACGAGCTGTTGCATCTGTTCGGCCAATGCGAGGCGCAACCGCCGCCCCGTCCCGAACAGCCGATCCATGTCTGCCTGAACTCGATCCCCGCCTTTATCGGATTCCTGCGCGCGTTCGACGCCCGGCCCGTTCTGGCCAGTCCGCGCGTTCGCTGGTTCGCGGCGGAGGACTGGGCCGCGGAAATTCGCTTTCTCGAAAGCCGACCCGACTATCCCTGCGTCTTTACCGCGCTCGGCGGACTGCCGGACGCGGAACAGGCCGAACGGCTCGCGCCGTTCCTGGCGCTCGCCCGGCGCCGGGACCGGGAAACGCTGGCCTTCTGCCGGGAGAACAACGACTGGTACGCCGCGCTGGACGATGCGCGCCTGGCCGCCGTCATCGCCGGACGCGACGCGGAAACGCCGCGACTCTTGATGGTCACTTCCGCCTGGTCGAATGTCACCCAGTACGCCGCCCGCGATTTGGCAACGGCCTTCGAAAGCCTGGACTGGAGCGTCCGGCGCCTTAATATGGACCTGATGCTCACGCCGTACTTCATCGCCGGCGAAATTCATCGCTTCCAGCCGCACGTCTTTCTCTTCATCAACCACCTGCGCACGGAAGCCCGGCCCGTCTATCCGCCCGATATGCTGTTCGTGACCTGGATTCAGGACAGTCTGGAACACGTCAACAACAGCCGCGCCGCCGCCGCCTGGAACGCCGCCGTGCAGGCGGCCGCCCGACGGCGCGACCTGCTGGTCGGCTACAGCGGTCAGCTCGCCATGCACGGCTACGCGAAAGAGCGGCTGCTGCCGCTGCCCATGATCGTCAATACCGACCTGTTCAAGCCGCGCCGCCTGACGCCCGCTCAGCAACGCCAATACGGCTGCGACGTGTGCTTCACCTCCAATAGCGGACGTCCCACG
>CAZYAW010000160.1:0-3506 GCA_964646045.1 uncultured Victivallales bacterium | reverse complement strand
AGACAGCGGTTCTTATGATGGCGCAAGGATCACCGATCCACTTCGGAGAAATCTGCTTCTATACCCCGTGAACGGTTACTTTCGGAGAAACGTCCCTACCCGGAATCGCGAATGCATGGGTTTTGCAAGAGTCTCCACTGTGTAATCAGTGGTTCTTTCCCCGTAGTCCGCCCAGTCCTGAACTATCGGCGACCGCCCTGAACGTATGCGACAAATCCCCCACCCTGACAAGCAGATTCTCGCCCTCGCGTGCCAGGGAACAGACCGGCATCACGGACGTGTCCGTGTCGGCGGGATACAAGACATGCAGGTAGACGCATTCGCCGTCCGCCTTTTCAGGCGTCACATCCAGCCGCCACGCCGCGCCGTCTTGCGGACGGGAGGCCGGAAAGGCTCGCGCCTGCCCCTTCTCCGTCACATGTGCCCAACGCTGCTCGACACCGCCGATCTTCACGATCCGCGGGGATTCCGGCAACAGCGTGCGGCAGAACAGACGCCCCGGCGCGTTATCCGCCGTGACCAGCGTCCCTTCAATCAGGGGATCGGACGGCACATGCAGGGTCCAGCGGTGCGTCGCGCCCGGACCGGGCGTCACCCGATCAAGCACCAGCAGGTATTTGTAGCCGAGAAACACCAGTTCACGCGTCCAACGGGACCGGGTCGGCGATACGGCGCCCGACAAATCTCCCAGCGCGCGGGCATATCGCTCATTGGCCTCGGTCTCCAAGAGAATGCCGGTCGGCGGATGCCGATAGCGCTGGTCCCGCTTGGCCTTCCACTCGGCCCAGGATTGAGGTCCGTCCATGTCCACGTGCGGCTGACCCCCGAACCGGTTGGCCGCCGTCACGATTACGCAATTGGCGCTCCAGGGAGACCTGTAATAGAGATGCCGGGGTTTCTTGTACCCGCCCACGTATCCGCCCTGCTTGATCGCCAGAGGCTTCCGGCGAAAGATGGTGAACTTGCCCTGATCCCATGTGCCGTGATGATCCACGGTGTCTCCGCACTTGAAACGGACGATGGTGGCGTCAGCCTCCCACGAGTCGCGCCAGCAGACCACACCGTGCAGCCGCGGACTGAACACCTCCGCGCGGCCCAACCCGTCCAGGGGCAGAGCCGGAACCTCCGGGTCGTTGAAAACGAAAAACTGCCAGACGTATTCGCGGTGGTAGTCGCACGGGAAACTGTCCCATTTGGGCCAGCGCCGCGCCATCGCGTCGGCCCACGTCCGGCCATATCCGTTCCGGTACATGCCGGTGATCGCGTCAATCTGCATGCGAAACTGGTTTTTGTCCGACACGTTCGCCAAATCGCCGTCGCTCCAGAACACTCCGTCGGGATCTGTGACCCACATCTGGAAGAGCATCTGGCGTTCGAGCCAATTCCCCTGGTGTTCCTTGATCCACTTTCCGGCGTCCCAATCCGTCGCGCTCCGCCAGGCGGCCACCATGTTGGCCAAGTCCGTGAATTGGTGCGAATAGGAATAATCGCCGCCGAGCGCGGCCCCGTCCTCGGCCTGTCGCACCGTACCGTTCTTCTCGCGCAAGAACTGCGCGGCAAATCGAATGTACGTGTCGGCTTTGGGGCTGTCCCCGTGCAACGCCAGGCCCAGGGCCGTCAGACCGGCAATGCCGCCGGAAATACGGGAGTAGAACGGCGTGGGCGCGTCGCGGGAGGCCAGCTCGCCCATCAACCGGTCCGCCCAGCGCTCCATGTCCGCCACGCGCTGAAGCCGGCTTTCCTCGTCGAAATCCGGGTGGTTACGCAGCCAGTCGTACATTGCGGCGGCCTTCTGCGCCTCGATTCCGACGTACGTCAGGGTACTGCCGCTGATCCGGAAGCGCTTGTTTTGCTCCATGGCCGCCTTGTCGATCTCCTTGTCGTCGGTCAGGAGAGAGAGCAAGGCCGTCCCGATGGCCCGGTCCTTCAGCTTGGCCACGCGTGCCCGGTATTCCGGACGGTCCATCCACCCTTTGATCTTCTCGACCGAGGGCCCGTCCCAGGCCTTGGCCCGTAGAAAGACGCGCGGCCGTTCGGCCCGAATTCGCGGGACATTGACCTCGTCGGCCGTCTTCGTTGTTTGATCTGCGCACATTCCCCCTGCCCCGGCCAGCAGAACCGCCACACCCATACAAACTGTCCATGTTCTCATAATGACCCCCCCTGCATTCATGACGGGAATACCCGTCACGCCTGTTTTCCCGTCCGCATCCCCCGAATCGCCGCGATCATTGAGCGCTCGGCCTTCCAACCATCCGAGTTCGTTCATCGACCGCACTGAACCCCGTGAACGGTTACTCGCGGCGTTGGATATTCCCTTCGCTCACCGCTCCGGGACATCCCTCCATATCCGACCATCCTCCGGCAGGTCCGCCCGACCGGTTCCCGGGGCGTCCTCGCATGGCCCCGCGGCGAGACATCCGCTTCCAGCGGCGCATATTCGCCCGAGTCCGTGCTCGTCGGCGCCACTTCGACGTTTGGAATATGCGGGCATGCAGAAGCTGACGACAATCCCCGCCACGATGGTCGCCAAGGTTATCGCCATCGGCATATTGTACTTGCCGGTAGCATCGTAGAGCGCGCCGGCGAGCACCGGACCGGCGGAACTCGCAAGCGTGACCGCCGGAAGGGTCCACCCCAGAATGCGTGCATAGTGGCGCCGACCGAAGTAATCGCAGTACAGTTGGGGCATAAGAACGATCATGCCGCCGAAGCCAACGGCCAACAGGAGATGCAGTCCGGCCATCCAGGCCCAGGCCTGCTGCCAGCCCCGTGCCATGATCAGCCCGCCGATGACCGGTGGCATGACAAATCCGCCGATCCCGCCCGCCGCGAAAAGCAATCCCATGGCCACCGATCTTCTGCTGACAAACCAGTTATTAATTACCGTCGTGATCGGGATGAACTCGCCGAAGGCGATGACCACCCCCATGACCGCTCCGAACCAGAAATAGGTTTGCCACAAGGTTGTCACTTTAGACATCCCGAAAAGGCCCGCCACCGCCAACAGGTTGCAAAACAACATGTTTCTCCGCGCCCCGAAGCGTGAAACGGCCGTGCCGGCCATAGGGCCGAGCAAGCCGCCGACGATGCAAAACAGCATGTACGGCCCGGAGACGGCCGAACGACTCCAGTGGAAGTGTTCGGACATCGTCGGCAAAAACACTCCGTAGCCGTATGTGATGTTGCCGCACAAACTGCCATAGACGACCATGAGCCCCATCAAGTTGATCCACTTGTAGGGTGCGCCGAACACTCGGCCGGCTCTGTTGCGCATTCTTTGTCTCCTGGACCACGAGCCCCGACGGTTCCCTGAATCCGTGACGGGAGCCAACGCTCCGTACGGATTCACCTACTGGTCGGGCACATCTTCGAGCGCCACTTTCTCCTCCGCGTGATAGCCCAGTTTCACCCCGAGGATGCGCATGTTGCCCGCGTCGGCGATGTACAGGCGCCGGTCGGTATGGGTGCCGACATACTGCGCGTGAAAGAGACTCACTTCGTCG
>CAZYAW010000159.1:0-17789 GCA_964646045.1 uncultured Victivallales bacterium | reverse complement strand
AAAAATAACTTCACATTTTGGACGCAGATGCATCCCGCCCGGCTGCGTTGCGAAAACTCGAAATATCGGGAATATTCCTGCGTTTTCGCGCCTGGCCGGGCGGGCGCCTACACGCCCAATTCCGTGAATTTATTTTTGCGCGAACCCTAAGCGCCGCATTATGGCCCTTGTTCGTGTGTCTGCGTGTTCACGAGCTGTTTAACAATCGGGCGGCTTGCCTTTACCGTCGCAGGCAAGTAGTCCTTGTAAATGTTGTGCAGCGCCCATCCGAAACAGGCGCCGTTGCGCAACAGGCGCAGTCGGTCGCGCAAGGTCGTGCGCACTCCGTTTCGGCGCCACGGGTTGTCGCGAAAACCGAAGAGATAAAGCAGGGAAAAATAGCGATAAAAAGTCTTGAGCGGAAGGCGGGCGGGCAGCAGCGTGTGCATGCAGTCGTAGAAGGCGTACGGATCGGGGCCAATGAATTCCGCCTGCCGTTCTTTCCAGAGCGGGGTGCCGGGCGGCGGCGAAAAGACCGTGAAACTGAACTCGGCGGGACCCAGTTGCGCGACCGTTTCGCGCACCTGCAGGAAATCCTCGCGTGTGAAGTCCGGGTTGACCATGAGCGCCGCATGCAGTCCGATTCCGATGTCGCGCAGGAGCGCCACGGCGCGCCGATTGGTTTCCGCGTCGCAGCGTTTGTTGTAGTCTTTCAGATTTTTTTCCTGCATGGACTCGATCCCGACATACAGCAGGTCGAGGCCGGCCTCTTTCCATAGTCGGAACAGATCGGGATGCCGGACAATGGTGTCGCAGCGCGCCCAACTGATGTATTGTTTGCGGATGCCGCGCCGCAGCAGTTCGCGCGCGATCTCGGCGGTGCGTTCGGCGTCGAGGAACATTTCGTCGTCCACGAAGTAGATGTGCGATTCCGGGACGGAGGCGATCTCGTCGGCCACCGCGTGCGGCTCCTTTTTGAGATAGCGGCCGTTGCTGACATAAGGCACGACGCAGAAGGCGCAACGGTAGGGACAGCCCGTGCTGGTGCGCATCGAGGCGGTTGGCGGAAACAGGGCGGGCAGGCGTTCGCCGGGGCGACCGCTCCAGGCGCAGAAATAGCGGCCGCGTTCCGTCAAATCGCGGCGCGGCGCGGGAATCTCGCTGAAATCCGCAGGCGGCTCCGGCGGCGGCAACCGGGCCAGATCCGCAAAAGCCGGAGATCCCGCGTGCAGCAGCCGCTCGTTTTGCGGAGGAATGCGACCCTGCCCCAAATGCCGAACTATGCTGCGCATCACGGTGGCGCCCTCGCCGCGCACAATCCAGTCGATGTGAGGGCCGTTCCCGAAATCCTCGGGTGCAATGGTGGCATGCATGCCGCCAACCATGACGCGGATGTCAGGATACTCGGCCTTGGCGAGGGCCGCCAGTGTTTTGACGTTTTGCGCCTGATTCGAGAAGCCCGTCAGACCGACCACGTCCGGCTGTTCGCGCCGCAGCGTCCGCCGAAAGGTCGCCAGGGGCCGCTTGTGCAGTGTCAGATCCAGAATGCGAACCCGATGCGGGGCGGCGACGGCGCCGGCGACAATTTCCAGCTCCAGCGGCTCCAAATGAAGGAACGCATGCAGCCGCCGCGCCACTGTCAGCGAGACATGGGGCTTGACCAGAAGAAAACGTACGCTGGTTTCCTGCAGAGACATAGTTTGATCCTGCCTCGTTCGGCGGGTTCTGTCAAGGCTCCGTTGCCGGAGCCGTCACGCTTTCTTCCCGCGCCATTCCAGAGGGGTCGTGTAACGCCCACGATCGGCGGGCGGCGGCGTTCTGTACGATGAAATCGTGGAAGACGTAGGTCCAGCGTCCGTATCGGGCGTTGAAATAATCGGCGGTCGCCTGCGCCCTGTCGAGATCGGTTCGCGTCAATTCGCCATGATGCGGCGCCAGTTCCGCTGCGGCGACCGACAGGGTCGCGTAGCGATGCCTGCCGTTCTCGACATACCCTCCGATACGGACGGTAATGCGCAGGCCCTGGCGGGTGTCGGCCTGATACACGACGGGTCGGTCCAGTCCGGTTTCCTCGGACGTCAGGGCCGGGTCGGCCACGTCCATCAGTTGCAGCAGGGTCAGGACGCCGGCCATGCCCGCTATGCGGGACCGATGCGCCTGTTCTCCCTCCCGGCCCGGCGTCAGTTCCAGATCGGAACTGATGGTGGGGCGCTCCAGTGTAAACGATTCGCCGTCGGGGTGTCGCACCTCGATGCGCATCACGTCTCTGGCGGCGATATTGATTACCTTGGGCTCAAGCCATTCGCGCGGACCGCGCGGCGCCGCGGCGAAGACATCCGATACCAGGTAGATGCGGTTGTTCGCCAGCACGTAGCGGCTGCGACGCGGCTCGGTCTTCGACGGCGTCCGATCCTCTTCGTCGATCATTTCGGGCGCGACGGAATCTCCGGCCAGCAGTTCGGCGATCAGCCGGTCGTCACGGTCGTAAAAAGCGATATGCAAACCCGAGGCGAAATCGCGGGACTTCTCCTCGAACGGCGATATCAGGCCCATGGTCTCCCGCGCCTTTTCGGTACGGGGCAACGTCGGGCCGGCCTTGAGTTGGACAATGGAGCGCGCGAACCGCATAAACTTGTCGTGGTCCGCCGGGTACCCGTAGCGTTCGCGGATCGTCCATCGTCGGCCGGATTGTACGACATTCACCGTTTGCGGCGCCGCCCGCTTCCATTTTTCGGGAGGGAGCGGAAGGCCCGCGATGGCGCGTTGCTCGGGCTCGCGGCGTGTCAGTGTCACGCGCGCAACGGAAGCGAGCGCCGCCGGATCCTGCATGGCCGGCAAGAGCGCCTGGCCGAGTCGTTCGGTCATTCCCCGGTCGGCGTCGCGCCGCCGGTGCCGCACGTTGCGGACGGCCCATGCGCCCAGCGCCAGAGCCACCGCCAGCAGCAGCAGGATTTTCCTTGTCCGGTTCATCGTTAGCGCCTTAATCAACCTGTCCTTTGACCTCTGAGTTGCGGGCGCAGCCCGCCTTAGGTTCCTTCCCCCGGGATTTCGACTGTTTGCACGTACGGTTCCATGATACGCGCGATTTCCGCCAGACGTTGCGGCGCGGTCCTGGGCAAGCGGCGCCAGGCGGGGTCCAGTACGCTTTCGCGGGGGACGAACGGCTGCAGAATGTAACGCCGCGCACCGCGAATCCATTTTCCGATTTCATGCATTTGTTCGTCCGTGTGAATCGACTCGACCACCGTGGTGCGAAAGCAGTAGTCGCGGGCCTGCTCGCGAACCAGCGCAATGGAGCGCCCTATAGCGGCGGTTTGGCCGTACCCCGTCAACTCTTCGTACCCGGCGGGCCCCGCCTTGACATCCATGGCCACATAGTCCACGTGCGGCAGACAGCGTTCCAGCATGTCGGGACGCGACCCGTTGGTGTCCAGTTTGATGCGCCAGCCGAACGCGCGCAAGCGCGCGATGCAGCGGGGCAGGTCCGCGTGGAGGGTGGGTTCTCCGCCCGTGATGACGGCGGCATCCACCCAGTTGCGGGTAAAATCGTTGCCGACTTCCGTAAGCCTGCGCCAGGAAAGGCCCGGCGCCCGCGTTTCGATCAGTTCCGCATTGTGGCAGTAGCGACAGCGGAAGTTGCAGCCGCCGCAGAAGAAGACGGCCGCCAAATGCCCCGCGAAATCGATCATGGACGGCTGTTTCTGAAAGGCCTGAACCGGAGTGGTTTCTTCGACCGCCGGGTTGCTTCCCGGCCCTGAACGATGGGCTCCTGTCGTATCCATGACGGATCCGCTTATTATTTCGCCGCCATTTTTTTGACGACCTCGTCGGTCATGTCGGCGCTCTCCGCCTGGAACAGCACGATTGGACGACCGCGGGCGTCCTGGGCCGAGCGGTCCACCACGAGCGTAAGTTCGCGTTCTTTGGCGACAGCCTCCACCACGACCAGGATCTTGTCCGCAATCGCGTTTTCCATGTCGCGGGTTTGCTCCTGCAGTTCGCGCTGGCGACGCAGCAGCGTTTCGCGCGCCTTCTGTTCGGCTTCTCGCAAGGCGCCCAGCTTCTCTTCGGCAACGGTTTGTTCGCGTTGCCGCGCCGCTTCGCTCAGCGCCCGGTTTTGCGCCGCGGTGCGCGCCGCTTCGAATTCGTCGCGCAATTTGTTGACGGGGGCGACAATGGCGACTTGCTCCGCTTCGAAACCCGTCCCCATTTTCCGCACGGCGGCCTGCGCCGCGGCGGTGTCCGGGTGGGCCTTGATCAGTCGGTTCATATCCACCACTCCGATTTTGACGTCGGCGCCCGTGGCCAGTGTCATACCGGCCAGCCATGCGCATAGGCTCCAGGCGGCGGCGTTTCCTGTTCTGTTCATGTCGCGACTCCTTATTGTGTTGTGTCCTGCGGCGCATGGCGCGGCAGGACGGCTTGTACATCCCGACTCGTAAGCCGGCGTTCGATCAGAATCCGTATCCGATGCCGAAGGAGAACTTTTCCGTGCGGCTGAGTTCGTCGTCCGGCTCCAGCGCCCAGGCGTAGTCGAGCTGCATGGGAAATCCCGGGATGTCGAGGCGCAGCCCGATGCCGGCGCCGGAGGCCAGTTCGGAAAAATCGAAGGTGTAGGATTCCTCCCAAACGTTGCCCATATCGTAGAAGGCGGCGGCGCGAATGCCGGTGACCAGGGGAATCGTATATTCGACGCCGGCCAGAGCGCGGCTGTTGCCGCCCAGCATGCGATGGTCGCGATCGTCCGGGCCGGCCGCTTCGCGGCGGGCTTTGGGGCCGACCCCGCGATAGCGATAGCCGCGAATCGACCGCATCCCGCCGGCAAACAGTCTTTCGGACAGGGGCGTAACGCTGGTACGGCCGTACGATTCGACA
Source organism: uncultured Victivallales bacterium (assembly GCA_964646045.1). Classification (GTDB taxonomy): domain Bacteria; phylum Verrucomicrobiota; class Kiritimatiellia; order UBA8416; family SLMC01; genus CAZYAW01. The sequence goes on along the minus strand of CAZYAW010000159.1, from coordinate 12,935 downwards.
ACGTTGGCCTGCATGCGCGCGCTGAAGACATGGCCGAACCAGAGCGGAGTATAATGGGAGGCGGCGACTTCCATGCCGTACAGGTCGGTGTCGAATCCCAACGGTCCGCCCGCCACATGCCCGGACAAACGTACACGATGTCCGCGCCGGGGAAAGAAGGGGCTGTCACGCGTGTCGCGGGTGACGCCGAACGAAAGCGTGCTCTTGATATCGTCTTCGTCGCGCGCGAAGAGAAACGGCGCGCCCGTGTCGATGTTGACGTACAGATTGGTGTCGGCTACATCGACGACGCGGTTTCTTTCGAGACCGTACTGAACGTCGGCCCGCGCGGCGAAGGGCAGCGCCCAGGCCAGGCGCACCGCGCCGCCCCGCCGTTCGATGTCGTAATCGCTGTAGGAGGCGCGATTCAGGTAAAGGTCGAATCCCAGCGACAGTTCGCGGTCCAGAAACCAGGGTTCGACAAACGAAAGTTCGTAGCGCTGAGTTTGTTCGCCCGCCTGCGCCGCGAGCTTGATTTTCTGGCCGCCTCCCGTCAGATAGGGCCAGCCGAGCAGATCGAAGTTGCCCTGCGAGATCTCCATGTATCCCATCAGGTTGTCGATGCTCGAAAACCCGACACCCATCATGAACTGCCCGGTCCGCTTTTCCTCGACTTCGAAGATCAGGTCGCGTGCGTCGGGGATCAACGGGTCTTCCGTACGCGAACGTACGGAGGAGAAGAAACCCAGATTCTGCAATCGTCGTTCGCTGCGGCGTACGCGTTGCTCGTCGAGAATGTCGCCCGGAACCACAACCAGTTCGCGCCGAATGACTTTGTCGCGCGTCCGTATGTTGCCGCGAATTTCCACTTGGCGCACGCGCGTCAGACGTCCTTCGCGTATGTCGAAATTCAGATCCAGAATCCGTTCGTCGGCCCGCGGCGCGCGATCGATTGCCACGTCGGTTTCCAGGTAGCCGCGGGATGTGTAATGCAGGCGCAAAGCCTCGGCCGCTGCGCGAATCCGCTGTTCGGAGGCGACCGCGCCCGTGTCGAACGGGATCAGACGTCGCAGCGACAGTTCCGGGAAAAGCGCGGCTCCCTTCAGGTTGATGTTTCCTATACGGTAAAGCGGGCCTTCGTGTACGCGTACGACGCCGGTCAGAGCGCCGGAGTCGGACGCTTTGAATTCCACCGCGTCCACCTCCGCGTCAAGATAGCCCGCGTTTCGGTAAAGATCCAGAATACGCATGCGACCGGACTCCACTTCGTTCGGATCGTAACGGTATTTAAGAATCCAGCTCCAGGGCGCCCAGGGCGAGGGATGTTTCATGGCTTTGCGCAGCGCGCCGTCCGCCAGCGCCTCGTTGCCTTCGAAGACGTACTTCGTGATATGGGCGCGCCGTCCCTCGCGGATATCGATGCGGGCCGCGCATTCGCCCAGTTCCGGGCGCAGCGCCTCTACGGACCAGGTGGCGGCAACGTCCGGGAACCGCTCTTTGCGGTACTCCCGCAACACGTTTTGCGCGCGCGCGCCCATGACGGCGTCGTCGACGCGGTCGCCGACGGCCAGATCCAGCATGTCGCGAATGCGGCTCTGGCGGAAATGCTCGGCGCCGTTCACTTCGACCGGCCGCGCCAGTCGCAGGCGGTTGCGTAAGGAAAAGACCACCGCCAGCTCGGAACCGAGCGCTTCCACGTCGGTCGTCACCTGGGAAAAGCGACCGGTGTCCAGCAAAGCGCGCACGTCCTGAAACACTGTGGCCGGATGATAGGGGTCCCCCTCCCGCAATCCGACATGCATGCGTACAAAGGCCTCGTCCAGCGGGTCCTCGCCGAGATTGCGCACACGGATTTCACGTACCGTCGGCTGCAGTCGGGCGTCCGGGCCGACTGCCTGGCCGTAACCTGACGGAGCCGCTGCCGACGCCAGCGACCACAGCAGGGCGCACAGGACAGACCCGGCACGCGACCCCGCGCGGCGACAGGGGAAGGTCGCGGCGGTCTCCGCCACCGCCGACCGTCTTGCGGACGTCATATGGAATCTCCTTCTTGATCTTCGGCGGGCGGACCCAAGTTGGCCAACCCGTCGACACCGGGGTCCTTGCGGTCGGTAAAGCGCGTGAATTCCTCGTCGAAATTGAGGCGGATTTCTCCGGTGGGTCCGTTGCGGTGCTTTACAATGTCCAGCACGGAAAGCGTCTTGTCCTCGTGTTCGGGATCGTCCGGATACTTGCAGGGCCGCCGCAACATGGCCACGACGTCGGCATCCTGTTCGATGGCGCCGGAATCGCGCAGGTCGGAGAGTTTCGGTACGGCCAGTTTATCGCGCTGTTCCGGTGCGCGGCTGAGCTGACTGAGCACCAGAACCGGAATCTTCAGCTCCTTGGCCATGGCTTTCAGTTCGCCGGAAATGGCGGAGGTTTCCACCTGCTTGCCCTGTTTGGCGTAATCGCGGGAATGAAGGAGCTGCAAATAGTCGACGACCAGCAGTTGAATGTCGTATTTCTTCTTCATGCGTCGCGCCCGCGCCCGCAATTCGAGAACGTCCAGACCGCCGGTGTCGTCGAGATAGATCTTGGCCTTGCGCAGCGCCGAGGCGGCCCGGATAAGCTTCTGATGGTCGGCCGTCGCCGAAACGTATCCGCTCAGCAGTTTGAAGCCGGACACGCCGCCATGCGAGCACAGCATGCGAAAGACCAGAGACTCGCAAGACATTTCCAAACTGAAAATGCCGACACCGCGCGCCTCGTGGTCCGGATCGCCTCGGCCCAGGGCCACGTGTTCGGCCATGTTCATGGCCAGCGACGTTTTGCCCATGGACGGACGCGCCGCCAGGACGATCATTTCGCCCGGGCGCAGACCGTGCAGCTTGCCGTCGATATTGGCGAAGCCGGAGGAGACGCCGTTGAGCCCGCGGCGCGTCTCGAAAATACGCTCGACATGCGTCATGGCCTCGTGCACGGCGGCGTCCCACTGATTCATGGCGCCATGCTGATGTTCGGTGATGTCGAGAAAAGACTGTTCCACGCGGCCCAGCAGGACGTCCGCGCTTTCCTCGGTCCCGTAGCAGGCGGCTTCCGCCGCGCGGGCCGCTTCGATAATGCAGCGGAAGAGATGTTTCTGCCGGACGATGTCGATGTAGAACTCGGCGTGGGCCGCCGTTGGCGTCGAATCCACCAGCCGGTTCAGGCCCGCGCTACCGCCGATCTTGTCCAAATGGCCGCCGGCTTCCAGACGTTCCGCCACCGTGAGGACGTCGATGGACGTGGCCTGTTTCGAGAGATCCAGCATGGCTTCGTAGACGAAGCGATGCGCCGGAGTGTAGAAGGATTCGGCCGCGATCTGCCGCTCCACGCACAAGTCGAGAACCCGGCTGGCATCCAGCAAAATCGAACCCAGCACCCCCTCTTCGGCTTCCCGACTGCAGGGCGGCATTCGATCCGCTGGCGAACGGGGGACGGAGTCCTGGGCGGGAGACATAAAGCCTATTCCTCTACAACCCAAACTTTTATGGTGGCCGTGACCTCCGGGTGCAGGGAGATTTTAATGTCGAAAACTCCCAAATCCTTGATCGGATGTTCCAGTTGCAGAAGATCCTTTTCGATCTCCACACCCTGCTGCGCCAGGGCCTCGGCAATGTCCGTCGCCGTGACGGAGCCGTACAGCTTTTCGCCTTCGGCGACCTTGACCGCGATGGTGCACGAAAGGGCCTTCATCGTTTCCGCTCGCCGGCGGGCCGCCTGCAAGGTCGCTTTCTCGTCCGCTTCGCGGCTCTTGCGGTTTTTTTCCAGACGGCGCCGGGTCGCCTCGTTGACGGGGGCGGCCAACTTTTTGGGGAGCAGATAGTTGCGGGCGTATCCGTTCGCCACCGTGACCATCTGGCCTTCGGTCCCCAGATCGGACACGTCTGTCATGAGCAATACATCTATGGGCATACGATTGGTCTCCTAAATTGCGCCGGCGCCCAAGGCGGTCACCGGCGTAAATATCGCGGGATGCGGGTGAAGCCCGCCCTAGGCCAGCAGGCCGATGTTGCGGGCCCGTCGTACGCCCTTTTTGATCTGCCGCTGCTGGCGGGAATTGGCGCCTGTCAGGCGTGCGGGCTGAATTTTGCCGTAATCGGTCACGAAGTTCTGCAGAAAACCGACATCCTGAACGTCGACATTCTTGACGCCGTCCAGATGCCGACTCTTCTTTTTACCGACATCCAGCGCGCCGCGCTTTTTGCCTGCTTTTTTTCGCTTGTCCTTGTCGCTTTTCTTGCGGATCATACTTGTTTCCCTGCTGGTTGGCTTATTAATACGGTTTGGCTAAAACGGTAAATCCTCTTCGTCGCCCGCGTCCGGGGCGGATTCGCGCGGCGCGTCTGGCGGGGGTTCGTCTCTGCGCTCGTTCCTGGGCGGGGCGGCGGCACGTTCGGCATCCGCCTTGCGGTCGCCTTCCGTCGCGTCGCCGCGCTCGCGGGACTCGCCGCTCTTCGCCGGGGAACCCAGAAACTGCACGCGCTGGGCGCGCACCAGCAGTTTGCTGCGCTTTTCGTTCTCCTTGGACGTCCATTCGTCCAGCTTCAAGGAGCCCTCGATCAGAACAGGTGAACCCTTGAAAAGATATTCCCCGCAGTTTTCCGCCTGTCGATCCCACACCACGACATCCACATAGCAAACGGATTCGGTCCGTTCGCCTTCCCGGTTCTTGAAGGTTTCCGAGACGGCCAGACGCATGTCGCACACGGCCATGCCGGACGGCAAATGGCGCACTTCCGGATCGCGTGTAAGGTTGCCAACGAGAATGACCCTGTTGAAGCTTGCCATGTCAGTAATCCCTTCTTTCCCGGTCTCGCGGATCGGGCCGCCGATCGTCGTCCGTCTGCGCGCGGGTGTCCACGGCGCGCACCGGCCGTTCGCTCCACACGACGATCTGGGCCCGAATCACCGACTCATTAAGCTTGAGCCGCGCCCGCAACGCCGCCACTTTGGCGGCATCCATCTCGATGGTCATGCGCACATAGCAGCCGGTTTCCTTCTTGCGGATGCGGCGCGCGAACGAGCGGACGCCGATTCGGTCGGTTTCCAGCGTTTTGCCGCCGAGCTTTTCGATATCCCGGCCTACGCTCGCCAGGGCTTCGTCCAGCGCCTCGTCCTTGAGCGAGGCGGGAAAAATAAACAACGCATCGTATTTTTTCAATGTACGGTCTCCATGTTCTATTTCAGATCGAAGAGGCGGCCCGCGACTTGTCGGAAGCCGTCTCTTCCTTTGCGATTACCACACCATTAAAATCGTTCATAGCCGAATGCAGTCCGTGCGACAAGAAAAAAATTGCGGCATCGGCGGCTTTTTCGACCACGGCTCTCATCCAGGCCCGTTCCGGCGCGCTAAAAGCGGACAGCACATGGCGTACCAAACTCTCCTCGCGGCTGCCGCCGCGCCCGACGCCGATTCGCAGACGGGCAAACGACGGCGCTCCCAAATGACGAATGACGGAGTCCAGTCCCCGGTGGCCGCCCGTTCCGCCGCCGCCGCGAAAGCGCAGGCGGCCCATGTCCAGGTCGGCATCGTCCAGAACGACCAGAATTCGCTCGGGCGCAATCTTCCAGTAGGCCGCCGCCGCCGCCACGGCCAATCCGCTTTCATTCATGAACGTTTGCGGCTGCAGCAGGCAGACGCGCGTGTCGCCAATCGTTCCGCCTGCCGTTTTGGCGTTCAGGCGCGCGGCGGAGCGCCAGCGAGCGCCCAGGCGCGCGGCCAGTTCGTCGACGACAAGAAAACCCGCGTTGTGGGGCGTATTCTCGTAGCGCGGGCCGGGATTGCCCAGCCCCGCGATCATGCTGCCCCCCGTCGCCGTCATGCGGACCACAGTCTATCCTTTCCCGGATTTCTTGTCTGTATCGCCCTCTTTCTCTCCCGCCTCCTTTTTGGCGCCGACCACGCCCGGCTCGGACTCGGCGGCATCGCCTTCTGCGGCCGTTTCCGCCTCCTCGGTGCGCGGCGCCGAAACGAGCGCGATGGCAATATCCGGCGGCGTTAGAATCGTCATGCCGGACGGCGCCTGCATATTGGCGACATCGAGCATGTCGCCGATATTCAGGCCGGACACATCGACTTCGATCTCTTCGACCATGTCGCCCGGCAGACATTCCACCTCGATTTCGCGCACCAACTGCTCCAGTACGCCGCCACCTTGCGTTACGCCAACGGGGTCGCCCACCAGGACGATGCCGACATGCGCCTGCATGGTTTCCGTCATGGAAACTTCAAAAAAGTCCATGTGCAGAACTTTTCCGGTGACGGGATGGCGCTGCACATCCTTCAGTTGCGCCTTGCGGATTTCCCCGTCCATTTGCAGGTCGAGCACAAGGTTTTCGCTGGCGTGCCGGCTCAGCATCAAAAACAGTTCGTGAGCCGAGACCTGAACCGGCGTCGCGCCGCCGTCGAGCGCCTGAAAAACGCCCGGAACCCGTCCCGTCTGTCGCAGACGGCGGGCTTCGCCCGTGCCTGAAGCGATTCTTTTTTCCGCGTTTAGTACACCGGTAGCTGCCATAGTATGCTTCTTTCTTTGGTTGCGTTGTTGTTTACAGTTTGAACAACGAGGAAACCGAACGTCCCTCGTGAATGCGCATAATGCCTTCGCCCAGCAACCCGGACACGGTCAGCACCGTGATCGGAAAGATATCCTCGGGCTCCATGGGAACGCTGTCGGTCGTGAAGAGTTGTTCGATGGGCGCCGCCTGCAGTCGCTCCAGACCCTGGCGGGTGATGGGCGCATGACTGACGGCCGCATAGACCCGGCTGGCTCCGTTCTCCTTAAGGAGTCGGGCCGCCGAACAAAGCGTTCCGGCCGTGGTTGTGAGATCGTCCACCATGATGGCCGTCTTGTCCCGCACGTTGCCGACCAGACTGAAGGCCTCGACATCGCAGGGGCCGCGTCGCTCCTTGGCCACAATGGCCAGTCCGCATTGCAGAAAATGGGCGTATCCCTGGGCCATCTTCACGCCGCCCGTGTCGGGCGAGACAATGACCGGATCCGCGAAGCCGCTGTCGATCAGACGACGGGCGATAATGGGGGCCGCGTACAGATGATCGACCGGAATGTCGAAGAAACCCTGAATTTGCTGCGCGTGCAGATCCATGGTCAGAATGCGACTGGTCCCGGCCGCCACCAGCAGGTTGGCCACCAGTTTGGCGGTAATCGGCACTCGCGGCTGATCCTTGCGGTCCTGCCGGGCATACCCGTAGAAAGGCAATACCGCCGTAATACGTTCCGCCGACGCGCGCCGCATGGCGTCGATCATAATCAGCAGCTCCATGAAGTTCTCGTTGGGCGGGTAGCAAATCGGCTGCACGACAAAAACATCCTGTCCCCGGATGTTCTCCTGGATTTTCACGAAGATTTCGCCGTCCGGAAAGCGCTGAATTTCCACCTGGCCCAACGCGGTCTTGCAGACCTCCGCAATCTTGCGCGCCAATTCGGGATGGGCGTTGCCGGAAAATATTTTCATCGACCGTCTCTCTCCGCGGCGTTCGGTTGCCGCCGGTTAAAACCACTTGTCCATGGTTGCCCGATTAGGACTCGAACCTAAACTCTGGCCTCCAAAGGGCCGTGTGCTACCATTACACCATCGGGCAACAAATGCGCGACACGCACCCACAGGGGGAATTCCCCTGCGGCGCTCGTGTCGCGCGCGATCGCGCGCGCATGTTCTTGATCGCGCGCCAGTCCCATTACCGTGGCGCCGCTGCCGCAAAGCAGCACGCCCGTCGCCCCGGCCCGCGCCAGCCGCTCGGCGGTCATGGCGACGAGCGGATACTTCTCGAAAACAACGGGCTGTAAACTGTTGAACAAGGCCCCGCCCATTTCCGTCGCCGTTCCCCGCAAAAAAACGCGAACGGCATCTGTATACGGAATGGCGGGCAAAGTCAAGCCCGCTTTATCATGTCTTTGATACACATCCCGTGTCGAGACGCAAAATCCCGGATTGGCCAGCACGATCCAGATATTCTCCGTCGGGCGGGCTCCGTCCTCCGTCAGCGGCGCAATCCGTTCGCCGCGACCCTCCATGCGCACCCATCCGCCGTGTACCAGCGCCGGAATGTCGCACCCCAGGGCGGCTCCGACCGCCATGAGGCGCCGACGGTCGAGTCCGGTCTTCCACAGCGCGTTGAGTCCCGTCAGTACGGCGGCGGCGTCGGCGCTGCCGCCGCCCATGCCGCCGCCGATCGGGATTTGCTTGCGTACGTAAATGCGGGCCCCGCCGCGGCAGCCGCTTTCCTTTTTAAGGGCCCACGCCGCTCGCGTCGCGAGGTTCTCCTCCGGGCTCACCGTCGGAACCGCCTCCAGCAGGGCGTCGTCGGCCAACGTCATGGTCGTTTCAATGCGTTCCTGGGCCCACACTTCGATTTCGAGCGTGTCGAACAACGAGACCGGCGCCACCACACTGCGAATTTCGCAGTATCCGTCGGGCCGCCGCCCCCGCGTTTCCAGGAAAAGATTGACCTTTCCCGTCGCCTGTATTGTCAGCGCATCCATAGTGTTGCGGCGCCGCGCCTTTCGTTCGCAATGGGTCCGCAGTCGAGAGCCGCTATTTTACTTTTCCTTCGGCCCGCCGTCGTTTGGCCACTTCTTCCGCCAGCGCAAACGGCACCGCCTCGTAATGCTCGAACTGCATGGAAAACGAACCGCGCCCCTGCGTCAGGGAACGCAGCGTGTTGGAGTAGCCGAACATCTCGCTCAGCGGCACGAAGCCCTTTACGAATTTCAGGTTGCCGCGTTCGCCCATCGACTCGATACGCCCGCGGCGCTGGCACAGCGAACCGTTGACCGCCCCCAGATATTCGTCCGGTACGAGAACTTCGATGGCCATGACCGGTTCGAGCAACTGCGGCGACGTTTTGCGAAACAGTTCCTTGAAACCCTGGCGCGCCGCCGTCACAAAGGCGAAGTCGCTGGAGTCCACGTCGTGATAGGATCCGTCCGTCAAATGGACGCGTACGTCCACGACCGGATAGCCCGCGTAGGGACCCGCCAGCAGGGCGGCCACCACGCCTTTTTCGCAGGAGGGAATATATTCGGTCGGGATGCGGCCGCCCACGATTTCGTCGCAGAATTCGAAGCCTTCGCCGGCTCCGGTCGGTTCCAGAGTCATGACCACATGGGCATACTGGCCGCGGCCGCCACTTTGCTTGACATGTTTGTAGGAACCTTCGGCCGTGCAGGTGGCGGTCTCGCGGTACGCCACTTCGGGCCGCCCGACATCCGCCTCCACGCCGAATTCGCGACGCAGCCGGTCCACAATGATGTCCAGATGCAGTTCGCCCATGCCGGAAATGACGGTTTCCTCGGTTTCCTTGTCGAGTACCACGGTAAACGTCGGATCCTCGTCCGCCAGACGGCGCAGCGCGCGGCCCAGCTTCTCGTTGTCCGCCGTGGATTTGGGCTTGATGGAGATGCCGATTACCGGCGAAGGAAACTCGATGGCCTGCAAGTAGATGGGGTCGTCCTTGGTGCACAGCGTCTCGCCCGTGCGGGCGTCGCTCAGTCCGCAGACGGCCACGATGTCGCCGGCCACGGCCCGCTCCAGCGGCTCCTGCCGATTGGCGTGCATGCGCATGATGCGGCCGACCCGCTCGTGCTTCTCCTGCGCGCTGTTCCAGATGTTCGATCCGCTTTCGAGCACGCCGGAATAGATGCGCACATAGGTGATTTTGCCCATGTGCCGATCGGACATAATCTTGAAAACCAGTCCGGCAAAAACTTCATTCTTGTCCACCCTGCGCTGATTGTCGGGGTTGCGCGTGCAAATCACGGGCGGCACGTCGTTGGGCGCCGGCAGCAGCGCCGTCACCCCGTCGAGCAGATGCTGGATGCCCTTGTTCTTGAAGGCCGATCCGCAGTAGACCGGCACGGCCTGCCGCTGTCGGGTGGCCTGGCGCAACGCTTCAAGAAGGTCCTCCTCGCACAAGTCGCCGTCCGCCATGTACTTGTCCAGCAGCGCCTCGTTTTGTTCCGCGCATTTTTCGACCAGGTTGGTACGCCATTGGCCGGCGGACTCCTTCCATTCGTCCGGGATATCGATTTCGTCCCATTCGGCGCCTTTGGTTTCCTCCTTATAGATGATCGCCTTCATGGCGATCAGGTCGATCAGACCCTTGAAACTCTCCCCTTCGCCCATGGGAATCACGACCGGCACCGCATGGCCGCCCAGCTCCTCCTGAATGCCTTTGACGACCGCGAAATAGTCGGCGCCGACCCGGTCCATTTTGTTGACGAACGCAATCTTGGGGACGCTGTACTTTTCCGACTGACGCCAGACGGTTTCCGATTGCGGCTGTACACCGCCCACGGCGCAGAACAGCGAGATGGCTCCGTCCAGCACGCGCAGCGACCGTTCCACCTCCATGGTGAAATCCACGTGGCCCGGCGTGTCGATGACCGTAACGCGATGGCCCTTCCACTCGCAGGAGGTTGCGGCGGAGGTGATGGTGATGCCCCGTTCCTGCTCCTGCACCATCCAGTCCATAGTGGCCGCGCCGTCATGGACTTCGCCCATTTTGTGCGAACGGCCCGAATAGAAGAGAATACGCTCGGTTACCGTGGTTTTCCCGGCGTCGATGTGAGCCATGATGCCGATATTGCGCACCTTGGATAAAGCCATTTCATTGTTCATGCCAGCCTGCCTTTTCGTTTAATGCTAGGAATTGAAAAACGCGCGAGACTATGATGGCGCACCGACAAATACGCAAGAGAAAAAACGAAAGCGCCCGATTTTTCTTGCTTGTCGCTTGCGTCGGCGCTACACACCCCCGCTTCGCTCACCCTTTTATGACAGGAGCCTATGGATATTCGCAATGTCGCCATCGTCGCGCACGTCGATCATGGCAAAACAACGCTGGTGGACGCCATTCTGCGGCAAATTCGTCTTTTCCGCGATCCGTCCGCCATGCGGGAGTGCTTTCTGGACAGCGGCGATCTCGAGCGCGAGCGCGGCATCACGATTCTGGCCAAGAACATCAGCATCGTCTATCGCGACACCAAGATCAACATCATCGATACGCCCGGCCACAGCGACTTCGGCGGACAGGTGGAGCGTGTGCTCAAAATGGCCGACGGCGTACTGCTGCTGGTGGACGCCGCCGAGGGGCCGATGCCCCAGACCCGCTTTGTGCTGGAAAAGGCGCTGGCCCTGCACCTGATACCGATCGTCGTCATCAACAAGGCCGACAAGCCCGCCGCGCGCATCGAGGAGGTCCACGAGGAAATCTTCGATCTGTTCGTGTCGCTCGGAGCCTCCAACGAGCAGCTCGATTTTCCGCTGTTGCTGGCCAGCGGCCGCGACGGCTGGGCCGTGCGCAACGCGGGCGATCCGCGGGAATCGATCCTGCCCGTGCTGGATGTCCTGCTCGAACGCGTTCCGCCGCCGCCGCAGACAGCGGGTCCCGTGCAAATGCAGGTCGCGACGCTGGACTACAGCGACTACTGCGGGCGCATCGGCATCGGGCGCGTCTACCGCGGCACGCTGCACGCCGGCGGCCCCTGCGTGGTCATTCGCAACGACGGCTCGCGCTATGCGTCCGTCGTCAAGCAGATCTTCACTTTCGAGGGCATCGAACGTCGCGAACAGCGCTCGGTCGCGGTCGGCGACCTGTGCGCCGTGGTCGGCCCGGAAAACCTGGATATCGGCGACACCGTCGCCGACGCCGAGCAGCCCGAAGCCCTGCCGCCCATTGCCGTGGACGAACCGACCCTGTCTATGGTCTTCCGGGTCAACGACTCGCCTTTTTGCGGCAGGGAATGCAAGTATTCGAGCAGTCGCCATTTGCGCGAACGTCTGTTGCGCGAAGCCGAGCGGGATGTCGCTCTGCGCGTGGCGGATATCGGACGCGAAGCCTTCGAAGTGCGTGGCCGCGGCGTTCTGCATCTCTCCATCCTGCTGGAAACCATGCGCCGGGAGGGCTACGAGATGCAGGTTTCCCAGCCGCATGTCATCCTCAAAACGGTGGACGGACGGCGCTGCGAACCGTTTGAAATACTCACCGTCCATGCGCCCTCCGCGCATGCCGGGCGCATCATCGAGATGACCGGTCAGCGCGGCGGCGAGATGACGCGCATGGAGCAGCACGACGATATGCGGTTTCTGGAATTCCGCATCGCTACGCGCGGCATGATCGGACTGCGTTCCAAACTGGTTTCCGCGACGGGCGGCGAAGCGGTGATCGCGCATCGCTTCCTGGAGTTCGGGCCCGACCGCGGCGCCGTGCCGCGCCGCACCAACGGCGCCCTGGTTTCCATGGAGACCGGAGTCGTCACCGCCTACGCCCTCGACGCTCTGCAGTCGCGCGGCTTCTTCTTCGTGGACAGCGGCGAGCGGGTCTACGAGGGCATGGTGGTCGGCGAACATTGCAAGGAAGGCGATCTGGTCGTCAACTTGCAGAAGGGCAAGCAACTGACCAATATGCGCGCCGCCGGCTCCGACCGCAAGATGAAGATCGCCCCGCCCGTGCGCATGAGTCTGGAAGAGGCGCTCGAATATGTGGCCGCCGACGAAACCGTCGAGGTGACCCCGCAAAGCGTGCGCCTGCGCAAAGTGCATCTGAGCGAAGGCGATCGCCGCCGTCTCAAGCGCCAGGCCGGCGATTGACCGACGGCAATGGGCGGCCGTTCACAGTTCACGGTTTTTCAGACTTCTTGAGCGCTTTCCTTTTTTTTAAACCGTGAACCGTGAAGTCTTGTCTCTGAGAACATGTCGCCCGAACCGGGATCTTCCCACCGGAATTGGGGTCAAGTCTCCATTTGCAATATTTGAACGGCATGCGTGCAGGCTTTTCTAATGGAGCGATCATCCTTTAAGCGCTGCCTCAACCTTCTAACGGCCTCGCCGACCGCTGCGTAATCCATGCCGCCGTCCGCTCCTTTGTAACGGGGCTTTGCAACGGATCACGTCTTCATCGCGCCAAGCGAAGC
>CAZYAW010000158.1:0-10246 GCA_964646045.1 uncultured Victivallales bacterium | reverse complement strand
TCGCCTCCTACCAGCCCGAATTCCGGCGCCTGCTCGTCGATCTCAGCCATATCAAGACCGAAGAGCTGCAAGGCACGCTGATCGTCAGAACCATTCTGCCGGCGCTCAAGGCCAGCCGCGAGGGTCTGCATCGCGAGTTGCCCCGCCTTTTCCAGTTTCTCGCCGAGATGATGGTGCGACAGGATGTCGGTCCGGCCATGATAAGAAATCTGCTGCGGTATATTTGCGTGGTTGACAACGACACCGATTTGACGGAGTATATGAGGCAGGTCGTGTGATGCAGGGGAGCATGACAGAGAAACGAACGGCTTTGCCAACCCTCGACCGGGCCCTCTCCCACAAGGAGAAGGTGGACGGTCGGACAGGCAACAAATGGTTTTCTTTTTTGCGGGGAAGAGAGGAATAGCATGACCGGCAATTCGGCAAAACTGTCTTACCAACGAGAACTCGAGGTGCGGTACGAGACCGATATCCTCGTCGTGGGCGGAGGACCTGCCGGGATTGCCTCGGCGCTTGCCGCAGCCCGGCAGGGAGCGTCGGTTCGGCTCATTGAGGCTCACAGTTGTCTCGGCGGCATGGGCACGGCGGGTATGGTGCCGGCCTTCATGCAATTCTCCGATGGCGTCAACTTCCTTGCCGACGGCATCGGACGGCAGATTCTCGACGCCCTCAGGGCCGCGGACGGCGCCGTCCCTCCGGACGGCAGAGGTATTCGCGCGGAAGTCTTGAAGCGCGTCTACGACCGACTCCTCGCAGACGCCGGTATCGCGTTCACCTTCCACACTCAACTCGTGGATGTCACCCGAGACCAGGACCAGGTTCACGAGGCAATCTGCGCAGGAAAGTCCGGCTTGTTCGCCATCAGGGCCAAGGTGTTCGTGGATGGCACGGGAGACGGAGATCTCGCAGCCCTTGCCGGAGCGTCTTACGAGAAGGGCGATGCCGACGGCAACATGATGCCGGGCACTCTCTGCAGCCTGTGGGCGGATATCCGCTGGCAAAAGGTCGGTGAATCCGGACTGGGCACAGGCAACAAACGCATCGAAGAAGCGTTCCAAGACGGAGTCTTCTCCTTGGAGGACCGTCACCTGCCGGGAATGTGGCGCGTGGGTACTTCCCTTGGCGGCGGCAACATCGGCCATACATTCGATCTCGACGGAACGGACGAGGAATCCCTGACCCGAGCCTACCTCTGGGGGAGAAAGTCGCTGCAGGAGTACGAGCGGTACTACAAGCATTATCTCGAGGGTTTTGAGGAGATGGAACTGGTCGCTACCGGTTCGCTTTTGGGCGTACGGGAGACCCGGCGGATCACGGGAGACTATGTCCTGAACGTCGGCGATTTCAAGAGCCTGGCCGTATTCGAAGATGAAATCGGACGGTATTCCTATCCTATCGATATTCACATCGCGAAACCCGACCGAGAGAGTTACGCAGCCTTTCGCAAGGAGTTCACCACCATGCGCCTCGGCCCGGGAGAGAGCTACGGAATTCCTTATCGCATACTCACGCCCAAAGGGTTGAGGAATGTTCTGGTTGCGGGTCGTTGCGTGAGCACGGACCGCAACATGCAGGCATCCATTCGTGTGATGCCCGGCTGCTATATCACGGGCCAGGCGGCCGGTGTGGCGGCCGCCATGGCGGCCCAGGCGGACGCGGACACCCGCAGCATCGAAATCCGGGAACTGCAGACCCGATTAAAAGACATGGGCGCCTATCTCCCGAATCTTAAATAAGCGATTTTCCCTGCTGCGCTCCCGCGGTCGCCCGCGCCCGCGCGACCGGTCACCCGCTGCACCCATATTGCCATATACGAGAACCGGGCGCCCGACCGCAAACCAAACGCCCGTTTGCCGATCACTCCTATCCCATTTTGAGACTGGACAAAGATGGCCCGGCATGATAGTGCGTCTTTCCAACAGACAACCGAACACCAAGCGGTCAACGGGGAAAAGGCGATGCGAGTAGCGGTTCTGGGAGACGGCGGATGGGGTACGGCGCTGGCTATGCTGTTGCACGACAACGGTCATGACGTTCGCGTCTGGGGTCCGTTTGCCGACCATATCGAGGCCATCCGCGCCGACGGCTGCAATCAGGTGTATCTGCCGGATGTCAAGCTGCCGGCGGGGCTGGCCTGGACGGCGGACGCGGACGAGGCCGCCGCCGGGGCCGAGCTGGTCGTGCTGGCCAGTCCCAGCCGCTATTATCGCGATGTGATCGAACGTTTCGCCCCGCTCGTCGCCGCCCGCGCCCTGGTCGTCAGCGTGGCCAAGGGCCTCGACGAGCGGACGCGCCAACGCATGAGCGAAGTGGCCGGCCAAACGCTGGGCCGTCGGGACGTCGTCGCCCTCTCCGGTCCCAGTCACGCCGAGGAGGTCGCGCGCGGCATTCCCACCGCCGTCGTGGCGGCCTCCCTCAGCGCAGAGGCCGCGCAGGCGGTGCAAGCCGTTTTCTCCGGCCGTCGCTTCCGCGTCTATACCTCGTCGGACGTTGTCGGCGTGGAACTGGGCGGCGCGCTGAAAAACATCGTGGCGGTCGCCGTGGGCGTCGCCGACGGTCTGGGCTTCGGCGACAACACGCGCGCCGCCCTCATCACGCGCGGGCTGGCGGAGATCGGCCGGCTGGGTTGCGCGCTGGGCGCCCGGCCAGACACCTTTGCGGGTCTGGCCGGCATGGGCGACCTGATCGTGACGGCGACCAGTCGGCACAGTCGCAACCGCCGCTTCGGAGAACAACTGGGGCGCGGCCGCAGTACGCAGGACATTCTGAACGACTCGAAACAGGTGGTGGAAGGCGTCTGGAACTGCTCCATTGCGCGCGAGGCCGCGCGCGAACGGGGCGTGGAGACTCCCATCGCCGACGAAGTGTACGCCGTCGCGCGCGAAGGCAAGCCCGCCGCCGAGGCGGTGGAGAGTCTGCTGTGCCGCGAACTCAAACCGGAAAGTCCGCCCTTATGAGCCTGCTGCGTTCGCTCAAGCCCCTGGCGGCGGTCGGCCTCTTCTTTCTGCTGATCGTCTTCGTTTTACGCCTGCCGGCCCGCACGTCGTTTCCCGATTCGCGCCCCCAGCCGCCGCCGCCGGTGGCCGCGGTGCAGGCCGCCGCGGAAGCTTTCCGCTACGAACGGGGTGTACATGGCGGCGAGCTGCGCCTGAATCTGGGCGGCGACCCGCAGACGCTCAACGACGTGCTTTCCACCGACAACGTCTCGTCCATTCTGCTGGGCTGGCTTTACGAGGGTCTGCTGACCCGCAACCGCGTCACCAACGAGCTGGAGCCGCGTTTGGCCGCCGCCATGCCGCAAGCCATGGACGAGGACGGGCTGGTCTGGGAAGTGCCGCTGCGCGAAGACGTCGTCTGGTTCGACGGCGAACCGCTGACGGCGGACGACGTGGTGTTCACCATGAACCGCATCATCTACAACAACGACATCCCCACCAGCTCGCGCTATTCCTGGCAACTGGACGATATCGATCCCGCCACCGGCCGGCCCATCGTGCGCGAGGTCAAGGTCGAGCGCGTGGATCGCTTTCGCGTACGCTACACACTGCCCTATCGCTGGGCCTATTTCTTCGATACGCTCACGCAGTCCGTGTACCCGCGCCATGTTCTGGAGCCGGCGCTGGACGACGGCCGCTTCAACGACATGTGGGACAAGTCCGTCGACCCGCGCGAGGTGATCGGCTGCGGCATGTACAAGCTGCAGTCCTATCGCGACGGCGAGCGCGTGGCGCTGGTGCGCAATCCGCTCTACTACCGCTTCAACTCGTTTGGCGACCGCATGCCCTATCTGGACCGCATCGTGTACAGCATCATCCCCAACAGCGAGCTGGCGCGCGACGATTTCAAGGACGGTAAAATCGACATGGTCGCGGTGGCCGGCAAGGATTTCAAGGACATGTTCCGGCAGCAGCAGGCGGGCGACTATCGCATCCATCGGCGCGGTCCGTCCACCGGCACGCGCTTTCTGGTTTTCAACCAGAATCCGCGCGCCGATTCCGGCGGCAAGCCCTACGTGCCGCCGCACAAGCTGGCCTGGTTCCGCGACCGCCGGTTCCGGCGCGCCATCGCCCACGCCATTGACCGCGACGCCATCCGCAACATTGTCTTCAACGACCAGGCCTATATTCAGCATTCGCCCGTCAGCGAGGCCAACACGCTCTACTATACGGGCGACAACGAGCGTTTCCCCGATCTGCCCGTGGTCCAGTACGAGTTCGATCTCGACCGTGCGCGGGCCTATCTCGACGAGATGGACCTGATCGACCGCAACGGCGACGGCATTCGCCAGGACGCCGCAGGCCGCCCCGTCGAATTCGTCGTCAACACCTATGCCGACAGCCAGGACTATGCCACCATCGTCAGCCTGATGCGCGAGGATCTGCGCAAGATCGGCGTCCGCATCGAGCTGGTCCAGTTGACCTTCTCCAGCCTGGTCGGCCGACTGGTGCGCGAATACAACTGGGAGGTCATCATTATCGGACTGACCGGCGGCTTTGGCGACCCCATGAACGGCGGCCGCAATGTGTGGCCGACCTCGGGCAATCTGCACATGTGGAATCCCAAGCAGGAAGACGACGCCCACGCCTATCCCTGGGAGCTGCGCGTCAACGAGATTTTTTCGCAGGCCCAGCGCATGCCCGCCTACAAGGACCGTCTGCGGCTGGCCGCCGAGTTCCAGCACATCATCTCCCGCGAGGCGCCCCAGATTTATACGGTCAGTGAAGCGGTCAATACCGCCGTCTACAACCGCTTCGGCAATTTCAATCCCACGGTCTATTCGCTGGTCGATATCGACATGATGTTCGATCGGACTCTCAAACGAAACAAGTGAATCTTTCTTTTCGCCCATGACAAACGGAGCGGCGGACGGCGGAAGCCGCCAACGGGAGAACCAGGACGATGCGCGCCTACATTCTCAGAAGGCTACTGATCTCGATCCCGCTCGTCTTTCTCATGACCTTCGTGATTTTCGCGGTCATCAATACCAATCCGCAAAGCGCGCTCGAACCCTACATGCTGAACGAGAACATCAGTTTTCAGGTAATCGAGCAGGTCAAGGAACGAACCGGCTTCTACGACGCCATGCCCGTACGCTACGCCAAGTGGCTGAGCGGCGTGCTGTTCGATATTCGCTTCGGTCGCGTGCGGCGGCCGCTGGTCAGTTTCGCCGATCCGCGCCAGTTCTCCGAACAGTTCGCGGCGGCGTCTTTGGCGACGGTGGTCGCGGAGGCCGGCGAGCTGCATCCGCAACAGCGGCTTCTGGCGCTGGCCGACGAACCCTCCGTCGCGCGGCGACTGGCCGCGCTGCGACCGGCCATCGCCAGTTTGCAGGTGAATTTCGAGACCCTGAAACTGCCGGACGACGCCGATCCCGACGTGCCGCCAACGGTCGCGCTGACCCTGCGCCTGCAAGCCGCCGCAACCAATCGGACCTTTCGGACGACCGTACAGGCGGTCGGACCCGGCGTCCTGCGCGTCACCGCCCTGGAACTGGAAGAAGCCGGCCTGACCGGTCGCGACTGGGAACGGTGCGATCTGGAGCTGGAAGGCGACGCCGCCCTGGCCGTGCGCTCCGTCGAGGCCGGTCTCAACCTGTTTTCCGTGGCGCAACCGGAACGACTCCGCCCCTTTCTGAAAATCGACTTCCCGGCGGCGGATACCGCCGTAACCCTGGGTCGACTCGGCTCGCCGCACCTGACCCATCGCCTGGAACGTTCCATCTGGAATCCCCTGAATCGCGTCGTCGGACAGACCGACGAAGGCGATCCGATGCGCAGTCGGGAATCGTTTCGGCGCCTGATTCTCGAAGTCGGCAATCCGACCGAGCGCGCCGCCACCTACGAAATGCGACTGGTCGGCGGCCCGCCCGCCCAACCGACCGCCGTGACGCGCCGCTTTGCGCTGGCGCCCATGCAGCGAACGCAGACGGGCTTTGCGCTGGCGGAACTGGCGGCGGACGGACTGGACCTGGCGCAGGTGCGCGAAATGACGCTGGCTGCTGTCGGGCCGTCGCGACTGACGGTCTATCGCATCGAACTGGAGATGGACGGCCCCCCCGTCTCGGCGGGTGGCATTCCCGATTTCGGACGCAGCCACGACAATATCCCGGTCATCGACAAACTGGCCGGCCGCATTCGCAACACGGTGGCGCTGGTGGTCTGCGCCATGCTGATCACCTGGCTGGTGGCCCTGCCCGCCGGCGTGATCGCCGCCGTACGCCAGTACGGCATGAGCGACCGCGTCCTCAGTTTTCTGACCTTTGTCGGCATGTCGCTGCCCTCCTTCTTCCTGGCCGTGCTGGTGCGGACCCTGCTGCAGGAGGCGGCCAATCCGGACAGTTTCTTTTCGTTTCTGCCGGATCTGCCCAACAGCGGCCGTACCAGCATCGACTACGAGAGCCTGTCGCGCGGCCGGCAGATCGTCGACCTGGTGCGGCATGCCGTGGCGCCGACCCTGGTCCTGGCCCTGGGCGGCATGGCGGGCATGCAGCGGGTCATGCGCGGCACCATGCTCGAAGCGCAGCGTCAGCAGTACATCATGACCGCCCGCGCCAAGGGGCTTTCGGAACGCGCGGTGATCTGCAAGCACGCGCTGCGCAACGCCATTACCCCCTTCGTAGCCGGATTCGGCTCCATCCTGCCGGGTCTGATCGGCGGCAGTCTTTTCATTGAAATGGTGTTCAACTATCCCGGTGTGGGCCAGATGATGTATCCCGCCGTGCTCAACCGCGATCTTAACCTGGTGATGGCCAACACGCTGATCGCCGCACTGCTGCTGGTATTCGGCAACCTGCTGGCCGATATTCTGCTGGCCGTTGTGGATCCGAGGGTTTCCTATGACTGACGTCGCCCGCCCTGTCGATACCCGAGCCCGTTCTCCGCTGGCGCTGGCCTGGCGCAAATTGCGTCGCCACCGGCTCAGCCTCTATGGCGGACTGATTCTCGGCGTTCTGTACCTGCTGATGCTGTTCGCCGATTTCGTCAGCCCCTATGCCTACAACGAAAGCGTCAAAGACAAGAGCCATTTCTGGCCCACTATCATCCACTGGCGCGACGCGAACGGACGCCTGACCCGGCCCTATGTCTATAACGGCTATCGCCTGACCGACGCCGAATTCCGCGAGCACTATGCCGAAGGCCGCCCGGAGAACGTCGCGCGCATTGCCGCCAATCTCGACATCGACCCCGCCGAGGTGGACACGCGCGCCTATCCCCTGCGGCTCCTGGTACGACGCGGCGAACCCCGCAAACTGTTCGGTCTGGTGGAAACCCGTCTGCGGCTGTTCGGACTGGATCTTCCCGCCGAGGTCGCCCGCGGACCCAACCCGCCCGTGCTGCATCTGCTCGGGGCCGACGGCACGGGACGCTGCGTGTTTTCGCGACTGCTCTACGGATCGCGCGTTTCGCTGACGATCGGACTGGTTTCCGTGGTCATCTCCTTTTCCATCGGCATGTTGCTGGGCGGCATCTCGGGCTATTTTTCCGGCACGACCGACGTGGTCGTGCAGCGTATTTGCGAAATGATGATGATGGTGCCCGGCTTCTACCTGCTGCTGGCCCTGCGCAGCTCGTTCGACGCGGCCCGGCTGTCCTCCACGCAAATCTATTTCGCGGTAGTGATCATTCTTTCCTTCATCGGCTGGGCCGGCATGGCGCGCACCATACGCGGCATGACGCTCGGCGTCGCCAACAGCGAATACGTGCTGGCCGCGCGCGCGCTGGGGGCCTCGCACGGTCGCGTCATTATGCGCCATGTTCTGCCCAGCACGCTGAGCTACGCCATCGTCACCGCCACCCTCGCCATTCCGGCCGGCATGCTGGGCGAGTCCGGCCTCAGTTTCCTCGGACTCGGCATTCAGGACCCGCAGGCCAGTTGGGGCAATATGCTCCAGGAAACCATGAACATCGTGCATATTCGCCACTACCCCTGGCTGCTGGCGCCCGGCATCCTGATTTTCGTTTCGGTGGTCGCCTTCCAGTTCCTGGGCGACGGCCTGCGCGACGCCTTCGATCCGCGTACCATTGTGGGCGGGACCGCCCCCGCCGACTCAGACGAGGAAAGCTGACATGGAAACCCCCCATCCCACGCCGGACGACGCCTCCCCCGCCCTTCCGCTGGTCCGCGTGCGCGGACTGAAGGTCCGTTTCCGTCTTGACAACGGTTCCGTGGCGCGGGCCGTACGCGGGGTCGATCTGGATATTCCGCGCGGCAAAACGCTGGGACTGGTCGGCGAATCGGGCTGCGGCAAAAGCGTCACCGCCCTGGCCCTGCTGCGGCTGGTGCCCGATCCGCCCGGCCGCATCGTGGCCGGCCGCATCGAGTACGAGGACGAAAATCTGCTGGATCTTTCGCCCGCCGCCATGCGCAAGGTGCGCGGCAACCGCATTTCGATGATCTTTCAGGAGCCGATGTCCAGTCTGAACCCGGTTTTCACGATCGGCAACCAGATCATGGAGGGCGTTTTTCTGCACCGTACGCGCCGGCGGGCCGAGGCGCGGGCCATAGCGCTCGACATGCTGCGGGCGGTGGGCATCCCCAATCCGGAACAACGCCTCAACGAATATCCGCACCAGCTTTCCGGCGGCATGCGACAGCGCGCCATGATTGCCATGGCCCTGGCCTGCCGGCCCGGACTGCTGATCGCCGACGAACCCACCACGGCGCTGGACGTGACCATTCAGGCCCAGATACTGACGCTGCTCAACGGCCTGCAGACCGAGTTCGGCATGTCCACGCTGCTGATCACGCACGATCTGGGCGTCGTGGCCCAAAGCGCGCACGCCGTGGCGGTCATGTATGCCGGACTCATCGTCGAACGGGCCGACACTCCCGAGCTGTTCGCCCATCCGCTGCACCCCTATACCGCCGGCCTCTTCAAGAGCATTCCGCAACTCGGCCGGCACGCCGAACGGCTGGACGCCATCCCCGGCCAGGTACCCAATCCGGCGGCCATCCCGTCCGGCTGCGCCTTTCATCCGCGCTGTCCGCACGCCATGGCGCGCTGCCGCGCGGAAATTCCGGCGCTGGCGGAATATCGGCCCGGCCATTACGCCGCCTGTCACTGGCGCGCGGAACAGGCGCACCCGGTCAACAAGGAGAATTCATGAGTCCCGATCCGTCGCTTTGGCCCGCGCTGACCACGCCCTGGGAAGCCTATGTGCAGCCGCTGCTCTGGTACGTGGTGCCCAACCTGCTGCTCAACATCATGACCGCTCTGTGGCTGCTGGGCAACCTGCGCAATCGTCGCCGCCTCGGCGAAAAGGAAATCCGGGTGCGCGCCTGGACCGCCGCCAGTTTCGCCATCGGGCTGCTCCTGCCCGCCGTAACGGGACCCATGGCCTTTCACGTCTGGCACGACGCCCGGCGCCGCGGTCACCATGCGCGTTTCTGGTGTACGCTGGTTTTCGTCTTCAGCTTCGTCGGCCACATCGCCTACGCCGTATACGACGACGCCCGCTCGCGGCGCATGCCGGCCGCACTGTGGGCGGGCCTCGCGCTGGCATGGCATCTGCTGCTGCTGATCGGCGTCCCGCTGACCCTGGGGCTGGCGCCCGACTGGCGCGCCCGCCTGCTGAGGCCCGCCCATCTGCTCTGGATCATCCCCGCCGTTTTGGCGCTGTTAATCGTTTTCCCGCTCGTGTACAGTTGGCTGCGCCGACCGCTGCGTTTTCGCGACGTACAGGCCCGCCTGGGCGTACCTCCGACGGAAGGCGAGGACGGCGAGAAGGTGCTGGAAGTGCGGCGTCTGCGCACATGGTTCCCGGTACGCAAGGGGGTCTTTGCCGCCGTGCGCCATTACGTGCGGGCCGTGGACGATGTGGATCTCGATTTGCGACGCGGCGAGACGCTCGGACTGGTGGGCGAATCGGGCTGCGGCAAAACCACCCTGGGCCGCACCGTGCTGGGGCTGATCCCGCCCACCTCCGGCGCCGTACGGGTCAACGGCGTGAATCTGGCGGAAATCAACGGCGCCGAACGGCGGGCGCTGTGCGCCGGCGTCCAGGCCATCTTCCAGGATCCGATCGGCGCCCTCAACCCGCGCATGACCGTGCGCGCCATCATTCGCGAAGGACTCGACATTCATCGCCTGGGCTCCCGCGCCGAGCGGCGGCGCAAGGTCGAGGATCTGGCCGAACGCGTCGGACTGTCCGCCGACGCGCTCAACCGCTATCCGCACGAGTTCAGCGGCGGGCAGCGCCCGCGCACCGGCCTTGCGCGCGCGCCGGCGCCGGGGGCCCCCCTGAGC
>CAZYAW010000157.1:0-11877 GCA_964646045.1 uncultured Victivallales bacterium | reverse complement strand
TGTGCAATCTGCATTTGTCACGGGTGCTTGGAGCACAAATTAGATCTGCCAACAACACATCGGAGGGTATTTGTCGCTACCGCGCCAAAACCCTCAATGTGGACGTATGCTGGAAACAAATGAGTTACAGACTCGTTACGCACATTATTCCTGAATCCGACCCTACTCGGTTCTCTCGAACATCATGCGGCACAGAAACGTCTCCACGCTAAACGTACAAGGAAATTGATATGCGTATCCTCAAGAACTTCAGTGTCATCCTGGCGGGTCTTGCGGCGACAGTCTGCATGGCCGAAATTGCAATGGAAGTTCCACCTTCGGGGAAACCGTTCGAGAAGCCATCGGCTCCATCGGACGAGACACCAAGCAATACCAATCTCAAGGTCGAACCACTTAGAGTGGCCATAACCCTTGTCGACGGTTCTCACATCATCGGCGTTCCAAACAACGCCTCGGTTCCAATTCAGACGTCCTATGCCAAGATGGACATCCCCTTGGAACAGATTGTGAACATTGGAATCAAAGATGATCGCGAGACCATGTTTTTTGAACTGCAAAACGGTGACAATCTAAGTGGTCATCTGAATCTCGCGCCCATGGAACTGGAGACGATATTCGGACCCGTATCAGTCGACATTCAACACGTGAGAAGCATCCGCGTTTTTCGCGGCGTTATTGGCATCGAAGGTGTGATTGTTCACTTTTCATTTGATAGAGACGAAGGGCAGAAGGTGTCCGACAGGAGTGAACACGGCAACCACGGGACTGTCCATAATGCAAAATGGACGGCCCAGGGTCGCGTTGGCGGCGCTTTTGAATTTGCCGGGCCAGAGAACTACATTAGTGTCGAGCATCACCGCAGCCTAGACCTTCCCGCGAAAATGTCGGTAGCGGCCTGGGTAAAGGTGAGTCGCACGGGCTATACGGAGGTGATCTGCGCAAAGGGCTATGGCTATGGAGAATCATGGTTTCTTGATGGGGCCGACGGTCGATTTCGATTTGTCCGTCGTCAAAACAATGGAGCTTCCTATGTGGCCGCCATCTCCGCACAGGCCATACAGACCAATGTCTGGTACCATGTCGTCGGTGTCGCCGATGGGGAACGGCTGCGAATATACGTCAACGCTACAGAAACGATAGGTCAGGCGTATTCCGGAGCGTTCGACACCAACGAGCACAACCTCAGCATAGGTTCCAGGCAAAGTGGAAGGGGGCCCTACGACTTACATCTTCTCGGGACGATTGACGAAGTCATGATCTTTAATCGCCCCCTGTCAGCGCAAGAAATCAGGAAGATGTACCACTCTCGTGATTAATGTGTGATGTCCAACAGCCAACCAGCCATAGCCGCAGGCGACGGCTGGTTGGATATTGGATATTCAGATCTTTGAAAACCTGATCGAGCCTGCCCCATCACGAGGCCCCGCTGAACACCGATCACGGCACACTCAACGCCGCCCCCTCCGAAACCGCTTTGCGCTTGCCACAAGGGGAAGGGGTCCCGTACTATAGCATCTTTTTCAGCAGCTTCTTTTTTTCTGTATTTGCCTGTCTCCTGTTGCCTCTGTTCTGCTCGGATACCGCGAAAAACAATCTGCGCGGCCCATGACCAGTTTCTCGCATATCCACCGGTTCGGCACTGCTGTCTTGCGCCGGATCAACCATGCAATCAGACATAGGCAAGACCCGATTTGCATTTGTCTGAATCGCAGCGGATAAATTTTGAACCTTGACTTTTCCCGCGTTTCAGGCTATTAGACGGGTATTGTTTTTTCGCACTTGGCAGAGGAGGCCGCAGTATGAATGACACGTATCGCACAGGCTACGGACGGCATCGGCATATCATCGCCCTCGCGCTTCTGGCGGGATTGATGGTTCACGGCGTTTCGGCTCAGGAAGCACAGGAAGAAGTGCAAATCCTGAAAAAGGCCGGCAAGGGATTTTCGGAAGTGGCCAAGAAGGCGATCCCGGCCGTCGTCTTCATTGACGTCGAAAAGACCGTCGGCATAGACGCGCCCGGCCGACAGCCGTTCAACAATCCGCACGACCTGTTCGGCGACGAATTCATGCGCCGCTTCTTCGGTCAGCCCGCCCGCCCCGCCCCGCGTCAGTTCCGAACGCAGGGCCAGGGTTCCGGTTTTCTCATCTCCAAAGACGGCTATATTCTGACCAACAACCATGTCGTGGGCGACGCCGACTCCATTCAGGTGCGACTGCAGGACGGACGCACGTTCGAGGCCAAGCGCGTGGGAACCGATCCGCGATCGGAAGTGGCCGTCATTAAGATCGAGGGCGCGGACTTCCCCTTCGTCACACTGGGCAACTCGGACAAGCTGGACATTGGCGAGTGGGTCATTGCGGTCGGCAATCCGTTCGGACTCAGTGCGACGCTGACCGTCGGCGTCGTCAGCGCCAAGGGCCGCATTATACAGGACATTGCCGACTCCGTCGATTTCATCCAGACGGACGCGGCCATCAACCCGGGCAATTCCGGCGGACCGCTCCTTAACATCGACGGCGAAGTGATCGGCATCAACACGGCCATATACAGCCAAAGCGGCGGCTATATGGGTATTGGTTTCGCCATCCCCTCCAACCTGGCGCGCAGCATCAAGGCCCAACTGATCAAGACCGGCAAAGTGTCGCGCGGTCAAATCGGCATTGTCATTCAGGATGTCGACGAAGCGCTGGCCAAGCAGTTCGGACTGGACGCCGCCCGCGGCATCCTGATCGACGCCGTCATGGAAGGATCGGCCGGAGAAAAAGCCGGCCTGCAGCTTGGCGACATCATTCTGGAAATCGACGGCAAAGCGGTCGAGAGCACAGCCGCTTTCCGCAACCTGGTGATGGGCAACCCGCCCGGCACCCAATTCTCGCTGACCCTCTTCCGCGACGGCAAGGAGATTAAGAGAGTGGTCGCTTCCGGTTCGGCCGACGAAGAGTCCGCCTTGTCCGAACAGGACCGCGTCCTCTTTGAAAAGCTGGGTATGACACTTCAGAACATGACGGCGGAAGTGGCCGCGCAAATGGGATACGGCGAGGGAGACGGCGTGGTCGTCGCGCAAGTGGCGCCCGGCGGCCAGGCGGCCCGACTCGGCATTCGTCCCGGCTATCTGGTGGACCATGTCGCGCGCCGCAAGGTGGCAACGGTCAAGGATTTTCGCGAGGCGGTCCGCAAGTCCGCCGCGAACGGTCGCGTCATGCTGCGTATCCGCGGACCGCGTTTTGCGCAACATGTGATCATGAGCGTCGAATAAATCGATGACGACAACCCGAGAGCGTCTGGCATCCCTGCTCGACCGTTTGCCCGACAAACCCGGCTGCTATCTCTTCCGGGATCGTCGTGGAGTCATTGTCTATGTCGGCAAGGCGCGCTCCCTGCGCAAACGGGTGCGCTCCTATTTCCGGCCCTCCGCGCTGCGGCAGGCTACGCCCAAACTGCGCAGCCTGATCCGTAGCGTGGCGGACATCGAAACGCTGGTCGTTCGCAACGAGGCGGAGGCGCTGCTGACCGAAGGACGGCTCATCAAGGAAAACCGTCCGCGCTACAATATCAGCTTTCGCGATGACAAACAGTTCCTGCACTTGCGTATCGATCTGTCCGAACCTTTCCCTAAACTGGAAGTGTGTCGCGCCCGCAAGCGCGACGGCGCGCGCTATTTCGGGCCCTACGCCTCGGCGCCGGCGGCCCGAGCGACGGTCGATTTCATCGAGAAGAGGCTGGGCCTGCGCAAGTGCGCGCCGTCGCTCCCCGACGAACGAACCCATCGGCACTGCATCAACGACATTGTCCGCTACTGCCTGGCCCCCTGCATCGGCTCATGCGACGCGGCGCTCTACCGGGAGCGGGTCGAGGAAGCCTGCCGGTTTCTCGCCGGACACCGGCCCGGCTACCTGAGCGAGCTGGACGAACGCATGCGCGAGGCCGCCCGCACCCTCGATTTCGAATCCGCCGCCGCCCTGCGCGACGCGCTCAACGCCCTGCGCGCCACCGTGCGCCAGCGCGCGCGCGTCGTTATGTCGGCGACACTGCAACAGGAGCAAACCCGGGAGGGCTTGCGTGAAATCCGGGATCTGCTGCACCTGTCCGCTCCGCCGCACGCCATCGAAGGCTTCGACATTTCGAACATTTCCGGCGAATACGCCGTGGCGAGCATGGTGCGTTTCGAGGACGGCAAGCCCTGTCGCGCGCGCTATCGGCGCTACCGCATTCGCAGCGTGGTCGGCAGCGACGACCCGGCCATGATGGCCGAAACCATTCGCCGCCGCTACGACGCGCCCGACAGGAAAACGCCGCCTCCGCCCGATCTGGTTCTGGTGGACGGAGGGCAAACGCAGATGCGGGCGGCCGTGCGCGAACTGCGCAAGCTCGGTCTGGAGCGCCTGCCGGTCGCCGGCCTGGCCAAACGAAACGAAGAGCTGCACCTGCCCGGCGCCGCGCACCCCTTGCGAGCCGACCCCAATTCGCCGGCCCTTAAAATTCTGCGCAGCCTGCGCGACGAAGCGCATCGTTTCGCGCTCGACTACCATCGTACGCTGCGCAGCCGGGCCATGGGCGCCTCCGTGCTCGACACGGTCCCCGGGATCGGTCCGCAACGCAAACGACAGCTTCTCGAAACCTTCGGATCGGTCCGCCGCCTCGCACAGGCCAGTCTCGAAGAAGTCGCCGCCGTGCGCGGTATCGGCCCCCGTCAGGCCGCCGCCCTGCATCGCCACCTCTCGCCGGACTCGCCATGAAAGCGCTGATTGTCAAAACCAGTTCTCTCGG
This sequence comes from uncultured Victivallales bacterium, assembly GCA_964646045.1. Taxonomy (GTDB): domain Bacteria; phylum Verrucomicrobiota; class Kiritimatiellia; order UBA8416; family SLMC01; genus CAZYAW01. The sequence continues at coordinate 7,109 of CAZYAW010000157.1, read as the reverse complement.
CGACCTGTTTCACGCACTGCCGGTGGCGCATCGCCTCAAGCAGGATCTCGGTGCGGAGATTCACTGGCTGGTCAACGCCCCCTATGTCGATTTGGTGCAATGCTTCGATCCTGTCGATCGCGCCATTCCCTTTCAGCGCCGACACGCGCTGGCCACCGCACCGGCTCTCGTACGCACCTTGCGTCGCCAGGGCTACGACTGGGCGCTGGACTTGCAAGGATTGCTGAAAAGCGCCGTCCTGGCACGCCTGGCGGGCGCGCAACGCACGATTGGACCCTCGTTTCATCGCGAGGGCGCCCGTTTCTTCTATGGCGAGATCGTCGGGCGCCGCAACAAGAACCGGCACGCTGTGGACGAGATGCTCGAGATGTGCCATGAACTCGGCCTGCAACGAAAGCCGGCCGCCTTCCCGATCACGCTGCCGGACGATGCGGCTCCGGTCGCCCCGTCCCCGTTGCGCATTGCCCTGTTGCCGCAGTCGCGCTGGGCCAGCAAGAACTGGCCGGTCGCAGCCTTTGTCAGACTTGCGCTCGATCTGAAAGAGACGTGCCGCGATGCGGCTCTGTATTTGCTGGGGGATCGGGACGGAATCCCGGTCTGCCGCACCGTCGAACAGGCGCTGGACGGGTCCGTTTTCAATATGTGCGGCCGGACCGGCCTGGTCCAAACCGCCACTCTACTGAGAAGTATGCACTTGCTGATCGCCAACGATTCCGGCCCCGTACACATGGCGGCCGCGCTCGGAACGCCCGTTCTGGCGATTTTCGGCTCCACCGATCCGCTGCGGACCGGGCCGTACGGCAGCGGACATCGTGTCATTAAAACCGCCCTGCCCTGCCAGCCGTGCTTTGCACGCCAATGTCAGCGGGGAGATCTGGCCTGCCTGCAGGGAATCTCGCCGGAGAAGGTCCGCGACACCGCGCTCGCCATGCTCGCATGTTCTGCATCAAAAGAGAAAACGTAAAATCGCTTAGGGTTCGCGCAAAAACAAATTCACAGAATTGGGCGTGTAGGCGCCCGCCCGGGAAGGCGCGAAAACGCAGGAATATTCGCGATATTTTGAGTTTTCGCAACGCAGCCGAGCGGGATGCATCTGCGTCCAAAATGTGAAGTTCTTTTTGCGCGGGCCCTTAGTCGGCCAAACGAGGAGGGAACATGGCCAAACTAAGACCCCGCGGAGGATATCGCGATCTGCGCAGCTTTCAGATCGCCACCCTGCCCAACACCACACCGAAAGGAAGGACATGAAATCAAAGGAACGCGTACTCACCGCCTTCGCCAACCGTGAACCCGACCGTGTTCCCGTCAACTACGCGGCCAATGCCGGAATCGACCAACGACTGCACGCGCACTTCGGGCTCGATCCCAAGGACCAAGAGGGGCTGCGGCAAGCGCTGGGCGTGGATTTCCGCGGTGTACGCCCCGTGTACACGGGGCCGAAACTGCATGCGGATATTCCGCAAAGAGGCGTTGTGGCCGACCACTGGGGCATACACCGCCGCTGGATCGCACACGAAACGGGCGGCTACTGGGATTATTGCGATTTTCCTCTGCAAGAGGCCGACGAAGAAACCATCGCCGCCTGGCCCATGCCCAATCCGGACGACCACGACTATTCCAGCATCCACCGGCTTTGTCAGGCCCAAACGGAATACGCGATTCATGTGGGCGGCCCGGGACTGGGCGACATCATCAACTCCTGCGGCATGCTGCGCGGCATGGAGCAAACACTGGTGGACCTGATCACGGAGAACCCGGCAGGACTGCGGCTGGCCCGGCGCCGAACCGAAATCACCCTGGAGATCGCTCGGCGCACCATCGAGGCCGCAAAAGGCGGGGTCGATTTCCTGTGGATGGGCGAAGATCTGGGCACGCAGATCGCGCCCATCATCAGTCTCGACCTTTACCGCAAAACGATCCGCCCCCTGCACCGTCAGTTTGTCGAGCTCGCCAAGAGCTTCGATCTCCCCGTCATGATTCACACCTGCGGTTCCAGCAGTTGGGCATACGAGGACTTCATCGATATGGGGATCGACGTGGTGGACACCTTGCAGCCTGAAGCGGCCAACATGTCTCCGGAGTATCTCAAGAAAACCTTTGGCGGGCGTCTGGCCTTCCACGGCTGCATCAGCACGGCGGGTCCCGTGGCCACGGGCACGGTCGAGGAAACCATAACCCACTGCCGCAACACACTGGACCTGATGATGCCCGGCGGCGGCTACTGCTTTGCTCCCACGCACGCCTTGCAAGACAACTCCCCGACCGAGAACGTGGTCGCCATGTACGAAACGGCGAGGAAGCACGGGAGATATTGAGAGAACAACGGATAGCTCAGTCGGCGGGCGTGTCGGCATCGTCGGGCAAAGACAGAAGGGAGCGGGCTTCGCTTTCCGGCAGTTGCTGCACGTCTCGCAGCTTGCGTTCCATCGCCCGTGTGCGGCGCATGGATTCGTCGATCGTGTTGGTGGCGGCATCCAGTTGTTTGCGGATGCGGCCCAGAACGCCGCCGAATTTACCGAATTCGCTTTTGACCGCGCCCAGCACGCTCCAGACTTCGTGCGCCCGTTTTTCAATGGCCAGCGTCTGAAAACCGACCCGCAAACTGCTGAGAATGGCCGCCAGATTGGTCGGCCCGGCCACCAGCACGCAATGGGTGCGACGCAACTCGTCATGCAAACCGGGCTGACGCAGAATCTCGGCGTACAGGCTTTCGGTGGGCAGAAAGAGAATCGCGAAATCGGTGGTGGCGGGCGGCGCAATATACTTTTCGCGAATATCGCGCGCCGCCTTGAGGATGGCGGCGGCCAGCGCCCTGGAAGCGTTCTTGACTCCTTCGGCGTCCGCCTGTTCGGCGGCGTCCTGCAAACGTTCGTAATCCTCTTTCGGGAACTTGGCGTCGATCGGCAGCCACACCGGCGACGCGCCGTCCCGCCCGGGCAACTTGACGGCGAATTCGACCTGCCCGCCCCGCTCACCGAGGCCAACGTTGCAGCCGTACTGTTCCGGCGTCAGTACATCCTGCAGAATGGCCTCCAACTGGCGCTCGCCCCAGGTGCCGCGATCCTTGACAGACGTCAGCAGCCGCTTGAGATCGCCGACTCCGGCCGCCAGAACCTGCATCTCGCCCAATCCGCGCTGTACCGCCTCCAGACGCTCGCCCACGAGGCGAAACGATTCGCCCAGGCGCTTTTCGAGGGTGGAGTGCAGTTTCTCGTCCACCGTCCTGCGCATGGCGTCCAACTGTTTGTCGTTGGACTCGCGCATGTCGCGCAGTCCGTCTTCGGCGCGACGCACCAGATTTTCGAGAGACGTGCGCGCATGAGCCGCATCTTCCCGGCTGAGTCCGATCCAGTCGTTGACGCGCCGCCGCTGCTCCTCGCCCATGAGGTTCAAGGTACGGGTCAGCGTCTCGCCGATTTGCGTTTGCACGGACAGCACCTCCGCGCGCAGAGCCCGCGCGTGCCGTTCCGTTTCTTCGCGGGTCAGACGCAATTCATCGCGCAAGGCGCGATCCAGCCTTGTTCCCCCGTCGCGCGGAATCCGCAGCAGCAGCGCCACCACGCCGCCTAGCGCCAGCAGGGAGACGGCCAGGGTCAGAACAGTCCATAGATCCATCAGAATCTACCGGTTGCGGAAGGCGGCGGGCTTGGCAAAACCAGACGGTCGCTCCAGGGTTCTCTGGCGATCCGGTCGTACACCTCCAGTTCCCACAGGCCCAGGCCGGCCGCGTCCGACGGAGTCAGAATAAAGCGCACGAAGCGAGCCGATCGCGCCGACGCAAATACTACCGGAAACTTGAAGTCCAGAATGCCGCCGGCCGGAAGATCGGCATAGCGAGCGGAATCGAAGCCTTCCCAGGGCAAATCGTTTTCCGGCGCAAAGAAGCATTCCTCCCAATCGGCGGCGCCGGCCTTTTCATAGTTTGTTCCATCCTGCGAAACCTCGACCTGCATGTTCTGGGGAAACAGCACTGCGGCCGACGGCTGCACGGCGCCAATGCGAACGCCGCCCACCGAACGGACCCGCCCCAGGTCCAGCGTAACCGTCAGCGGGACGCCGGCCTCCCATACGGCCAGTTCCCCGACACGCTGCGGATTCTCGCGTTTGTCGGGCCGTATCTTTTGCAACCCCCAAAGACTGGCCAGTCCGACATAGCCGTCTGTCAGCAGCCGTCCGTTCTCGTCCGGATAGGCCGCCCCGGCCGGGCGGCTGACTTCGTAGGTGCAGCCGCGCGCGAGGTTCTCGCCCCGTCGCAATACATAGGGGGTTCGGCGCCGAACTTTCTCCACGGGCGGCGCCCCGGCATATCCCGCCGCCGGATCGGCGCCGTCCGCGAGGGCGGCAATCTCCATCCATTGCATGCGCGGAGGACGAGTTCCTCCGACTTCTATGCGATAGCGATGGTAAGGAGAGGAAACGATTTCCGTATGCGTCCGGTCCATCCATGCGCCGGAGCGATACTCCTGCCAGGCATAGACAACGCGGTACGGGATGCGTTCGCCCGCCGGTTCATGGCCCGCCTCGACAAAGAGTCCGGTCAGACCGGCGCCGGCGCCGGCCGCCGCAAAACGAACACGCGCCTCGCGCGAAAGCGTCGCCGTGAGGTTCGTACGACAATCGATCCTGAAATCGTGAGGCGCCGGACCGTGCGGGAAGCGGGCCATCGTCGTCCACGTTCGACCTTCGTCGAGCGAAATCTCGACCGACAAGTCGGCGTTCGGTTGTTGCACGTGACCGGTGCCGGCAATGCGCAGCCGCCGTAGCGGACGCGGAGCGCCCACGCGCATTTCCAGGCGCGCCTTGCCAATGGACCGCAAGGTCGGCTGGCGATCGCCGGGCCTTTTGAGGCTTTCCCAGCCTTCGCTCGCGCTGAAATCCTCGCGATGATGCTCGCCGCTCAGGCGCGGATACAGCGAGATCGTCTCCCACGGTTCGTCGCTTACGGATACCAGGGTATTGGCGCCCAGTCGCAGCGCCGGCAGTGCACGCGGATTGAGCTGGGTCACGGTCCGTAAATGCAGTCGCGAAAGGCGTGTCCCCTGTGCGAGTTCAACCTTTAGCAGAAGATCGAGACGCCCGGCCACTTCGCGAGTCGCCCGACCAACCACCGCGCCTTCGGCCTCCCGCGTCGTCAGCGGCGTCCAGCTTTGGCCGTTGTTGACGGACACCGCGAAACGCGCGGCGCCGCCGGAAACCACGGCGTTCCACTCCAGCATGGTCGCCACGTGGGCCGGCGCCACGCGGAAGACCGCCCACCCGGACGCGGAACCGTCCGCCACCCGCAGGCCGTCCTCCGCCGGTCGCATGTTTTCACTGGCAAACAGGACGCCCGGATCGGACAAGTCCGGGCGCCAATGCCAGACGCCGTTGCCCCGACTGTTCCAGAGCGAAGAACCCCGGGGATCGCCGGGATCCTTGCCGCGGCCGTTGGGGCGGGCGTAGTCGAGACCCCGCCCGATCGGCTGCCAGTGGCGCCGATAGCTTTCCTGCGGGCGCAGACCCAGCAAAAAACGATGACCGGCCTGCGCGCAACTGGACGACATGCGCGGATTGTAGCTGGCGTACCAGTCCCGCGCCACTTCCTCGAGGGAAGCGGAGCTGGGTCCCATCATGATGCGGCCGCCGCGACAGGACGCCATGGGGCAGTGATCGAAGAAATAGTGTTCGCCTTCCTGTCTGCGTCGCCCCTTGTGCAAAGCCTCGGCACTGGCCACGGAACCGTCCGCGTTAAGAAAATAGTTGTAGAAATCGCTGTCGAACATGCGCCACGCCCCGTCGTAATACACCTCGGAAACGACATGCTCGTAGATCGAGGTTACGCGACCGCGGAAACCGGCCGACTCCCAGAGCGCCACGTTAATGGCCGAAATCATGGAGCAGAAAGTGATGCCGTAACTGTTGAAAAACAGGATCGGATCCAGTACCGGGCGCCCGTCTTCCGGCACATAGTTTCCCACTCGTCGCGACAAATAGACCCAGCGGAACTGGGCCAGCGCCTTTTCATGCGCGGTTTCCCATCCGGACAGCGCCGAACGCACAAAGTTCTCGCGCGAACTCCAGTCGGGCACGGAATCGCTGAGCGTACGCAACCCGAACGTTCCTCCGGGTCGCTCCTCGGCGGCGGAGCCGGCGTTCAGGATCAGCGCGCCGCACATGACCGACGCCCCCACAACTCGCCACCAACATCGCGTTTTGCACAGAGACTTGGCATGCATGCTACCCCCTTGTCGGTCCTTGCCCGCTTTCAGGACGGGTTTGATTATATGTTTATGTTTCAAACGCTATTGAGCCGCAAGATGCGGGCGATCCCGTACAGGGTCAAGTCCGGATCGAAGACGAAAGGCAGATCGGCCTCGCGCAGAACCCAGCGCGCAAAGCCGCCGGTGGCGCAGAGCCTGGCATGGCGCATGTCGAGCCCCTCGCGGATATGCTTCACGATCGCGGCCACCATGCCGCCGTAGCCCACGCGGGCGCCGACCCGCATGGCGGCTTCCGTGCTGCGGCCGATCGGCCGGCGTCCTCCGTTGCCGCCCAGTCGTACACGGGGCAGCATGGCGGTACGGTCGCACAGATAATCGGTCATCAGCGGCAGACCCGGCGCAATGACGCCGCCGACATATGCGCCGGCAGCGGAGATCACATCGAACGTGACCGCCGTACCGAAATCGGCCACGATGACCGGAGCCCCGTAGCGTGCGACGGCGCCGCTGGCATTGGCCAGCCGATCGGCGCCGATGGCGGCCGGTTTCGGATACTCCACCTTCACGCCGAGATCGAGTCGGTGATGGACCGTCAGCGGAACGTGTCCGCAGACCCGCTCCATTTCTCTCCGCCACACCGGCAGCGCGGCGGGCACCACCGAAGCCAGGGCGGCTCCATCGGGTCGGCGGCGACCCATCGCCCGGCGCAAGGTTTGCGCCACCGCGCGACCGTCGCGCGTCGCGCCGGGCAGACGAAATATCCGACCGATGCGCTCGCCTTGCGCCAGCGCCACCGCGACACTGGTGTTGCCGATATCCGCCACCAGACAGACGGGGACAACAGAGTCGACGCGCATCATGATTCCCCCGCCCCGCCCCGTTCCGTCCACTCCAGCGACAGATCGGCGG
>CAZYAW010000156.1:0-6560 GCA_964646045.1 uncultured Victivallales bacterium | reverse complement strand
GGACGTTTCGCCCCGCAGACGCTTTTGCATCTCGGCGTACGCGCCGGCATCGTGGCCGTCTATGCCGCCATGGCCCGCCAACGCCGCCACGCCCGTCGGCCGTGACGGCGGATCGGACCAAGTATGGGCGCAATGTTGCACGCACCGCCTGGTCTGCGCGCAAAGGCAGGATCCTCCTGTCGCAATATCCGTTGCCAATCAACGACTTGAAAGCACTGGAGAAACAAGGAACGATTCTTGCTACATGTGGAGATCGCCGCGACGGTTTAATGTTGCATTCCTTTCGGCGTTGCGATACAAGTTGAAATCGGTTTGGCATGCGTCGACAGAACGGAATTTGCGGTTGACCGCAGAAAAAATACAACAAGGGAGAATCCGCCATGAAACGTTTCTCGCGATGGACTCTGAAGGCTCTGGTTCTGTTGGCGCTTACGACTTCGAGCGTTTTCGGCCAGGAAACCCGCCGGGCCCTGCTGGTCGGGCTGGACCTGTACGATCCCGGTTACGCCAGTTCTCTTTCCGCATGCGTAAAGGACGCGCAGGCCATGCGCGACGTCGTCCTGCTCGGCGACCCGTCCAACCGCTGGAATGCGGTTAACATCTCCCTGCTAAGCAACAGCGGAGCCCATCACAATGCCATCCGAACGGCCATGGCCAATCTGGCGAGCGAGAGCCAACCCGGCGATCTGGTTCTTTACTATCACTCCGGACATGGCGGACGGCATCCGGGCACGACGGACACGTTTCTGTGCGCCTACGAGCAGAACTACGAGGATCGCGAGGTGGCCGCGGACCTGGACGCTTTCGCGGAAGGCGTCAGAGTGGTGGTGGTCGTGGACACCTGCCATTCGGGCGGACTCCTCATCCGAGGCGAGCCGACGGCGGAAGACTGGCCCTTTATCGAGGGGGTCATGAAAAACTACAACAGCATCCGGGCGGCCCGGCAGCCGGACGGCGCCCGCACGTTCGGCAACACCAACGTGGCCTTCATGGTCGCCTGCGCCTACGACGAATACTCTTACGAGATACCGGACCGGCACGGCGTCTATACGCGCTATCTGCTGGACGGCGCCTCCTCGCGCGCCAGCGACACCAGCGCGGACGGCGAAGTCCAGTTCCTGGAAATGTACAATCACGCCAAATCGCGGGCATCCCTGTACGCCCCGCAAACCGCCCAGTCCTACAACGAAGCCCTGCTCGGCGCCATCGCCGCGCGCGGCCATAGCGCCCCCGCCACCCTGGCGGACGCCATCGTCACCAGCACCAACTTCGTATGGCAAACGGGCGGCAGCGCCCCCTGGATCGCGCAGGATTTCGTCGCCGCCGCCGCCGGCCACGGCGCCGCGGCCCAAAGCGACGCGATCGACCACAGCCAGAACTCGTGGATCAGAACCAGCGTCACCGGACCGGGCATCGTCACCTTCCGCTGGAAGGTCAGCTCGGAAGAGGACTACGACTTCCTGCAGTTTCTGGTGAGCGGCACCGTCATGACCTCGATTTCCGGCGAACAGGACTGGCAGGAACGCGTCTTCGAGATTCCGGCCGGAGCCAACACGCTGACATGGCGCTACGTGCAGGACGCCAGCGTAAAGGAGGGATACTCCGCCGGCTGGCTGGATTCCGTAGTCTGGGAACCCGGCAAAACGCTGCCGGACTTCATCGTTCAATCCATCACGCTCAATCCCGCCACCGTGCCGGCGGGACATCCGATCACCTACACGGTCACCGTCAGAAACCAGGGCGAGGAAGGCGGCGACGCCGGCAGCCTCGAACTGTACTACGACCGCGCCGCCGTGGCGCCGGTGGGACTGGACGGCGAGTTCTACTACGATGTCGGCTGGCTCGACGCCGGCGAGACGCGCACCTATACCAACACGTTCTCCCCCGCCACCACCGGCAACAAAACCTTCCGCGCCTTTATCGACGGACAAAACGAAACTGGAGAGAGCAACGAGGACAACAACCAGCGCACGCAGGACTACAGCGTCTCGCTGGCGGTCGTGGCTCTGCCGGCCTTCAGTCCGGACGGCGGCTCGCATGCCGGCGCCAGCCTGGATGTCACGGTGACCTGCGCTACCGACGGCGCCGTCATTCACTACACGACCGACGGCACGACGCCCACCGAAGACAGCCCGACCGTCGTCGACGGCGGCGCGGTCTCCGTTCCGCTGCCCGGCACGCTGAAAGCCAAAGCCTGGAAGGAGAATATGGCCGCCAGTTCCGTCAAAACGGCGACCTACGAAAGCGACTGGACGATCGGCGACGCCGTGGGAGCGCCGCATCTGCTCTTCACCACCGGCGGCGATGCGGAATGGTTCATTCAACCCCAAGTCAAGTACGACGGCGAAGGCGCCGCCCAAAGCGGAGCCATAACCCACAACCAGCAGTCCTGGCTGAAAACCGTCGTGACCGGGCCCGGCACGATCTCGTTCTGGTGGAAAGTCGCCTCCGAATCCGGCTACGACAAGCTGTCCTTCCATGTCGGCGGCGCCAAGGCGGCGGAGATTTCCGGACTCGTCGACTGGCAGCAGCAGTCGATCTTCGTTCCCGAAGGATCGCACGAGCTGAAGTGGACCTACGCCAAGGACGGCAGCATTACCCACCACGCCGACGCCGGCTGGCTGGACGCGGTGGTATGGGCGGACGAGAGTACGGAATACGATCTCACGGTGCAGTCCGCGAACCCCGACATCGGCGTCGCCATCGGCAGTTCGACCGGGCAGGCCGGAACCACGGCGTACCTTAGAACCCTCGCCAAGGGCGCGGAGATCAATTTGGAGGCGCCCCTCTACCTGGGCAGCGGCAGCCAGCGCAAATCGTTCGTCAGTTGGTCCGGCGCCTTTTCCAGTCCGTACCGCTCGGTGACCTTCCATCTCTCCGCCAACACCGTGCTGACCGCCAATTACAAGGACGATCCGGAACCGGTCGAGTACACGCTCACGGTGAATTCCGTCAATCCCGCCAGCGGCGTGGCTGTCGCCAGTTCCAGCGGACATGGCGGAACCACGCAATACGCGAAATCCGTGGCCGGCGGAACGCTCGTCGCGCTGGAAGCGCCGATGTATGTCGGCAGCGGACTCAACCGCAAGAGCTTTGTCGACTGGAGCGGCGCCCTCGCAAGCACGGCCCGCGCCATTGAACTCACTATGACGGGCCACGCCACCCTGACGGCCAGCTACACGGACGACCCGGAACAGCACGCCTTGCGCGTGCGTTCGCTGAATCCGACCAACGGAGTCGCGATCGCCAGCGATACCGGACACGACGGGACCACGGCCTACGACATCACGCTCGACCACTCCACGCTCGTGCGACTGGAGGCGCCGGAATACCACGGCTCGGGGCTGGACCGCAAGGTCTTCCAGTCCTGGAACCTGAACGGCCAGTCCTCGGCCACGCGCCTCGTCGAGTTCGAGATGACGAAACAGACCGTAGCCACCGCCATCTACGCCGACGATCCCGATGCGCCCATGCATACGCTGACCGTCGCCTCGGTCAACCCCGCAACCGGGGTCGAAATCGAGAGCGACACCGATCACTTCGGCATCACCGAGTATTCCATGCAGGTGGCGCAAGGCTGGACCGTGCGTCTCGAGGCCCCCGAGTTTGTGGGCGAGCAGCCCGACCGCAAGCGTTTCGACCAATGGACCGGTCCTCTGACGTCCACGCAGCGCGCCATCGAGTTTGTCATGCCGACCAACGCCCTCACGGCCACCGCCCATTACGTGGCGGACGACACGCCCATGACCTATATGCTGACCGTGCAGTCGGTCAATCCGGCGACAGGCGTGAGCATCGGCAGTTCGACCGCGCACGACGGAACCACCGAGTACGTTGCCACCATGTCGGCGGGCACCACGGTGAATCTAGTCGCCCCGCAGTACGTCGGATCCGGCGCCGAGCGCAAGCGCTTCAACGGCTGGACCGGCTGGGTGACCTCGCCGTCGCTCTCCATCGACAATACCCTGAACGGCAACTCCACCGTGGTCGCCAACTATGTGGACGATCCGGAAGGCGTCACCTACACGCTGACGGTGCAATCGGTCAACCCGGCCACCGGCGTGGCGATCGCCAGTTCCACGGGTCATGCTGGAACGACGGAATATGTCGTAACCAACATTGCTCCGCAAACAAGTATTAACCTGCAAGCCCCGGCCACCTTGGGCGAAGGCGCCAACCGCAAGCGTTTCACCGGCTGGACCGGCGCGGAAGCCACGACGAATACGTCGTTGAACTTCGCCATGGACGCCGACAAGACCGTGGCCGCCAACTACGAGAACGATCCCGAGGAAGGAACGGTCATGTGGCCCGACGGCGGCATCACGGTGGAAGATCGTCGTCCGGTCTTCACCTGGCCCGCCACGCCGGGCGCCACCTGGTATCGCATCTACATCAACCGCAACGGCGGCAAATATGTCGATCAATGGGTCAATGTCACAACGTGGACTCGCACTGCGAGCGGGATGGCCGGCGGCAACTACGAATGGTGTATTCAGCCCTGGGGCCCGGAAACAGGCTATGGAGCCTGGTCCGCGAAGGCCGCCTTCACCATCGCGACCCAAACGCCGGCCGCGATCGTCCTCATAGCCCCGGACGGGGCGCAGGACGGTCACAGCATCGACTACAAGTGGCAGAAGGACATAAACGCCACCTGGTACCGCCTATGGGTCGGACGAGTGGGCGGCGGGACGTTTCACGACAAGTGGTACGCCCTGACCGGCGACGACGAGGCAACCGTCACCGTCACCGGCCATACGCTGGGCGACTACACCTGGCATCTGCAGCCTTGGGGACCGGACGGGTTCGGGCCATGGGCGGGGCCCAAAGGCTTTTCGGCGCCCAGCGCCGATCCGGCCAAGGCGGAACTGATCGCTCCGGTTGACACGATCGCCAGCGCCAACCCGACCTTCCAATGGAACGCGGCGCAGAATGCCGACTGGTACAGAGTGGTGCTGCACAAGGGTTCCGTCGTGGTATTCGACAACCAATGGACCCAGGATACCAGCCTGCCGGCGCCCTTCACCTTGAGCGCCGGCAACTACGGCTGGTGGGTCGGTACGTGGAACAGCGTCACGGGGAAAACCGAGTGGTCCGACGGGATGATCTTCGAAATCGCCCCGTAAAGGAGATCCCGGACAGAGGCGGTGAGCTATGAACGCGAAAAGATTGCACGGGCTGCCGCGCAGTGCGCTAGCGGCCGGACTGCTGCTGACGGGGTTCTCGGCGCTGCCGGGAACCCTCTGCGGACAGACCACCGATCCGGAATTCGCCCATGGCGCCGACCACCGCATTTACGCCCTGGGCCTTCAGCCGGACACGGCCATGGTCGTCGGTGGAGAGTTCACTGCGATCGGCGGGCAGACCCGCCACCGCCTGGCTCGCATTCCGACCGCAGGCGATGTTGATTCCGCATTCACCCCCGCCGCCAGCGACAAGGTCAACGCCGCGGCCGTGCAGGGCGACGGGAAAATCGTCGTCGGCGGCCTGTTCGGCGTTCTGGCCGGCTCGCCCCGCAACCGGCTTGCCCGACTCAACGCCGACGGTTCGCTCGATGCGGATTTCGACCCGGGCGTAACCGGCGCTTTCGTCTCCGCCCTCGCCATACAGCCGGACGGTAAAATCATCGTCGGCGGCGAGTTCACGGCCATTGACGGCGTGGCTGTCACGAACATCGCGCGCCTCCACCCGCAGGGAACCGTTGACACGAATTTCAACCCGAACGCCAGCGGCGAAGTGCAAACTATCGTCTTGCAGGAGGACGGCAAAATCGTCGTGGCCGGCAAATTCGGCACGCTGGGCGGCGCGGAGCGCATGCGCATTGGCCGTCTGCATAACGACGGTTCGCTGGACGAATCCTTCGATCCGGACGCCGGCGGCTGGGTCAACGCCCTGGCCGTGCAGCCGGACGGCAAAATCCTGGCGGCGGGCGGATTCCAAACCATGGGCGGCGAGCCTCGCAACCGCCTGGCCCGTCTGAACGCGGACGGATCCCTCGACGCCTCCTTCGACCCGAACGCCAATGCCTGGGTCGATACGCTGGCCCTGCAAACGGACGGCAAAATCCTGGTTGGCGGAAATTTCACCGCCATGGGCGGCCAGGCCCGCGCCTATATCGCCAGACTGAACGCGGACGGATCGGCGGACGCCGCCTTCGATCCCGGCGCCAACGGTCGCGTGGATGCACTCGCTTTACAGACCGACGGACGCATTCTGGTCACCGGCTCCTTTTCCGAGCTGGGCGGCGAGGAACGGACGCGCATCGGCCGACTCCTCAACGACACCGCCGCGCAGCAGGCCCTGGAAATCAATGCCTACGGGACCCGTCTCTTCTGGAGTCGCAGCGGGTCGGCGCCCGAGGTGCAATATGCGGTCTTCGAGCAGTACGACGAAGACACTGCCACCTATCTCCCGTTGGGTGTCGGCACGCGCAGCGCCGGCGGATGGGAGTTGGACGGCCTGACGCTGTCCATGGACGAAGACCTCACCCTGCGTGTCCGCGGCCATTACGCCACCGCTTCCCTGAACGGATCGGTCTCGGTCAGCGCCACCGTGCGCGTCGT
>CAZYAW010000155.1:0-12178 GCA_964646045.1 uncultured Victivallales bacterium | reverse complement strand
AGACCCGGCGGAGTACGCAACAGGGCTCGATTCCGATACCGATCCCGACACCGACACCGATGGAGAACATGAACAGACGGATCGCCAACCATGGCCTGGAGGCGACGCCTAAAGGCGCGCATCAGGCACACGTTGGCAATGAGGACGATCATGGATGTTCACGATCGGGGTGCGAGGGTTTCAACGAAAGCGGAACTGGCTTGAAAACAAGAATGGCGAACATCCGCCTGCAACCCGGCAAGACGGATGGCTTCGCGGGATCATCGGGTGCTAGGATCATCAGAGCCGCAACGTGGTCGGATGATGAACAGAGCATCCGGGCGATACGGACCACGCAATTGTTCGATCTGCAGAAGGACCCCGCCGAAGTTTGCAACCTGGCGGCTCATCCGGACTATGCCGGCCAAATCGGAGATATGCGGCGGGAACTGTCGCGCTGGCGCCGGCATTCAGGCGACACGGAAGATTTCGTGGTCTGCGAAATAAAAGAAAAAATAACTTGATTGTTTTACGGGAATCCTTACTATCCCTTTTTGTTTTTACGAGAAGCGGGGGCGTGGCGCAATTGGTTAGCGCATCAGACTGTCGATCTGAGGGTTGCGAGTTCGAGCCTCGTCGTCCCCGCCAGATTATCACAACCCCGGTCTCCCTCCCCTGGGAGGCCGGGGTTTTCTTTTTTCGCCATGCCGTCGTACCTGCACATTATGATTCTGGCCCTCTTGCAGGGCGCAACCGAATTCCTGCCGGTCAGCAGTTCGGGGCACCTGGCGCTGATGCGGGCGTGGCTGGGCCTGGGAATGCCCGGGGTTACCGTGGAACTGGCTCTGCATCTGGGCACGCTGATCTCGGTTCTGCTCTACTACCGCCAACGACTGGTGGAACTGGCGATTTCGTGCGTGAGCGGAGACGGCGAAGGGCGACGCTATGCCTTATGGATAGCGCTGGCCTCCGTGCCCGCCATTCTTCTGTATGTCCTGGCCGGCTCCGCCGTGATCTCGTTGTTCGACCGACCGGCCGCCGTGGGCGGATTGCTGATGCTGAACGGGCTCTGGCTGACGGCTCTGCGCGGCATGCGTCCGCGAGTCGAGAAGCCGCTGCGCGGGTTCGTCGCCCTGCTTGCGGGCGTGGCGCAGGCCTGCGCGCTGCTGCCGGGAATCAGTCGATCCGGCATGACAATCGCCACGGCCCGGCGCCTGGGCTTGAACCCCGCTCGCGCCGCCGAGTTCTCCCTGCTGATGGCGATTCCGTTGGTCGCCGGCGGCGCGGCGCTGAATCTGATCACCTCTTTTCGCGAGCGGCCGACCGAGATGTGGGCCTGCCTGCCGACGCTGCTGACGGGGATGGCCGTCTCGGCGCTCGTCGGCTGGCTGGCCATCTGCGTCGTCGTACGGGTCCTGTCCTCGGGCCGTTTCTGGATGTTCGGGCCGTATTGTCTGGCGGCGGGGGGCGCCGCGCTGCTCTTCCTGCGCTGACCGCCGCGCCGCCGCCCGTTCTTTTTCTTGCATCCATCGCCGTTTTGTGCGTAGTTTAACTGCGGTGGCATCAAAGCGTCTTGTTTGATTCCGTCGCAAGGGGCAACGCACATGGGTCGCAGTCGCTTTATTTCTGAACTCTGATATTTGGGATGCGGGCGAAGCCCGCCTTAAGACGGGCTTTTCCGATCGAATCCATGACCGAAACATGTGCCTCTACTTTTTCGCGTCACGCGTTTCGCCACTCCGCGGCGGGCGAGTGCGGCGCCCGGCTGTGTTGCGGAATCGACCTGCAAGGCGATTCCCTTGCGGTCGTGCACGCCGAAAGGACGCGCCGGGGCGTACGCTACCGGAAAATCGCGGCGGCGGACCTTGCGACGCAGGCCGGGAAGGCCAACAAACACGAATTCGTTGTCGGCGCCATGCCGGCCCGTGAATGTTTCTCCCGCTGGCTCGATGCGCCCCTCGCCTCGCAAGTCAAGGCACGCAAGGTTTTCCCCGCGTTGCTCGACATTCAACTGCCCTTCCCCGTCGAATCCTGCGTCTGCGATTTTTTGCAGACGCACCGTACGGCGGAACGTCATGTGCGAACGCTTGCCGTCGCCGCGCGCGTCGCGGACGTGCAGCGCCGGATCGAGCGCTTTCAGGAACAAGGCTGGGACCCGCACGGTCTCGATCACGAAGGACTCGCGTTGTGGACCCAAAGTCTGGACGAAGAGTCCGATCCGACAGCGCGCCCCGGCGCGGAACGACGCGTGGTCGTCTATCTGGGCCGCGATCGCTGGACCGTGGCGCTCGGCCGCGGGCGCAAGTTCGCCGGCAGTCACGCCTTGCGCGCAGGCGACCGGGACCATTTGCGCAGAGTTCTGAAATCCGCCTGGCCGGCGGAAGCGAGGACGGAGGAGCCCGCAACCGCCGCGGCGCCGGTGCGCTGGGCCTGGGCCGGACCTTGTGCCGCCGATCCGCAGACGGCGCCGGACTTGCGCCGCACCGTCGAAAACGAATGGCCCGGATCGTCTCTCTTGCATGCCGAACCCGAAACCTTTCTGGCCCGCGCGCTGGCGGCGCGGGCGCTGTGCGGCGGCCCGTATCGCTGCAATCTGCGGCGCGGCGCGCTGACGCATGCGGCCACACGCGAACGCGAGCGCCGCCGGCAGGCGGGCTGGGCCTGGTTCGGTCTAGCGGCCGGCGCGGCGTTGCTGATCGGCAGCGGGGCGCTGCACATGCGATTGTCCCGGTTGGAAGAGGAGAGCACGGATCGCTTTGCGGAGATGCGCGATCGGATTATCGGCTACCCCATGAATGTTTTCGGAGACGACGCTCTGGAACAGGCGCGCAAGGCGCTGGCGCAGCGTCGGCAAGAGCTGCGTCCCTTTGCACGCGCGCTGGAACCTTCGCTCTTGGTACGTCTGGAGAGTCTGCTGGACGCTTGCCGGGCAACGGATGTTCTTCTGGACGAGCTGGTCGTGAACGACGAACGGATAACGGCTCGCGGAACGCTGCCCCGCTGGAAAGGCGGCGTGGCGCTGCGTCAACGCCTGGTGGAGAGCGGCTATGGCGCTCCGGCGCTGGAACGAAGACCGGCCCGCGACGACGGACGCATCCCCTTCACGCTGGAAACGGGGGCGCCGCCATGAAGAACGAACCCTCCATCCCGCTGCTCTATGGCTTGTCGATCGGCGTGTTGCTGGTCGGCCTCGCCCTGGGTCTGGCGACTCTTCGCCGGGCGCGCGAAACCGTCCCGCGCATCCAGGCCAATCTCGCCGACGGCGCGCGCATGCTCGAATGGCACCGCGAATTCGAGCGCGTCAACGCCTCCTGGACTTTTTTCGAAGAGATGTCCGTCACACAGCCGGAACCGATCCGCGCGCGCTGGCCGGCCGCCGCGTCGGCGTTTGTCCCCTTGCGAGAGGCGGAAACGATTCCGCTGGAGGGCACGGGATGGCAAATTCTGCGCGAGGAATGGGGCGCGACCAATCGTCAGGTTCCGCTCGGCGAGGCGCTGGCGCTGGCGGCGTCCGTAGAGGATCGCACCGGAATCGCGACGAACGACGATGCGGCGCCGACCGGAACACGCCCGGCCTGGCGGCTGGTCGGCTGCCGTCTGCGAGCCGCAGGCGACAAAGCCGGAACCGGAGAAGTGTCTTTCACCTTTGAAGCCCTGGAGAAAACGCCATGAACGACCGAGGACCCTGGATCGCCGTACTGGATTTCGGATCGCAGTACACGCAACTGATCGCCCGCCGCATTCGCGAATTGCGCGTCTATTCGGAAATTGTGCGGCATGACATCGCCCCGGAAGAGCTGGCGGCGCGGCGCCCGGCGGGCGTGGTGCTGTCCGGCGGTCCGGCCAGCGTGTTCGAGCCCGCCGCGCCGACCTGCGCGCCTGGAATTTTAGAGATGGGCCTGCCCGTACTGGGCATTTGCTACGGCATGCAGCTCATGACCCGCCTGCTGGGCGGCGACGTCCAGCCCGGCGCGCAGCGCGAATACGGCGCCGCCCGCATCGCCATCGGCGAACCCGGCTTTCTGTTCCGCAAACTGGGCGCGGAATCGGATGTCTGGATGAGCCACGGGGATCGCGTAGTGCGCATGCCGCCGGGCTTTCGCGCCCTGGCCGCCACCGCCGCCTGTCCGACGGCCGCCATGGAAGACCCGGCCCGCAAGCTTTTCGGTCTGCAATTCCACCCGGAAGTCGTGCATTCGCTGGACGGCATGGACATTTTGCGCCGCTTTGTATTCGACGCCTGCGGCTGCAAGGAAACCTGGAAGCTTTCGAGTTTCATCGAGCAGAGTGTGGCCGACATTCGCGAAAAGGTGGGGAACGAATCCGTAATTTGCGGTCTGAGCGGCGGGGTCGATTCCGCCGTGGCGGCCGCGCTGATTCACAAGGCCATCGGCAGCCGTTTGCATTGCATTTTCGTGGACAACGGCCTGTTGCGCCACGGTGAAGCCGAAGATGTCGAGCACACCTTCGGTACGGCGCTGGGCATGAACCTCACGGTCGCCCGTTCCGCCGGGCGTTTTTTTGCCGACCTCAAGGGGGTTGTCGATCCGGAACAGAAGCGACGGGCCATCGGCCACGCCTTTATCGACGTGTTCAACGAACAGGCCGGCCCGCCGGGCTCCGTACGTTTTCTGGCGCAGGGCACACTGTATCCGGACGTCATCGAAAGCCTGTCGCCGCTCAAGGGGCCGTCGGCCACGATCAAGAGCCATCACAATGTCGGCGGACTGCCCGCCGACCTGCCCTTCGAGCTGATCGAACCCTTGCGCGAACTGTTCAAGGACGAAGTGCGTCGGGTCGGCTCGGAGCTGGGGCTGCCCGAGCGGGTGGTGTGGCGTCAGCCTTTTCCCGGGCCCGGCCTGGCGGTGCGCATTCTGGGCGAAGTCACGCCCGAGCGCGTGGCGCTGCTGCAGGAGGCCGACCGGCGCCTGCAGGAGGAGATCGAGGCCGCCGAACTGGCGCGCGAGCTTTGGCAGGCCTTCGTGGTCCTTTTGCCGGTCATGACCGTGGGCGTCATGGGCGACGGTCGCACGTATGAAAACGCCGCCGTCATTCGCGCCGTGGTCAGTCGCGACGGTATGACCGCCGACTGGGCCGACCTGCCGCGCGACCTGCTGGCACGCATCTCGAACCGCATCATCAACGAGGTGCGCGGCATCAATCGCGTCGTATACGACATCAGCTCCAAGCCGCCCGCCACCATAGAATGGGAATAATCGGCTACTTTTCCCCGTTGAATTCCCTGACGGCGTCCACCATGGCCATGATGTTGTCCGGCGGAGTCTTGGCTTGCACGTTATGTACGGCATTGAAGACGAAGCCGCCGCCGGGCGCGAAAATCTCGCAGCGTTCCAGCGCCTCGCGCCGCACCTGCGCGGGCGTACCGAAGGCCAGTGTTTTTTGCGTGTCCACGCCGCCGCCCCAGAACACGATTTGATCGCCGTAGCGTTTCTTGAGCGCGCGAGCGTCCATACCCGCCGCGGAACACTGTACGGGATTGAGAATATCGAACCCGGCCTCCACGAAAAGGGGGATGAATTTTTCCACGGCGCCGCAGGAATGCTTAAACGTTTTCCACGCTGTACGCGCATGGATCCAGTCGTTGATGCGACGATAGTAGGGGAAGTAGAGTTCGCGAAAGGTTTCCGTCGAGCAGAAAGAGGACGTTTGCGTGCCGAAATCCGTGCCGCACACGAACAGCACGTCCACCCTGGCCGCCAGCGCGGAGCGAACCCGCTCCAGATTGGCGAGCGCGATCTCCGTTTGCCGCGAGAAAACGGCGTGCAGATAATCCTGCCGCATCACGGTCGAGACGTACCATTCGGCGACGTCCCGAATGCCTTTGGGATTTTTGAGGAACGGGGCGGGGACCAGCGCGATGTCGCCCAGCGCCGTGCCGCCGAGCCCGGCGGCCGCGGCGCGCGGGGAACCGGTCAGCCGCGCGGCGGCGTCCGCGTAGGCCCGCAAGTCGTCGTCCGCCAGCGGCGTGAACTCCTCCAGATTGTCGGCGGGGTCGAGCCGCTCCTCGTCGATCGGTTCCTGACGCGGGATGGAATCGAAGAAAAAGCCGTCGGCCGGCATGCGCGCGGAGGGCGGCACACGGCGGTCGCCTTCGGGATGCATGAGCAGAGACCCGTCCGCATCCGTCGTCGTGTTGAAATCTTGCGGCACCAGCAATTCCTGACCCCAGGGCGCGCGGAAGGGCTTCCAGTTCGCGTTGCGGAAACCGAACATCGTTTTGGGAGACGGCAGCGCGACGACATCCACGCCCAGCGCGTCAAGCAAATCCTCTTCGATTTCGCCCAGCATTTGATAGGGTTCGCAGACTTTGACCGGACGTGCCTCCAGTCCGTAGCGGCGCCGCAGTTCCGCCACGCAGGTCACGTGCATGCCCGTCGTGGCGGTGGAACCGAAATCCATGGGCACGCGATCCGGTTCCCGATGATTCAATGTCGCCTGTACTCGTTCCCGAGATGTCATCGCGTTCTCCGTTTTGCCGCCAGACCAATCCCCGCCCCCCGCGCCACGGGCGGCGAGCCGGGACATTACTCTTCAGGAAGTTTGCGGTAGAGCGTGGCCAGACTGATTTTCAGAGACTTGGCGGCCTTTTCCTTGTCGCCGTCGGTCATGGAAAGAACCTGTTTGAGATACTCCTTCTCCTTGGCGCGCAGGAAAGCCTTCAGCGATTTAGCTTTTTCGGGATCCGTCTGCCCGCCCTGGGGCGACGACGAAGAGGCCGAAACCGGGGTGGCCGCGATTTTGGGCGGGAGCGATTCTCTTGTAATTTTGCCCTCCTGCGCGAAAGTTATGCCGTGCTTAATCGCGTTCTCCAGTTCGCGTACGTTGCCGGGCCAGGCGTAGGCCTCGAAAATAGCGGCCGCCTCCGGGGTCAAGGTCGGAGGAGTCTGCCCCTGCGGCGTCTCGGCACGCAAGAAGTGATAGGCCAGCGGGAGAATGTCCTCCGTGCGCTCGCACAGCGGTCGCACGACAATCGGGATCACGCTCAGCCGATAGTACAAGTCCTCGCGAAAGCGGCCTTCCGCCATCAGCGTTTCGAGATGGGTGTTGGTCGCGGCCAAAATGCGAACGTCAATGGGAATGTCGCGGTTGCCGCCCACCCGCCGGACTTCCTTTTCCTGCAGCACCCGCAGAAATTTACCCTGTATCGACATGGGCATCGAGCTGATTTCGTCCAGAAACACCGTGCCGCCCTCGGCCGCCTCGAGCAGACCCTCCTTGTTGGCCGTCGCGCCGGTGAAAGATCCCTTGACATGGCCGAACATTTCCGACTCCAGCAGCGGCTCGGGCAAGGCGGCGCAATTGACGGCCAGAAAACGCTTCTCGCGACGGTTGCTGTACGCGTGAATGGCCTTGGCCACCAGCTCCTTGCCGGTTCCGCTGTCGCCCTGAATCAGAATGGCCGCATTGGTCGGAGCCACCTTCTTGATCATCTCGCAAACGTTCTGCATGGCGGAACTTTCGGCGACAATGTTTTCCAGCCGATAACGCGTGCCGAGCTGGGCCTTGAGTTCCTCGTTCTCCGCCAAAGCGCGGTTGTGCTCCAGCGCGCGGCGCACCGTAATCAGCAGCTCGTCCACCTTGAACGGCTTGGTGATGTAATCGTACGCGCCCAGTTTAAGCGCCTCGATCGCCGTTTCCACCGAGCCAAAGGCCGTCAGCATGATGACCGGCAACGCCGGCCTCTCGCGATGCACGAAACGCAACAGCTCCATGCCGTTGACCGGAGCCATGCGAATGTCCGAAAGCATCAGATCGAACTCTTGTTCGGCAATCAGTTCCTGCGCCTTGTCGCCCCCCGGCGCCGGACTGACTTCGTGCCCTTCCGCCTTCAGCAAGGTCGAAAGCACATTCAAGATGCCTGGATTGTCGTCCACTAGCAGAATTTTAGCCATAGCAAACCCGAGAATAACAGCGAAACTTCCAGGGAACCCCGCTTCTTTCCAGAGCATCCCACAAAAACAAGCCACAGACTCTAACAGTTTTTTTCATATTTGCAAATATAAAAATTTCGCGGAACGAAAATCCGGAGTAAGCGTTCACGGTTCAGAGTTCACGGTTCACGGTTGAATAATTTGCAACCCTGTTTTGGACTAAGCCATTAAATGTCGGAGATAACGCGAGGCAAGATGGCAGGTTTTGTCGAATATCAGCTTGAATTCGAGAAGAGTATGGCGAAAGCGTAAAAGAAGGCTGAAAAACCATGAACTGTGAACTGAGAACGGCTACCGTTTCTCTCTATGAAGGGCGCTTGCATATCCCCCTTGCGGAGCGAAATATCGTAACTGCTCAAGAAGCCTCGGTAAGTCGGCCATTCCTGGCTGACCCCCAACGCCTCGGGGTCGGGCAGGAATGCCCGACCTACTTTTCGCCGCGAATTCAGCGTGCACCGTGAGTCTACCTGAGCCGTTACGAAATATCGTCTAATCAGCAAGGACCGGATGTCCGTGCCACAATCTAAAATTATGAAATTCATCCCGCGCAATACCCGGAAGGGTTAAAAAGAAAGAGGCTTTCGCCGCGGCATTTGCGTTGCCGCAGTGAAAGCCTCTTCCACTTATGGGCCTACGACATTACGGATTCGGATCTTCCGTCAAGGGCGCCGTGTAGTCGACTTGTCCTTCGAACTGACCCGGCAGCGGGGTGGCGGTTCCCCACCAGTTGCCCTGCGCCATGAGTTGGCGCGCCACCTGAGGATTGGCGCGCGCGTCGATCCCGTTGCCGAAGATCGAGTTGTTGCCGATCGTGCCCAGAACGCTGCCGAAGTTCAGTGCGTAGGTTGAAGCCCCGGCGGCGGCTCCAACGTAAAGGCCGTAGCCGACATTGTAACGGAAGCGGTTTCTTTCGCCGACCAGAACTTGAGTGTCGCCGTCCAGCGTGACGCGCGCACCCGCCCCTTCGTTTTCATCGGCCGTGTTGTTGCGCAAAAGGACGCCCGCCTCCGTGGCCGCCGTGGTGTCCACGCGGATTCCGTTCAGGCCGTTGTTGTTCGCGGTATTGTTATCTACAGCGGCATACGCGCCCGCGGTCGCGCTTTCCAGATGGAGGCTGAAGCCGTTGCCTCGATTGTCGTTGGCTTCGTTCCCGTTCACCACGACGTTCACATCGTCCTGCGCCTCGATATTGAGGCGCAGACCGCCCTGCGAAACATCGAGGTCTTCCGGGTCGTGTCCGTTGTTGCTGAATACGGACGGGCCGGTGGGCATGATGTTGTAGAGGGTCTCGCTGGCTCCGAACAGATCGAAGTCGCCGAACTGGGTGCGCAGATCCTCGATGGCCAGATCGCCGACCCAGGCGAAGGCCTCGCCGCCGGCTTGGGCGTCGACCAGCAGTCCATGCCGATAGTTGCCGGTCGAGCGAATGGCCGTTGCGGCCAGCGCGAAATCTTCGTCCGCTGCGGCCTGCACGTCAATGCCGCGCCATTGGTTGTCGTGGGTGTCCAGTCCGGCCAGGATTACGTACAGGTCGTCGTCTGTGGCTGTGGCGTCGATCAGCAGGCCGGTGTTCTCGTTGTCCGAGGCTTCCGAGTCGAGGACGGCCCATGTCGTTTGCTCGCCGAGACCGAACAGGCCGATGCCGACATCGCTGTTTTCCCGCGTGGCGAGATGGCGCAAGCCGGCGAACACCTCGCCGTTGGCGCTGTGCACGTCGAACATCGCGCCGCTGCCGGTGTTGCCGTCGGCTTCCATGCCGCCCGCCAGCAGGAAGGCGCCGTCATTGCCGTCGATGGCGGCGGCCAGACCGTCCATGCCGTTGCCGGAGGCCTGCATGGAGCCCATGGGGGTGTAGCCGACGGCGGGGATGGCTTCGGCGTCGCCGAAGAGGGCTTCGCCCAGTAGCGGCGGGAGCAGTTGGAAAAGTTCGTCGCTGGATCCGATCATCGCGAAGGCTTCTCCATTGTCGGCGGTAACTTCCGCCAGAACGCCCCACTGGTCGTTGTTGTTGGCACGGGCGTCGAGAATGACGCCGGCCGCCAGGCTGTCGCCAATAATGTCGGCAAAGATTCCGGCGCCTGCGTTGCCGGACGCCACCAGCGGTCCAAACGGCACACCCGGTATGGTCAAGGGCGGATTCAGGCCCATCTCCGTGTTCAGCGCGCCGGCCAGCGAACGCAGCGGATCGGTGGATCCCATCAGACCCAAAGCGACATCGCCCGTGACGTTCATGATTACGCCGTCGCCGCCGTTATTCATGCTCTGCACGTCGAAGATCGCACTCAGAGCGAGGAAATCGGCCTGGACTCCGGATTGCACGCCGGCTCCGCCATTGCCGATGGCCGCAATACGCGCCAGAGCGGAGATGGCAAAGCCGACATCGGAAACAACCGGGACGGAGACGCCCTCGCCCCCATTGCGGTACGCCTCGATGCCGAGTCCCGCGCCCAGCGCGAAATCTTCTCCTTCCACCCGCATGGCCAGACCGTGGCCGCCATTGTCGTTGAACCGGGCGGGGCCCATGGTCGAGACGGGCAGGGTCGGTATGGCGATGCCGAGATCGATCAGATTGAGCACGTTGGCCCCAAGCTGAAGAACTTCCATGAAGTTGCGGTATGTATTTATTTTGGACTGCGGCTCTTGCAAAACCTCTGCGGTTCGGCGGGACGCCTCGCCCTGCCATGTCGGTTATGGATATTGGGGCGGGCGAACCATGCCCGGCGAGTCACGCCCTGCCGCCGGGTCGGGAGGTGGCAAGAGTCGCGGATCGACAGTTCGGAAAATCTCATCCACCGGCCGCGCCTAGTTGCAGGATGATTCGGCGCCAGATCTGAACGCCGGAAAGCAGGACGACCAGCATGAGCAGCAGGCGCAGAACCTTGGCGGGGGTTTTGTGGCTGACGATGGCGCCGACCTGCGCCATGGTCGCCGAGCCGACAATCAGCGCGAGCGCCGGAAGCCAGACGACCTGGCCCGTGAAGATCTTGCCCGCGCCGCCCGCCAGCCCTCCGATCAGCACGACGCCCAGACTGGTGCCGACCGTCGTGCGTACCGGGATGCGCAGTCCGTAGATCATCAGCGGCACCAGCAAAAAGCCGCCGCCGGCGCCCACCATTCCCGCCATCAGTCCGACGCCGCAACCCATGGCGGCGGCCGGGCCGCGACGAAACGGTACGCGGTCGCAGGGTTCGTCGGCGCCGCAGGATCTGGGCTCGGGCAGCAGCAGCATGCCGGCGGCGGCGATCAGCATGACGCCGAAAACGATCATCAGCGCGGTTTCCGGCATCCACTTGGAGAGCAGCGCGCCGATCAGCGAGCCGCCCGCCATGCACAGACCCAGAAGGAGAAACAGGGGCAGATGAACGCAGCGATTGCGGCGATGGCGCAGCGTCCCGGAAATCGAGGCGAACACCACTTGCAGCATCGAAAGGCCCGCGACATCCTGCATATCGAGGCGCGGCAGTCCGCAGAGCGGCGGAATCTCCAGCATCATGGGGATCATAATGAGAGCCCCGCCCACGCCCAGCATGCCGGACAAGAAGCCGCCGGCCGCGCCCAGCGCCAGAAACACTCCGAAAACCTCCATCGCGTTATCTCCTTCTCTTTGCCTTCCGTCGGGCTTTATGGTTGTTCGGTCATAGCGTCGCCGCCGCCATGCGTCTGTATGCTTGTAAAAACTAGTACAGGATCGCTGCGGACTCGGCAAGCGTCAATGCGTGGCGGCCGCGGTTCGCGACATGAAAAT
This sequence comes from uncultured Victivallales bacterium, assembly GCA_964646045.1. GTDB lineage: Bacteria > Verrucomicrobiota > Kiritimatiellia > UBA8416 > SLMC01 > CAZYAW01. The sequence goes on along the minus strand of CAZYAW010000155.1, from coordinate 502 downwards.
CGCGCTTGTATTCCCGTCCGTTGCGCCGTACTTTGGCGCTCGCTTGTCTCTGAGAACAATGTCCAACAGCCAACCCGCCGTCGCCTGCGGCTATGGCGAGGCACAGCAAGGAATATCCACTATCCAAGGCAAATACACAAAAATTTGGTCGGTTGGAAATTCCTTGTTGGATATTGGATATTCAGTCCCCCGAAAAACCTAATGGAGCCTGCGAAATCACGAGGCCCGACTGACTCCTGACTACCTGAGTAGTAGCGCAGAAAGAATCGTTTCTTATTCCTCCAGTGTTTTCAATTCGTTGATTGAAAACGGATATCGGGACCGGAGGATCATGCCTTCGCGCACAGGTCAGGTTGTGCGTGCAACATTGCGCCCATATACTTGGCATGTTTCGCTGTCACGACCGACGGGCGTGGCGGCGTTGGCGGGCCATGGCGGCATAGACGGCCACGATGCCGGCGCGTACGCCGAGATGCAAAAGCGTCTGCGGGGCGAAACGTCC
>CAZYAW010000154.1:0-5132 GCA_964646045.1 uncultured Victivallales bacterium | reverse complement strand
GTAGCGATTAAATAATTTAAAATTCCATAATATCGTAATAACATAAAAAATGAAACGCAGAAATTTTGTAAAAACTACCTTGCTGACAGGAGCTGCAACCACAATGAGTGGCGCCACATTTGGCCTTACTCCGGGATTCAACTTGTCTTCAAAATCTGGTTTAAAGGCGCCATTTCATTTATTATATAACAACGATACTACGAATTCGGCAGGTGTAGTTAGTCCTTTCCATGGGAAAGGTGAACCTTTCACGGAGGAGATGCTCGTAGCTACTATTGAAGAGGTTGCCGGCAGCGGTGTTGACGCTTATATGCTCAGTCCCGGCATGGGCTGGGTTCCCTGGTGGCAGAGCCAGGTGGACCCGGATTTCTACGAGCGGTGGAAAAAACGCACCGGTCTCGACGTCGGAGGCTGGGGCGACTACGACAAGTACGTGTACGAAGGCGGGGATATGGTTCAGGTGCTGGTGGATACCTGCCGCAAGCATGGCATGGCCCCATTCGTCAGCCTGCGGCTGAATGACGTTCACATGCAGGAGTACTACGAGGAGAAGGTCCAGCGATCGCTGGTCTCCTGCCGCCTGTACTGCGAACACCCGGAGTGGCATATCGATCCGGACCACCGGAAGCATGAAGGTTACTACCATAAGCGCGGTATGGACTGGTCCAGACCCGAGGTGCGGGCGCATAAGCTGGCTCTATTGCGCGAGCTGGCGGAGAAATACGAATTGGCCGGCCTGGAACTCGATTTCCTGCGCGACCACACTTTGTTTCGCGATGATGGTCCCAGTCACGAGGAACGCATCGAGATCATCACCGGTTTTGTCCGCGAAGTGCGCGAGGCGCTCGATGCTGGCAGGCCCGGACAGAAACGGCATCTCTGTGTCCGCATTCCGATCGAGATGAAGGCCCATCCGACCACGGGGATCGATGTCGAACGTCTGGCTGAAGCCGGCGTGGACATGTTCAACCTTGGCATCTGGTACGACACCACGCAGTGCACCGGCGTCGCCGCTGTTCGTGAGCGATTGCCCGAATCCAGTTTGTACCTCGAGATGTCGCACACCGCCGGCAGCCACCGTTACTTCCTGAAGGACCACAACTATGGCACCAACGGCAATCCTCGCACCAGCGATCAGCAATTTTACACCACCGCGCACCTGGCGTACCAACAGGGTGCGGATGGATTGAGTTTGTGGAACTTCGTATACTACCGCATGGGCCATCGCATGGATGTCCCCGTCATGGAACCGCCCTTCCATGTGTTGAAGAAGCTTACGGACAGGGCCTACGTGGCGCGCCAGCCCCGCAGCTACATGCTGGGCAGGGCATCCTACTACAGCCAGTTGCCGCGCACGATTCGGCCCGGCGAGCCCCGGCGTTTCACAATGCAGATGTCGACCGAAGACCTCGGCGGTCCGCGTGCGACGCAGCCCGGTCGGATACGGATTCATTTCAAGGACCCGCTTGCGGAAAACCATGCCGTGACGTTGCGCTTGAACGGCCGGTCACTCGATCCTTCGGATGACCTGATGCGTTTCTTCGGCAATCCTTTCGATCGGATGATTTCCCCGACAGATGCGCATCGCCGCGCCTGGGTTCTTCCGCCGGATGCCATCGTCGAGGGCTCGAATGAGGTCGAGTTGACCATGGTATCGAGCGATGAACGGGAGGTCATCTACATCGACGCGGGAATCGGATGATGAAATGAATTAGCGAAGCTGGAACATGGTCACGAAATCGGAGGCATCAAGCTGCACGCGCCCATCGACACGGTGATCCGGCGGGAAGCCTCTGCCCGGACCGTTTGCCGCACTGGAAACCGGCCAACAGACGTTGCGTCTGTTTCCGCACAAGCCATGGATGGAAGACCAATTGAGGGAAGGCCTGGAAGATGAAGATGGATCTCTTCAATATCACTTATCCACTGCGCCCGCATCCCGCAGTCTATACGGGCGCTCAACTGCGCCGACTGGCCGAGTTTGGCATCCGCACGGTGGCCTTGTATGCCGCCGAGCAGGACTCGGGGCTGTTTGATCTGGCCGACCGCTGCCAGGCCGCAGGCCTTGCCGTCGGCGTCATCAGCCTCGTGCACAACGCGGACGATGTGTTGCCGGCGCGTGTAATTGACGCGCTGCGTCAGGCCGATCGTGTCGGCGCATCCCTGGTGCGCGTGGAAACATCTCTGCTCGACGGGTTGGAGACGGCGGAAGATATCGCGTCGGCATTGCGGCAGCTCCGGAATCTCGAATCGGAGCTATCAGCCGCCAACGCGGCCAAATTCCCCGTCGGCCTGGAACCGAGCCGGAGCGGCATCCTTCCGTCCTCCGTGGCGCGCGACCTGTTTCACGAGTTGAATTCCGAACGGCTCGGAATTTCGTTGAACCCCGTCAAACTCGGTTCTCTCGCCGTCGGTCCGACATCGTCGGCCACGCCTGGCGAGAATCTGCGCTACAACCTGCGGCGCTTCCTCGCCTGCTACTACCTGCAAGGGCGACGCTCCGAGAACGGCAAAACGGTGTCGTGCCACCTCTGGGACGCGGAACCCGACTTCGTCAGTCTCGTGTTTGGGATGCACTTCTCGCGCGACGTGCCGCCCGACCACATCATCGTGGACGACGAGGCCATCGAGCGGCTGCTGAACGGCGATGAACGTGACCGCTTCTATCTTGAGAACACGCTGTCCGCCCTCTCGGAATACAGCCTGGGGCATCCCGGCCTGGGGAAGAGCGTCCGCAACCTGACCAACGTGGCGGAGCACGGCGCATGGGGCAAAGCGGAACTGATTCCGGACGGCTCCGTCCCCGTTGCATCGTACGCAACCTTCTCCCTCAATCTCGTCATCGGACCGGGCGGAATCTCGGCGGGCGGGGAGATTCGCGTACAGCAACCGCATCTTTCAAACGGGGGCCGGATGCAAACCCGCTGCCCGAACCAAGAGGGCTATGTCAGCGTCGAGGCGTCGTCCACGCAAGCGACCTTGCGGCTCTATACGCGCCCCTACCCTCTCACCGAACTGGTCGTCGGCGTCGCCGACGGATCGCTCCGGGAAGGCGATACGCTGACCCTTACGATGGGCGACACCTCCTGTGGAAGTCCCGGGATATTCACCAACAAGGATATGGCGGATTTGCGCTTCAGGATCGGGGTGTGGCCGTCGGCCGACGCCCACCCCATCGTCATGGCCGACACGCCGGTCCTCCGGGTGACGAACGGCTCGGCGGCACGCCTGGCCCTTGTGGCTCCGTCGGTGGTGCAACCCGGTCAGCCGCTTGCGCTGGTGATTCGCGCCGACGACGAGGTGGGCTATCCCTGCCGTGCCCCGGGCGAATTCGCGTATGCGGGGAATATCGATCTGACCACCACGAGTGGCGGAGCGCCCGTTCAGACGCCGTCCGCCCGGGAGAGCGAGTCATCGCCCTGTGATCCCGTCGCGACCGTGGACGTAACGGCCGCCGATGCCGGTGTGAAGCGCGTTATCCTCTCCAACGTAGGTCCTTCCGCGCCGACCGGGAGCGCCTTCCGCATTGTCGCCCGCGACCCTGCGACCGGCATTTGCGGACGGAGCAACCCCATCCGTTGCCGAGAGGTCCCCGAACGCCGTCTGTACTGGGGAGAAATCCATTCGCACTCCACCGAGTCGGACGGGCGACTGCCGATCGATTTTCTTTACCGCTACGCCCGCGATTATGCCGCCCTGGATTTCGCATCGTCCGGCGATCACGGGCTGGCCGACGATCCCGCCCAGTGGGATATTGCGAAAGAATATGCGGGCCGATACAACGAGCCCCACCGGTTCGTTACGCTGCTCGGCACCGAATTCAGCAAGCCGGCTCCGTTCGGCGACCGCAACGCCTACTTCAAAACGCTGGACGTGCCGTACTGTGACGGTCGGCGCGATCTCCAGGGCGTCTGGGACTGGGTGGCCGAGCACGGCGGATTGCTCATCCCGCATCAGCTCGCCTCCCCGCCCATGGCCATCGACTGGCAATACTTCGATCCGCGCGTCGAACGCCTTGTGGAAATCGCCTCCTGCCACGGCAATTTCGAGAAGCCGGACATGCCCTTTGGCGTCGCGGCGCGACACGGAGTATTTAAGGGCCTGGTCGCGGAAGGCTCCTTTTATCAGGACGCGCTGGCTCGCGGGTATCGCCTCGGGGTGATCGGCTCCTCGGACGCCCACGACACGCATACCGGGCACACGCCGTACGGGTCGTGGCGCAGCAGCCCGCTGGCCGCCGTGTGGGCTACGGAACTTACGCGCGAGGCCATCTTCCAGGCCATGTGGGACCGCCGTTGCTACGCCACCTCCGGAGCGCGCATTCTTCTGGAAACGTGGGTGAACGGCGCCCCGATGGGCGGAGAAATCCGGCGCGACGCCTCCGAGAGCGGGCCGGTGCATGTGCGCGCGTCCGTCACGGGGACCGCGGAGCTGGCCACGATCGACATCGTCCGCAACAACCGGGACATCTATACCTGCCGGCCGCGCAGCGAAGAAGCAACGTTCGAGTTCCACGACGAACTCGACGACGCGCCCGACGCCGGAGACCTGTACTACTATTTGCGTGTAACCCAGGTTGACGGCGAAATGGCCTGGTCGTCGCCGGTGTGGGTGGCTGGGGGGTAGGAGGATGAGAATATGAAGAGTCATTATCTGTTTGCAGAGATCATTGCTTTGGCGCTAATTTTCCTTGTTCCATTCAGAGTCAAAGGAGAGACCGATTCGATAAAGGCATCCGCCCGTGACGCCTGGACCCGTCTGCCGGAGGAAGGATGCCACAAGAATGCGACCTACGCCTGGGTCGAGAATGATCCCAATCAGCCCGAGTGGTGGGCGAAACCCGGCGATGTCCACTACAACACAATCGGACAGCAGGCCCAGGGCGACGAGGTCGCGCGCGTCATTGTCCATGCACTGGAAAGTCGAAACATAGCCAAGAGGAGAAAAGGAACGCAAATATGAGAAGTCCCTACAACGTCCTGTTCAGCAATGATACCACCAACATTTTGACATGCAACAGCCCGTATCACCCTTGGCAGACACGCGTGATGGACAAGGCGACGGGAAGAGAAAAGCGCACCGCCCCGCCTTTTTCCGAAGCGATGCTGGAAGCGACGGTCGACGAAACCGCC
>CAZYAW010000153.1:0-7892 GCA_964646045.1 uncultured Victivallales bacterium | reverse complement strand
GGCACGGGATGCCGCGCGGGAGCTCAAGCCGGACGCAGAACGGCGGATCGTCGTTCGCGGCGGAACGTACTACAATGTAGCGCTCGTGCTGGAGCTGGCCGATTCGGGACTCGCGATCGAGGCGGCAGCGGGCGAGACGCCGGCGCTCTATGGCGGGCGCCGCGTGACCGGATGGCAGAAGGACGGCGAGAAGTTCTGGGCCGCGATGCTGCCGGGCGTGAAGGAGGGCACGTGGGACTTCCGCTCGCTGGTTATCGACGGCGAGTTGCGCCCCCGCGCCCGCCTTCCGAAGACCGGGGAGTTCACGCATCTCACGCGGTTCGATGCGCGATGGCACACGACCGACGGCGGCGGGTTTCGCGGCGCGGACAAGCCCGAATTGAAACTCAAACTCCGGTACCGGAAAAGCGACCTCGGCCCGTGGCTGGATGTGAAGAACGCGGAACTCGACATCCTGCACTCCTGGGACTCGTCGATGGTCGGCGTCAAGTCGCACGACGCGCAGACGCAGACGCTGCACTTCTCCAACCCGACCGGATATCCGCCCGGAGCGTTCGACGTACACCGCTACGTCGTCTGGAACATCCGGCAGGGTATGCACGAGCCGGGACAGTGGTATCTCGACCGGACGCACGGCAAGATCGTGTACTGGCCGAAGCCGGGCGAAGAGATCGAGCGACTCACGGTCGTCGCTCCGACGACCGAGTCGATCATCTCCATCAAAGGCACGGCAACGGCTCCCGTGACGGGCATTTCCGTCAAGGGCCTGCATCTCCGCTGCACGACCACGCCGCTCAAGGCCGGCGGCTGGGCCGCCGGCGTATTCCAAGGGGCCGTGGAGGCCGTGTTCGCCCGGAACTGCACCTTCAACGGCCTGCACATAACCGCTGCGGGCGGCCAGGCCATCCGACTCATGATGGGCGAGCGGAACGTCGTCGAGAACTGCCGGATCGAGAATACGGGAGCGGGCGGAATCTATGCCGTACGGGGCTCGCACGGCCGCATCGTCGGCAACCACGTCAGGGGAATCGGTAAAATCTACGTGAGCGCGATCGGCATCAGTACCGACGACTGCTGGAAAAATCCGAAGCTGAGCCATGACAACGAAGTGTCTCATAACGCGGTAATCGACGTGCCTTATGTCGGCATCGAGTGCAAGGGCGTGAGCAACCGGTACGAACGCAACCTGGTCCAAAACGCGATGTGCGTTCTCGACGACGGCGGGGCGTTCTACAGCACCGGTCGGGACCACGTCATCCGCGGCAACATCGTGCGGGACGTCGTCAAGGGGAAGAACGCCCACGCCTACTACATCGACGAGCTCGGCCACGGCATCCGGGTCGAGAACAATGTGGCGGTCAACTGCGCGTGGCCCGTACAGGTTCACCTGGCCCACGACAACACGTTTGGCAACAACCTGTTCACGGCTGAGAAGGACTGCAAGCTGACCTTTCCGCGCAGTCGGAACATCACGGTCGAGAAGACGGCGATCCGGGCCGGCGGCGCCATCTCCGTGGAGCACGGCGGGGCGGTGACGAAGTGGGGCCGGAACGTGTTCTACAGCCAGGCGGGACGGTATCGCGGGCTGCCGGAGAATGCCGCGCGACGCGCCGATCCGCTGTTCGCCGACAGTTCGAAGGGCGACCTTCGTTTCAAGGAGGGCTCGCCCGCTCTTGAACTGGGTGTTCAACCGCTTGGACCGAGCGACGTCGGTCCTCGGATGAACCCGGAGTCTGTCCAACCGAAAGGCCACCGGAGGAAAACCCATGAGAAAACGCAGAAGAATTAGAGCGAAACGGATGCATTGCCTGCCGATCGCGGGGCTGATATGCCAGACCGCCTTGTCTCTCTCGGCGCGCGATTTCCATGTGGCGCCCGAGGGCGCCGACGCGAACCCCGGCACGCAAGCGAAGCCGTTCGCGACGCTGACGGCGGCGCGCGACGCAGTACGGGCGCTCGTGCGCGACGGGCTGACCGCGAACGTGACCGTACATGTGGGCGGCGGGGTCTATTTTCTCGATGAGCCGTTGACGTTCGGACCGGAGGATTCCGGGACGGCGCGGTTTTCCGTGACGTACCGCGGAGCCGCCGACCGGCCGACGGTGATCAGCGGCGGCCGGCGGATTACGGGGTGGCGGAAAGGCGCCGGCGATACCTGGACGGCGTCGGCGCCGCTGCGGAACGCCAAGCCCATCCTGTTCCGGCAACTCTACGTGAACGGGCGGCGCGCCGTGCGCGCCCGTACGCCGTACTTTCGACTGGAGAATGTCACCGGCGGCAGTTCGTCCGCTCCTCTGGTCTATCAAGTGCCGCGGGGTATCCTGAAAGACTGGAAGCATGTGGGCGATGTCGAGGCGGTGTCGCTGGGACGCTGGGCGATCCTGCGCCGACCGCTGGCGGCGTCCGATCCGGCCGCGGGAACCGCGACCATCGCCGGCCCCTATCACGGGCCGCATCCCGCCCTGGTCGCCAAGCGGGGCGTCGCCTGTTTCTTCGAGAACGCCCTGGAGGAACTGGATGAACCCGGCGAATGGTATCTGGACCGCCAGAGCGGGACGGTCACCTACTATCCCCGGCCCGAGGAAGACATGACGACCGCGGAGGTCATGATCCCCCTGCTGGAACAGATCGTCCTCATCGCGGGTGCGGACGACGCTCCCGTGCGGGCGCTGCGGTTCGAGAATCTGCACTTTTCGCACGCGCATTGGCCGCTGCCCGAGCACGGCTACCTCGGCCTGCAGGCCGCGCATTACACGCCGATGCCCATCTGGAACAAACCTCCGTGGAAACCGGTGGAAGCGGCGGTCATCCTGCAGGCGGCCGAGGACTGCGTCTTCCATGCCTGCGTATTCTCCGCTCTGGGCGGATCGGGGGTGCGCTTCTCCGACCTGTGCCGCGGCAGCGCCGTCGAACATAGCCGCTTCTTCGATATCGCCGCCAACGCCGTCATGATCGGCCGCTCCGGTCATCCCAACGCCCTTGTAAAAACCGGACGGGCCGCAAAAGACACGCGTGTGGCCGACAACCGGATCTACCGCTGCGGCGCCGATTTCTTCGGCGCCGTCGGGATCTGGGCCGGCATTACGGAAGGGACGCGCATCGAACACAACGAGATTTACGATATGCCCTACACGGGCATCTCCATGGGGTGGCTGTGGAATCCCAATGCCACGGACGCCAGGAACAACGTCATCGCGTTCAACCATGTGCGCGACGTGATGCGGGAGCTGGCCGACGGCGGCGGCATTTACACGCTGGGGGCCCAGCCGGGGACGATCGTGCGGGGCAATCGCATTCACAACCTGCAACGCGGCCCCTGGGCCGAGCACGGCGGCCCCATCTTCGGGCTGTATCTGGACCAGGGCAGCAAGGGGTTTCTGATCGAGAGCAATACGGTTCACAATGTACCGAGGCCGCTGATGATGCATCAAAGCGAAGAAAGCTGGCACACATGGAAGGACAACCAGTTCGTCGCCACGCTGCCGCTTGCGAGTCGCCGTCCAGTCTACCGTGAAGGGCTCAAGGGCAAGGCTTACGCCTGCGCGGAGGCCGGCAACGGCGTGGATGTGCCGCCCGCGCCCGCGCTCGATCCGCTGGAGCTGACCGTTGAAGCCTGGATCAAGCTCGACCGCGTGCCGGCGGGCCACGGTGTGGATCATCGCCGTTGGGTTGTCTGCAAGAACGGCAACGAATGGACCGACGGACACTATGGGCTCGTCGTCATGGGCGACCGCGTCGGCGCCTACCTGAACATCGGCGGCGGGAAAGACCATGTTTTCGAAGCCCGGAGCCCGTCCGGCCTGTTGGAGGCCGGCGTGTGGCGCCACCTGGCGATGACGTACGACGGGCAGACGCTCGCCGTGTATCATGAAGGCCGACAGGTCGCGGAAAAGACGGTCGACCGTCCCCGCCGTCCCGGCCGCGGCCATCTTCGCCTCGGCGACCGGGCCGACGATCGCGCGGGCTACCTGCTGCCGGGGCTGTTGGACGAAGTCCGACTCTACAACCGCGCCCTGACGGCGGAGGCCATAGCGACCCGGCATCGCGCTCCGCTCGATTCGCCTCCCGACGGCTGTGCGGGCTACTGGGGGTTCAACGAGTTCGGCGATGACGGCCCGCCGAAGGCTCCGAACGGCCAGAACCGTGCGGGCCCGCGCGACAGGCCGGTCCGTTGATCGCGCAGAGGAACATGCATGGGCGAGGCGCGAGGCGCGAGGCGCGAGGCGCTAGGCGCTAGGCGCTAGGGATTAGGCGCTAGGCGTTAGTCGTTAGGAAGGGGTTAGCCTAACGCCTGGGGGAGAACAACCGATTCGCCACAAATACTTGACCTGTCCGCCGTAGCCTTGCGCGAAGGCGGATGACACGTCGATGAGCCCCGCAACCGGGGCGGAATGCTTGACAGAACGATGGGTGAACGAAGGAGGAATCCATGGCCATGCGCAAGACACCGTCTATAGTATCGGAACCGAACGCCGGAACCCGGCGGGGAGTGTTTCCGGAGCCATCCGAACCGAAGGCGTCTTCCGGCATGAGCGCGAGCCCAACGGCACGCGATCCTCAACGACCCAACATCCTCTGGATCGCGGTGCACGATCTCGGTACGCGGCTGGGATGCTACGGATTCGATTCCGTCCAGTCGCCGAATCTGGATGGCCTGGCCGAAACCGGCGTGCGGTTCACCCGGTGCTTCGCCGCGGCGCCCTTCTGTTCGCCCAGCCGCGGCGCCATGATCACCGGCAAGTACCCCCACGTCAACGGCCTGATGGGCAACGTGAACCTGGGATGGAATTGGGATCCGAACAATCTGACACTCGCCCAGGCGCTCGGCGCTTCCGGATACGCGACGTTTCTCATGGGCTATCAGCACGAAGTGCGTCCGGATCGGCTTCAGGATCTCGGATTTCAGCATACGGAAGATCCGAAACTGGGGAACCGCTGCCGATCCGTCGCGCCCCGCGTTGCCCGGTTCCTCCGGGAACGGGCGGGCGAGGCGCAGCCCTTCTACTTGCGCACCGGATTTTTCGAGGTGCATAGGCCGTGCGACGGCTACGCGCCGGAGGACCCGTCGCGCGTGTCCCTGCCGCCATGGCTTAAGGACACGCCCGGCGCCAGGGAAGATCTCGCGCAGTACGACGGCTGCATCCGCGACATGGACAAGGCGGTCGGCGAAATCCTGCACGCGCTGGACGAGTCGGGACTCGCGGACAACACGCTGGTGCTGTTCGTCTCCGACCACGGCTCGCCGTTCCCGCGCGCGAAATCCACCCTCTACGATCCGGGCATCAACGTCGCGCTGCTGATGCGCTGGCCGCGCGGCTTCTCCGGGAGACGCGCGCGGGACGAGATGATCGCCAACGTGGATCTCTTTCCCACCATTCTGGAAGCCGCAGGCGCGGCCGTTCCGGACGACATCCAGGGGCGGTCGTTCCTGCCGCTCCTGCGGGGCGAAGCGTACGAACCCCGTTCCGATATCTTCTGCGGCACGAACGTGTACGACAACGACACCAAGCGCGCCATTCGCACCGAACGGTACAAGTACATCCATAACCTGATGCCGGGACCGGCCGTGCTGCTGGCCGATGCCGAAAGCGGCCTGTCGCGCCGCGACTACGGCAACGACCACTGCCGGCCGCGCCCCGAATTCGAACTCTACGACCTACACGTCGACCCGCTCGAACAGACCAACCTGGCCGGCCGCCAGGCGTTCGAAACCGTCGAACGCGAATTGGCGGACCGGCTCCGCCGGATTCGCACGGACACGCGCGATCCGTTTCTGGACGGTTCCTTCCGGCGCCCACCGGAAGAGCATGCCCTGCTGGTCGAAGCCTCCCGGATCGAAGAACAGCAGAGCAAGTTCCCTCGGGATGGGCTGTTGAACGCAAGCCGCGAGTCGTTGCGGGACGATTGGCGGTTTGCGCCGTTGCCGCAAGACGAGGCGACGACAGAGGGCCATGGCTCGGATCCGTCGAAAGGCCGGACATAGACGGAAGCATGGTATTGAGACGAAACCGTAACAGCTAAAGGAGCCTTCCATGTCGCAGCCAGATCGGCGTCAATTTATACCCCGGCGCATCGGGGAGTCAGGCGTGAACGCCAAGGCCTCGAAGGGCGCCGTCGGCGCCATCCTGTTGCCCGCCGTTACATGTTCCGCCGTCCGCAGGGGCGTGGAGCGGATTCACGAAAAATCGCCGTGCCCGGTGGATGTCCTCCATGAGCGCGCCGTCACCGATTCGTGTCTGCGCGACTACGGATGGGTGCTGGACCTGGACGGGACGGCGGCGCCGACATCGCGGGGCCGGGCCTCGACCGCGCAGGACGACGCCTGGGCGGTCGAGGTGTTCGGCGACGATCCCGCCGTGGTGAACCTGCGTGGCGACACCGAACGGGCCAGGCTCTACGCGATGTACCATATCGCCGACTGTCTCGCCCAAGGCAAACCGACGGAGAACTGGCCGGCCCGCCGCGCGCCGCTCGTGCCCAAGCGGTACGTGGTCATGTCGGCCGGCTGCGTCTGGAGTCCGGTGTGCCGGCCCGACCTTTTCGACCGCGACATCGTCGATCTGCCCGGTCTGGGCTTCAACGGCGTCATTATCGGCTGCACCCCGACGCAGGGCACGTCGATCGGCCGGCAGACGCTGCCGTTCACACTGACCGAAGACGGCGTGGCGGTGGACCGTTTCAAGGTTCCGATGTTCCAGTCCACGTTCGACCGGATCAAGAGCTACGGGCTGGATATCTGCCTTTTTCACCAGGCCTTTGTGCCTCCACCCTACACGATGGCGCAGGTCCGTGAGCACTACGACGGAAAGCGCGAGTTGCCCGGTTTCCCGGACGCGGCGCGGGATGCGCACCGCGCCCTCGCAGACGCGATCTTCACGCATTTCCCCCAGGTGGACGCGCTCTTGCACCATTCCCTGGAATGCGACTGGTTCTGGGGGAATGCCGTCGCCGTCTTCCCCTGTCGGGACGAAGCGGTCGCCGAGCGCGCGCTCGGCGCCCATCTGGAAGGCCTCACCGACGCGTGCAGCCGGCACGGCAAGGAGCTTTTATTCTGGACCCACGTCTGCGGTGTCAATGCGCGTCAGCTTAGCCTGCTGCGCCGGATACTGAGTCGCCATCCCTCCGTCATCGCCGTCGAGGACAATGCCTGGGAGAACTGCTGCTGGCCGCATGCGCCGGTGATGGGCTATCTCTCCGAAGACCTGAAGCGTCAGGTAACCTCGGGGCGTTTCGGCCTGTCCATCAACACCACCGACGGCGAGTACTTCGGCGCCGGCAAGCTGCCCTCGTCCTATCCCGACCCGCATGTCCGCGGCGCGAAGACGGCCGTCGAGCTCGGAGCCGAAGTCGTCTATGCGCGTCTCGACGAGCAGATGCTGACACCGCTGAGGACGCTCGACGATGTCAACGCCATCAACGTCCTTGCCGTGGGCGAGGCGCTATGGGAGCCCGCGCGGCCCATGGACGAATGCTGGCTGGACTGGTGTACGCGGCGCTTCGGCGCCGCGGCGGCGCCCGCCGTCGTTTCCGCGCTCAAGAAGAGCGGCGAGATCATCACGAAGGGGTTGAGCGCCTCCCGGCTGGGTCTGATCGATCACAGCGGACTTTCCGTAGGCAAATGGGCGCCCCGCGCTCGTAACAGGGCCTGGACGCTTTTCGCGACCGAGCCCGGCAAACTCGTGGTTGACAAACCATACGACGACCTTGTCCACCAGGATTTCAAGCTCTGGCAGGTGGGGGCCGCCGGCGTGGCGCTCGACACGTTTCTGCGCGACAGCGCGGAGGCGGACGCCGCCGCGCGCGAAGCGCTGCGCGAACTCGAAAGCGTCCGGCCCGAACTGACGCCGGAGGACTTCGCCTACCTGACCGGCTGCTTCCAGGACGCCATCGTG
>CAZYAW010000152.1:0-10550 GCA_964646045.1 uncultured Victivallales bacterium | reverse complement strand
GCTTACCACGCCCCAGCAAAAGCGGTTGCGCTCAATGGGATCGTCGCTCACGGCACGGGCGGACAGGATATGCTCCACTACCGATTCCGGGAAACGCCCTTCGCAAACATACAGAGCCGAACGGTCCACGGTGGATTCCAAAGGAAGGGACGCGGCCAGCTCAATTCCCGCCAGTCGCTCGGACAGCAACAAGTCGCCGTCATCCGCCAGTTCGGTCCAATGAAAGACCGGCACGGCGTTGAACAGGCCTTCGTCCGCCTCTTCTATCAGCAGCAGCAGCCAGGTCGGCATCCCGTCTTCCTCGCCGCTATTGGCGTCAGGGACAGGGTTTGGCACCCATAGCTGGCCTGCCTTCAACACGAATCCGTTGTCAGGCTGCCTGATTCTCTCAGAGCGTGACATGGCGTTCAGGCGGGCGTTCAGCAAAGCCAATCTTTCGTCGGTTGATTTCATGGCTGCGTTCCTTGCGTGTTGTTCGGACACCGGGAATTTATTGCGTCGTTGCTTGCATTGTTTGAGTATAAGGGGCAACTGAAGCCGTTTTCCGAACATTTTCGCGAAAGATTTTCCAGTATTGCGCCAATGATACGGCTGGCGAGCCACTTTCCCAGCCGATCGTTTCCAGATTTGGGTAGACAAGTAGCCATCAGACGCCGCAAGTCCTTGACGATATCTTGAACCGTGCTGGACGGACCGAGCGATTCCAGCTTTACCTTGCGCCCGAAAACCTCTTTCGGCAGAAAATAGCCGCACAGCACGCTCCGCCCCCGAATGGTGTTTGGAGGCTTGCCTCTGTCGATTGCACCGGCCCCCTCCCAAACGGATTCGGTTGCGGACTGGGCCTCCTCCCGGACCAAAAAATCATAATCCCCAAACCACTGCGCGTCCTCGGTCCGATCCTGCAGCGTATCGTTCCCGTCGCTTTCCGGGGCGACTTTTGCATTCAGGCTGGTGTTCGCATCGAACATGGGCAGGCATTCGGCCATGCGCCCGACCAGTTCACTCATGGCGACTTCCCCTTGGTACAGGGCCAGCAGATTCAGCGCGAATGCACGGGCTTCGGAAAGCGTGAGCACGCGGTTCTTTTCTCCCTTGGCGGCGAGTTTCGGCTTGGCGGCGGCCGCGGCGGTGTCATCCACCGGACACGAGGTCTGGCCCGCATGTTCGCACAGGGACCACGGCGTGGCGTTGCTGTTGTTGTACTTCGCGTGCGAGGGAGCCCTGCACACCGCCCCCTCCTTTTCCAATGTCAGCAAAGCTTCGCTTACCGCGTTCCACAGTTCACTATGCTCGGGGGAGTTGCGGCGGGTCAGCCATCGCTTGAACTCTCTGTTCAGATCGGAAACCGACTTGATAACGCCGGATATTTCCTTTTTCGACAAGGCCACGACAAAATCGCCGGCGCGATCGTGAATCAGGTCGTCGGAGACAGCCGCTTCGGTTCGGCCAAGCTGCTCGGAATCCTGGACGGTTCTGCGCGCAATGCGCTCTATTTCCTCGAAGAGTTCCTGAGTAACCGTGGCGTCTTCGGCAAGTAATTGGACGGCGTTTCTGATGTTCATGGCACTTAACTCGCCCCTTTCATCATCGTGACCATGTCCCGCACGGTTTGCTCCGAAAGTCGGCAGCGGTACTGAAAATACGCATCGAGCGTTTGGCGCCTGGCCTGAAGCTTGATGCGAGGCAGCAGGAAGCTAATGGAAAACTTGCCGCCGGGTATCGTGCCGCGCGGTATCGACACGGCCTGTCGCGCATGCTTGTTCGTGGTTACAGGCGCAAGTGTCATGATCTGGCGGTCGAGGGAACGACGGGAAACGGCTGCGTTATGATTGGGCTTCTCGCAGGTTCCGAAGCACCCGCGGTCGGCGTTCCTGAACCAGTCGCCAAACCATACGGAGCCGACATAATAGCGCTCAGTCCCCTGATCGGCGCGAACAGAGGCGCACTCATCTCTCAGCGAGGCTTGTAAATCGGCAATGATGTGCTCCGTAACTTTCATTGTGCTTCCCAATATCCTCATGCTACGAAGTGCGCAAGAACCGCGTTCGCCTGACCTCTCGCACGGCCGCCTGCAACCCTCAGATTACGGAGACTGACAAAAAATCAAGAGAAACATCAAGAATAAAATGGTGAAAAAACCGTGAACTGTGAACTCTGACCCGTGAACGGCTACAGAATTACGGACAGGAGTCCGATTTTGCCGCAGAGACCGCAAAGAACGCAGAGATTGCCGGAGGATCTACCACGAAGGGACACGAAGGTTTTCAAAACCGGATGGTGTCAGGCCATAGAAAACCCGCGGACGGCTTTTCAAGGCCAGACACCGGCTTGTCAGGCAATCCCGGGACCGCCAGGCTCCAGCCTGGCCTCCTTCGTGTTCTCTGTGTCCTTCGTGGTATGAAGCATTACGTAAGCCTCACGGTTCACAGCTTAAAAATGGAATGCGCTCAGGAAGTCAGAAAAACCGTGAACTGTCGGACGCGGTCTGGCCAGGCTTCGCGGAATGCGAACGGTCCCGGCAAAGATTTGAAAAACCCTAAAGATCGACCGGAAATTTGCGGAGAGACGCGCTTATTATGTGAAGACTCGACAGCGGCAAGGTGCGCGGCAAGAAAGGAAGCACGATATGACGACACAAGCGCCCAGTTTCGGCTTGGCGGCGGCATCCATCGGACACGAGGTTTGGTCCGCATGTTCGAGCAGGAACCACGGCGTGGCGTTGCTGTTGCGAAGAATTTTCGGGCGCGGCCGTCTCGCGAAATCGCCCGGTACGCTTTCGCCTTCCTTTATTTGCGAGGCGCGCCGGAAATTCTGCGAGACGTCGGCTTTATTAGCGTAGGGCAATCAACCAGGGAAGGAACGATATTATGATGATGAGTCGCGTGAGGCTGGGTGCGAAAATCGTGGTGCGGCTGGCGATGGCGGCCTCGTTCTTTTTCTTGTCCTTTGCGGTTGCGACTACCTGGCAAGATCCGGATGCGGCCCTGATACGCTCGATGAACTCCATGCCGGATCACGACTATCTGCCGGAAATCGCAGACTTGAAGGAGCAGGGGCGTGTAACCGAGGCGATGATTCTGGGCAAGGCCGTTCTGGTGGAGCAAAATATGCCAAACGAGAATGAAATACGCGCTGCTGTGGAGGAAATGGAACGGGAATACAATCGTTGGTCCCGCAGGGCCAAGGACTTCATGGGGGCCTTCTTTACGGGGAACGGCGATTCCCCGGAAAGTATGATCGGCAAAACAATAAGCGATTTTCTGGTGATTGGCGATTTGCGCGATCTCGGGAAAGAAGGGTGGAAGACCGTGCGCGGCGAAGAGAGCGATAAAGTGATCATGGCTCTTTCGGCGGCCGGCATCGCGGCGACGGCCGCCACTTTTCTTCCGGAACCCGGTTCGACGGCGGCGGGGGTGGCGACGCAGCCGGTGCTGACGGTCTTCAAGGGCTTGCGCCGCGTCGGCGCCATCAGCAGACCGTTCGGACGCCATCTGGCCTCCATCATGGGCAAGGTGCGCAAGACCCGCCGTTGGGCGCCGGCTCGTAAAACCATGGGTCACATGGCCGCCGTCATGCGCCAGGCGCCGACGGGCGGCCTCCCGGTCATGATGCGCCATGTGGATACTGTCGACGATCTTGCCGCGCTGGCAAAAGGCACGGCGCGCCAACCCTGGAAAACCGCTGCGGCGCTGCAGGTGGGCGGAAAGCAGGCCCTGGCCCTGATGACAGGCGGCGCGCGCAATGCCGATCGCCTCTTGGGTCTGTGTCTGCGCAAGGGCGCCAAGGGTTTCAGCAGAATACGCCTGGTTACACGACCGACCCTCTTCCTGTTCCGCGGTCGCGTTGGCGAATGGCGCAATGTTCTGCGTACTATGGCCATGGACAATCCGCTGGTCAAAACCGTTCTGCAAGGGCTCACGATTCTGCTGGGTTTGAGCGGTGCGGCGGCGCTGTTCGGGGCCGGACGCGGTCTGGCCAAGCTGCGCGGAATGCGAACGGCCCCGGCTCCGATTTGAGCCTCAGACTTCCTGACGTCGCAGGAAAATGATTTGGCACAATTTAAATCGTGGCACGGGCATCTTGCCCGTGATTTCTTAAATATTACATGGGCGGGACGCCCATGCCACTAAGAATGTGCCAAGTCATTTTCCCGAAAACAGCCCGATTTGCCTGTCGCGGTCAGGAAGTCTGAGGTTGAAAAAGACGCAAAAAACGGCCGGAAATCCGCGGAGAGACGCGCTTATTATAGGGTGAATCGACAGCGGCATGGCGCGCGGCAAGAAAGGAAGCACGATATGAAGATGAGAGCGAACGGTTACGAAAATGAAGGTTGGTCTCCTATTGTCGTCGCGGCGCTGGCGATCCTTGCCGTCTGTCTGATTGTCTGGCTGAAAATGCAGAAAAATCCGGTTGTGCCGACACCCGCCGCGAACTTCGAGGCTGCCGCGGAGAACGCCAATCCCGGACTGCCGCCGGTCCCGGCGCCGACGATCGACTATGCGGCGCTCGTCCGCCTGCATGCCGCGCAGGCCCATGACCGCAATCGCATGGCGCTGGAAATATTCAAGATGGATATTGATCGCGTCTTCGGGGAGCATGAGACGAAACTGGTCGCTGCCGCGCGAGCGGCCGCCGACGCCGCGTCCGGATACCGTTCGTGCTGCAAAATCATCTACTGTCTGGCATGGGACAAAGTCAAGGGCGGCAATGAAACGGACGACTATCTGAACGAATTGATCCATCCGCATTTGGAGCCGACAACCCGGGCGCAGGGCGCGGATTTGCAGGCGACCATGCAAGCGCTGGAATACGAACTGTGCAAAAGCTCCGTCCATTTGGCGCACGACCTGGCCGCCCTCGACCCGGCGCGACAGAACCTGACGGTCGCCACGGAGATCGAAGCGGCGCACGAGCTCGATTTGCAAACGGCTTTACGGAACATCGGTTTCGATGCTACAGGCGTGATCGTTTCCGGCGTTTTCGATGTGGCCGCTCTGTGCAAGGCTCAGTTGGCGAAGACGTTCTGGAAGAAAATCAGCGCGGTGGCGGCTCGCATGTTCGGGAAGCAGGTGGCCAGGGTGGGCGCTTCGGCCGCCGTGGCCGCCGCCGACGGACCTTTGCCGATCGGCGACGTTGTCGCCGTGGTCGGGCTGGCCTGGACCGGGTACGACATCTATGCCTCCCGGCGGAATTTCGAGCGGGAAATCCGGGTTTCCCTCGAAAACATGGCGAC
This sequence comes from uncultured Victivallales bacterium, assembly GCA_964646045.1. Classification (GTDB taxonomy): domain Bacteria; phylum Verrucomicrobiota; class Kiritimatiellia; order UBA8416; family SLMC01; genus CAZYAW01. The sequence goes on along the minus strand of CAZYAW010000152.1, from coordinate 5,317 downwards.
CGAGTCCCGGCACGCCGCTCGGAAGGCTATGGTCGAACAGGCGTCCGCCATGCTGCGGCAGCATCAGAAAATTCAGCATGAAATCGGTTCACAGGCGCTGGTGCAGATAAACCGGGGGGAGTAATCCTGATGATTATGGATATGCATTCATACAACACAGGCTCTGGCAAAATCCCTGGCGGCGGGGGAATCTCGCTCGATCAACAGGGGGCAGACCTGCCTGGCGCGCTGCGGCGCAGGCTCGGAGCCCGCACCGTTTTCGACAGACACGGCCTTGGCATGCGCCTCCAGGAAGGAAACTCCGGTCAGAACCCTACAGGTCCGGACGGCTTTCCGAGCCGTCCGCGGGCGTTTCGGAGAAACGGCCCTGCCCATGGCGCGGTCGCGAGGAGTTTTGCCAGAACCTCGATGCTGTTGTCGATGGCGGTCGCGGCGGCTCTGGGGAACACGCCTTCCGTTATGGCGGGACCGGCGGCCAGGGTCACCCGTAAAATGATCGAGGAAACGGTCGAGCGGGCCGCCAGGCGTAGCGGGAGAAAGGCGGTCGTCGGGAAGGCTTCCGGCAAGGCGGCGCGCCGGACTCTCGAAAAACTGGTCAAGACCTATGGCGACGACGTTCTGAAGGTTGTCGACGACGCGGGGTTGGAGCTGCTGGAGGCGGTGCCCCGTTACGGGAACGAGCTTGTGGAGGTCGCGATCAAGGCTTCGCCCGGCGGCCGCCGCGCCCTGGCCGCGAACATTCCGGAGCTTTTGCCGCTGGCCCGCCGCGCGGGCGCGGAGGCGCTGGAACTCGAGGCCAAGAGCCCGGGGCTTTCCGTATGGGCTTTTAGACTGCTGGGCGACGATGCGGGGAGAGCGGTGGCCAGGAACGTGCCGGCGGAAGATCTGCCGCGACTTCTCAAGTATGCGGAGAAGGCCGATTCCCCCGCCACCCGCAAGATGCTGCTGGAGGCGTACGAGAAGGAAGGGCGGCGGCTGTTCCGGCGCATTCCGGCCAAATGGGTGTTGGCGTCCGGCCTGACAGCCGCTATGCTTTACGGAACGCATTCGCAGACCGCGCCCCAGCGCGCGATCGGCCGTCGTATCGCGTCCGATCCGGATTTGGCGAGGGAAGTGGCCGCACAAACCATCGCGGTTGTCGGCGTCCTTGTTGCCGGACTGGCCGTTTTGCTGCTGTGGCGGTTCGGTCTGCTGCCATGGCATCGAAAGCGAGGTTCCGTTAGTCAACAACAAAGTTTGCAGAACAGCCAAACCGAATCATCCAAGGAGTAATTATGTCGATGTTGTCAAGGAGAAGTGCGCGGTTGTGTTCGACGATGGCGGTCGCGGCGGCGCTGACGGCCGGCTGCGCGGGGACGGCGGCGCCCCGCGATCCGGCGCGGCTGCGCGTGTGGCTGGAGGAGAAGCTGGCGGCGGGCGAGGCGGTCCGCGTCGAGACGGCGGCCACGGCGGCGCTGGCGCAACCCGAGCTGCAGGCGCAGCCGGAGCTGGTCGCCGAAATCGCCCTGTCGCTGGCGCACGCCCAGGCGGCGCAAGGACGTAACGAGGCGGCCAGGAACGCCTTCGCGACGGCGACGACCCTGGCGGAAACGGCCTACGGCAAGGATGCGGCGGAAACAGCGCGCTTTCTCGCGGTTCAGGCCGATTTTCTGTTTGTTGTGGAAGAGAACAATCCGGATGCCGCCCTTCTGTATCGGCGCGCTCACGAAATCCTCCAGCGCGTTCGGCCGGAGGGTCATGCCGATGTCGTCAGACTGGTCAATGCCGCGGGGGCGGCCTACGCCCGGTGCGGCTCGTTCGATCTGGCGCTGCCGTATCATCGGCTCGCCGTGGCCGCCGCGGAACGAACGCCGGAGTCGGGACTGGCCGAGCTGGGCGTCGCGCTGCACAATCTGGGCCTGACCCTCGCGCAAATGCAGAATTTCCATGAGGCCGCTTCCGTCTTCGAACGCTGTCTGGCCGTTCGCCTGCGGTCGCTGCCGAGCGGCCATCCCGACATGGCCATGGCCTACGGCCATCTGGCCACGGCCTATAGCGAACTCGGTCGCGTGGATCGGGCCGAACCCCTTTTCGAGCGCGCGCTGAACCTGCATCAGGAGAACTGGGCAAAGGAGCATCCCGCCCTGAAACCGGCCGACTACGCCACGACGCTTTACGCTCTGGCGCTCATGCGGCTGCGGCAAAAACGTTGGGGCGAGGCGGAAACGCTGCTGCTCGCCGTGCTGAAAATACGCGAGGCGTCCCTACCGAGCGGCGATTTGGCGGTGTTGCGGACGGCCCGCGACCTGGGCGATCTTTGCCGGGATCGGGGCCAGCCGGACCGGGCGGCGTCGTTCTATCAACTGGCCCTGCAACACGCGGAGACGAGAACGCGGGAGCGCGATAAGCCGCTGTCTTCCGCCCTGTCGGATTTGTCGGGCCTGCATGTAGAACAGAAAGAATACGATCTGGCCATCGGCTATCTGGAGCGAGAACGGGAGATTTATCTGCGGCATCCCGCCGATATGGGTCACGAAACACAGCGCGTTTCCACGAATCTCAGGATTGTCTACGACTGGGCCGGCCGGTATGCCGAAGCGGTTTCCTGTGCGGAGGACCTGGTGAGCCATTTGGAAAAAACGACGGGGCCTTCCGAATTCATGGGGCAGACGATCCTCGCAGTGGCGGTTCTTCATATCAAGACGGGCGCGCTGGAAAAGGCCGCGGAGTCGTATCGCAAAGCGCAGAAGGTCTTCGAGGAAATCGACAGCGCCGCAAGCCTGGCGACGACCCTGCGCGCGCACGCCAAATTGCTGGAGGCGATGGAGCGCGCCGAGGAAGCCGAGCCTCTGCTGCGCCGGGCAGCCGCGCTTGACCCGTAATCATTGTCGTCACGGGGAAGAATGCAAGCGACCTTTGTTTGGGCGGTGCGCAGCGCCGGCCGCCCGGCGCGGACGAAGGGACGACGGATGCGCAGAGCGGCGACGGTCGTGAAGATCCCTGGTTCGTGGCAACGCCTACGGCTTGCGTTCGGGCCTTGCCCGCCCGCAGCCTTGGGCGGAGGCGGTTGCCCGGCCTTGACCCTGAAGGGCTACGGCGCGGCGTGTGCGCTGATTCGCCCGGTCCGCTATGAACGGTCCAGCGCCGCCAGTTCCGCTTCCAGGCTGTTTAAATGCGCCTGATCTTCTTCCGTGAAGGTTGTGGCCAGCAGTTCGTCGGTGAAGGTGCGGGCGTTGTAGACGTCCAGGGACAGGGTCAGATCGGCGCTATTCTTGTACGGCGGTTCCGTCAGGGGCTGGAATTCCGGAGCGGCTTGCAGTATGCCCACGCTCTCGCCCGCGCTCAGAACGGAGGGCGGCGCGATCCGCAGGGTAGTCTCGAACGGCCGTTCGCCGCTTTCGCGCGAGCGCACCGTGGCGCGCGCGAACACTTCCTTGAGCGGATGCGTCGTGCGGTTGACGAGCATGCAGCGCAGGACCGCTTCCAAAGCGCCGTCCGTTTTGCGCCATTGCAACGTCGGGGCAGAGAGTAGAACCTGATTCTGCACGCGGGTCAATCCGCCGACCGACCGCTGTCTTTTGGCGACCAATTCCGCGATTTCCGCGCGCAGTCGCTGCATGGTTTCGATTTCCGCCGGCGTCGGAGCGCGCAAGGCCGCCAGATGCGCGGCTGCGCGGCGTGTGCCGATATGCCAATGCGCGAGAGTTCCGGCCAAGACCGCGCAGCTCAGGCCCAGAAAGAGCCAGCCCAAGGCGGATCGTCCGGGAATCAGGGCGGCGACGGCCAGGATGGCGGCAACCGCCAGCGGGGTCGCCCAGATCCAGACGGGCAGGCCGGGCGCGAACCACAGTCCGCCGCCCACCGCCAAAAAGGAAAAACCCGCCAGCAGACGGGCCGTCCGGCTTTCGCGGGCCACGTCCACGACTTCCCATTCATCCTCTTCCCGAGCGGGGGGCGCCGCGGCATCCGTTGCCGGGGCCGGCGCCAGCGCCACGGCGCCGTGGCAGGCTCCGCAAAGGCATTGCGCGACGTTATGCGGAATCGCCAGTTCGGCGCCGCAATGCGGACAGTTCACAATCGTCTCGTTGGCCATGGGAACCTCCTTAGGCGTGTTGGGCGATCAGCGCCGCGGCGCCGGCCGGGTTGTGGCGGCATTCCAGCAAGGCGTCCAGCAGCAACGGCGCTACGATGGTGGCGTCCGATTCGATGACGAACATGGGGGTGTCCTCGGTCAGTTTGTCCCAGGTGATCTTTTCGTTGGGGGTCGCGCCCGAGTAGGAGCCGTAGGAGGTGGTCGAGTCGGATATCTGGCAGAAATAGGACCAGGGTTTCACGGCGCGGCCCAGGTCGTGCCGAATGGAGGGCACCACGCAAATCGGGAAGTCGCCCGCAATGCCGCCGCCGATCTGGAAGAAACCGACTCCGGCTCCGTCCGACAGGGCCGCGTACTGGTCGTAGAAGGCCGCCATATATTCGACGCCCGATTTCGCGATCGACGCCCGGCATTGCCCGGTTTTCACATAGGAGGCGAAGATGTTGCCGAACGTGGAATCCTCGTAGCCGGGCACGACAACGGGCAAACGGGCCTGCGCCGCCGCCAGCAGCCAGCAGTCTTCGGGTCGGCCCTCGTACGCGGCGGCGGGCAGGGCGAGCACGAGGTCGTAGAAGTATTCGTGCCAGAAGCGCCGCTCGTCGCGTTCGCCCGCCGCCTGCCACATGGGCACGATGATACGCTCGACGGCGCGGAACGATTCGTCTTCCGGGATGCTGGTGTCGGTGACGCGGCGCATGCCGTCTGCGAGAATGCGGGTGTCGTCCCGCTTGGTGAAATAGCGATAGTCGGGGAAGTCCTTGTAGCCGCGGTGCGCCACGAGCCGAAACAGGGATTCCTCCAGGTTGGCGCCCGTCACCGACAGCCCGTGGACGAGTCCGGCCCGAATGGCCGGCGCCAGAGCGATGCCGAGCTGAGCCGACGACATGGCCCCCGCCATGGCCCAGAACATTTTGCCCCCGCCTTCCAGGTGGCGCCAGTAGGCCAGCAGCGCGTCGCGGGTCGCGCGCGCGTTGAAATTTTTGTAGTTCCGCAGAACGAACTCGAAGATCGGCATGTCGGTTCCGTTTCCAGATGTGTCTTTTTCTTTCATGTTTTCCTCCTAAGGCGGGCTACGCCCGCAACCGAACTGTTGAACCACGAATGGACACGAATTCACACGAATAAAGATGCGACGCATACGCGTCGTATCTTCAGACTTCCTGACCTCGCAGAAAAATGCTTTGGCACACTTTCAAATTGTGGCACGGGCATCTTGCCCGTGTTATCTCGAAATATTACATGGGC
>CAZYAW010000151.1:0-8421 GCA_964646045.1 uncultured Victivallales bacterium | reverse complement strand
CAGGAAGCCTCGGTAAGTCGGCCATTCCTGGCTGACCCTCCAACGCCTCGGGGTCGGGCAGGAATGCCCGACCTACTTTTCGCTGCGAATTCAGCGTGCGCCGTGAGTCTGCCTGAGCAGTTACCTCCCACAGACGTTTGCGCACTCTCGCGACGAAAACCTCGCTTATTTCAGGACTAACGATCTCTGCATAGTCGCCGCCGTACCGTCCTGTCAACCCCGCAGTGCGCCACGGCCGCAATTCTTATCAAGACCGCAAACCCTTTTTGCGACTTCTCGCGACTATTGGCGGCTATGCTTCTCTTGCTCCATGACAATGAAGATCGGCAAATGACTACGGGCGTACAATCCGTTTGGATTGGAGATTCGGAGCAGGCTTTCGCCTGTTTTTTTCATCACACAAGCAGGATGCTTGCGCTACGTTGGCCCATCCAACCGAATTTTGCGGCGGCCATAGCGAATTGCTGTTGACGATGCGGCGGGAATCCCCTACTACTGTGGCTGTTTGCATAGGGAAACCGAACAAGGAGACATCGAGCATGGCCGAATACAGTCTGGAACCCGTTGCCGTACCCAAGGTGGAAACCCGCTATCGCAGAATTCAGACCGCCTTGCCCGTTCCCGAATCGCTCCCGATTTTCAAGGCTCTGCGGGAATCCGAGCCGCGTTCCATGATGGGGCAGCCGCCGGTGGTCTGGCACAAGGCGCAGGATTTCACGGTGGAAGACGCCTGGGGCAATCGCTGGCTCGACTGGTCTTCCTGCGTGCTCGTATCCAATGTCGGCCATGCACCCAGTGAAATCCGCGACGCGCTGCTGCGCAAAATCGAACAGGGCCTGCTGGCCAGTTACGTTTTCATTCACGAGGATCGCGCGGCGCTCACCAAGGCCCTGCAGTCGGTCTCGCCCGATCCGGAGCGCTACCAAGTCTTTCTGTTGAGCACCGGCAGCGAGGCCACCGAAAACTGCATCAAGCTTTCCAAAACCTACGCGCTCGAAAAACACGGTGCGCACAAACGCTATATCGTTACGTTCGCCAACGCCTTTCACGGGCGCACCATGGGCGCCCAGATGGCGGGCGGCATGCCCCGACTCAAGACCTGGATCGGCAAGACGGACGAATCGTTCGTGCAGGTGCCCTTCCCGGACGGATACAAGAACCCGAACACCGATTTCGATCTGTTTACGCGCAGCCTGCGCGAGCAGGGCGTGGCCCCGCAGGACATCGCCGGGGTCATGACCGAATCGTACCAGGGCGTCGGCCCGGACTTCATGCCGGTTGCCTACGCGCAGAAGCTGGAAGCCTTCTGCCGCGAACACGACATTTGCCTGACGATGGACGAGGTGCAGGCGGGTTTCGGCCGCACCGGCAAGTGGTTCACCTATCAGCATTACGGCGTCACCCCCGATCTCGTGGCCTGCGGCAAGGGCCTTTCGTCGTCGTTGCCGATCTCGGCCGTGATCGGGCGGACGGACATAATGAGCCTCTACGCGCCGGGCTCCATGACTTCGACTCACTCGGCCTCGCCCCTGTGCGTGGCCGCGGCCCTGGCCAACATGCGGTTGCTGAAGGAGGGGCCGTACATCGCCAATGCCGCCCGCCTCGGCGAAATCCTCGTTCCCGAACTGCATCGCATTCAGCGGAAATATCCCGCCGTGCTCGGCTGCGCCACGGGCAAGGGCCTGGTGGGCGGCATTCAGGTCGTCAAGCCCGGCACCCGCGAGCCCGATGCGGCCACCGCGACACGCATCAATACGCGCTGTTTTCATAAGGGGTTGCTCATGTTCGCGCCGGTCGGCATCGGCGGCGAATGCCTCAAAATCGCGCCGCCGCTTTCCATTACCGAGGACGCCCTGCGCGAAGGTCTTCAGGTTTTCGAGGAAGCCATCGACGAGGAGATGCAGGCTTCATGAAAAGCATAACGGCCCATGCGCCTCTGCTGGGCGGGGGCACGGTGGAAATCGCCTTTGCCAACGGACGCATCGCGCGCGTCGCCCCGTCCGCGCAAGTTTCCGACCTGTGTATCGGTCCGACACTGTTCGACATTCAAGTCAACGGCTACGGCGGACAAACCTGCAAAATACGGCGACCGCAAAAAAGCGACGTCCTGGCCTACATCACGCGGCTGTTCCGGGAAAACGGCGTGGGCTGGTGGATTCCCACTGTATGCACCGACACGTTTGACGTTTTGGAATCCGTTTTTCGGCGGCTTGGCTCGATTCTGGACGAGGACGGCGATGTGGCGGCATCCGTTCCGGGCTTTCATCTGGAAGGACCGTATCTTTCGGCCGAGGACGGACCGCGCGGCGTTCACGAACGCCAGGCCATTCGGCCGCCCGACTGGGACGAGTTTCAGCGTCTTCAGGAAGCGTGCGCGGGCCGCATCCGCTACGTCACGCTGGCGCCGGAACAGGCCGGCGCCGCCGCATTCACCCGGCGAGCCGTCCAGTCCGGAGTCGTCGTATCGATGGGACACAGCGCCATGCGCCGTGAAGATCTGGCGCGCCTGGTCGAGGCCGGGGCCACCATGAGCACGCATTTGGGCAATGGCGCGCACGACATGATCCAGCGTCACAACAACTACCTGTGGTATCAACTGGCCTGTCGCCGGACCTATGCGTCCTTCATCAGCGACGGCCAGCATTTGCCGCAAGAATGTTTCTACTCCATGCTGCATGCCAAAGGACTGGAACTTTCCCTGATCACTTCCGACTGCGTCAGCCTTGGCGGCTTGCCGCCCGGCCGCTATGGCTCGGTCGAGAAACTGCCTTCCGGCCGCCTGTGCGCTGTGGGCACGACCAACCTGTCCGGCAGTTCCAGCCATCTGCGCGAATGCCTGGAGTGCGCCATCCGCATGGGCGGTCTCTCCCATGCCGAAGGCTGGCGCCTGGCCTCCACTCAGCCGGCACAGGCACTGGGTCTGTCCGACCGACTGGGTCTGGAACCCGGCAAGGAGGCTTCTTTCACCCTGTATCGCTATCACGAGGAAGGCCCTCGCATCGAAGTGCGCCAAACGTGGGTCGCCGGCCGGAAAGTCTTCGATGCCGACACGACCCCGCTAACCCCTATTCGACTAACTGAACTTGAAGACTGGGAGCTGTAAAAGCCATGAACGAGATATCGCAGGAACACCGGGAAAAAATTCGTCAATGGATCCAGGAGGGTCTCAGCCTTTCCAACGTGCAGTCGCGGCTTAAAGAGGAGTGCGGATTGACCCTGACCTATATGGATGTCCGTTTCCTTATTCTGGACATGGGACTGGATGTCTACGACCGTAAAGCCCAGGTTCCCGCAGCGGACGACACGGCGTCCCCCGCCGACGCGCCCGCCGCCGATCAGCCGTCGGACGACTGGAACAGACCCGACCCGCTCGATCCGTCCGCCGCTGCGGGCGGCGTTTCCGTGGAGGTCAGTCCGCTGGCGCGCCCCGGCAGCCTGCTCGGCGGCACGGTACGCTTTAGCGACGGCATGACCGCCAACTGGTCGCTGGATCAGTTCGGACAACTGGGGCTGGTCCCCGAGAAAGCCGAATATCGCCCGTCGGAAAGCGACATTCGCGATTTCCAGATGGAATTGCGTAAAATTCTTGAAACCCAGGGGCTGCGATGAAAGCCGGCTTCGTCGGAGCCGGCAAAATGGCCGAAGCCATCATGGCTTCGCTCCTGAAGAACAAACGGTTCGAGGCGCACGAAATCTTCGCCTGCGACATCGATGCGCAGCGGCGCAAGATCGTGAAACAGCGGCTGGGCGTCAACGTCTTCTCTGCCACCGCGTCTTTCGTCGAAACGGTGGACGTCGTGTTCCTGGCGGTCAAGCCGCAGGATCTGGGCGCGGCTATGGAGCCGCTCGCGACACAACTGAACGCGAACCATCTGGTCGTTTCCATCGCGGCGGGCCGTCGCCTCGAAGGATTGGAAGCGAGCCTGCCCAGCGCGCGCGTGGCGCGGGTCATGCCAAATCTGCCCTGCCAGGTTTCCGAAGGCATGAGCGTGTACTGTCTGGGTACGCGCACGGCGCCGAGCGACGCCCAAACCGTCGAACGCCTGCTTTCCAGTTTCGGCAAGGTCCTGGCCCTGCCCGAGGAGCGCTTCGACGCCGTCACGGCGCTGAGCGGTTCCGGTCCGGCCTTTTTCGCCTACATGCTGAACGCGATGGTGGAAGCCGGTGTAACCCAGGGTCTCTCGCGCGAGAACGCGCTGCTGCTCTGTGAACAGACCATGCTCGGCACCTCCCGGCTGCTGGTCGAAACACAGCCCGATCCGCTGCGACTCATTCGGGCGGTCGCCTCGGCCAAGGGCACCACGGCCGCCGGACTGGCCCAACTGGAAGCGTCTGAGATCAAAGAGATTATCGCCCGCGCCGTACAGGCCGCCGCTCAACGCAGTCGCGAGCTGTCCGTAGTATAATCCGAACATCCGTGGCAATCCATCATGTGTGAACCGGTCAAAACAGGCGTATTCGGCGTAGGCAGCCTCGGACAGTGGCATGCCCGCATCTATTCCGAACTGGCCGAAGCGGATCTGGTAGGGGTGTACGATCCGGATCGGCGCCGCGCCGAGGAAATCGCCGCCCGCTACGGCACGCGCGCCTTTGCCGATCTGGACGAACTGGCCTCGTCCGTTACCGCCGCCAGCGTGGCCGCGCCCACCGACCGGCACTGCGAAATGTTTTTGAAACTGGCGGCGCGCAACTGCCATGTTCTCATGGAGAAACCGATCGCCGACACGCCGAGCGACGCCGCGCGCATGACGGAACTGGCCAAAGAAAAGGGACTCGTCCTGCAAGTCGGACACGTGGAGCGCTTCAATCCGGTCATGCAATATCTCGCCGCCCGCCTGGCGGGCCGCCCCCCCCGCTACGTCGAAGCCCTGCGCCTGGCCCCCTACCCTCCGCCGCGACCCCATGCGCCGCCGCGCGGCACCGAAGTGAGTGTCGTTCTGGACCTGATGATCCACGACCTGGACCTGCTGCTTCATCTGGTTGGCGCGCCGGTCGCCCGCGTCAGCGCCTGCGGCTCCGCCGTACTCTCGCCCGGCACGGATCTGGTCAGCGCGCGGCTGCTTTTCGAAAACGGCTGCGTAGCCCATCTGGTCGCCAGTCGGATCAGTCCGCAACGCCGGCGCCAATGGCGGGTCTTCGATGACGACGCCTACTTGTCGCTCGACTGCATGAACCATACCGCCTCCCTGTCGCGCAAAGCGCAAGGAGCCCTCGAAACGCGCAATCTGCCCATCGTCAAAACGGACGCCCTCGAACAACAGCTTGCGGCGTTCCTGCACAGCGTGCGCAGCGGGACCCCGCCCGCCGTCTCCGCGCAGGAGGCGACCGCCGCACTGGCGCTGGCCATGCGCATTGAGCAAACCGTCGCGGAAAATCCTTCGTGAAACCGTTGGCGTCCACCCCGGTGTCCGACCGTACCGCCGCCCCGCGCGCCACCGGCGGACCGACCCTGCTCATGGTTGCCGGCGAACCCTCCGGCGACATGCAGGGAGCGGCGCTGATCCGGGCCATGCGCGATCTGCAACCCGATCTCGAAGTGTTCGGCATCGGCGGCGAGGCCATGCGCGCGGAGGGCATGGACACCCTCTACGATGCGCGCGACATGGCCGTGATGGGGTTCTTCGAAGTGCTGCGCCGCTTTTTGTTTTTCCGGCGCGCCTTTCTGCGCACACTGGAACTGGCGCGCGCGCGCCGACCCGACGCCGTGGCGCTCATCGACTATCCGGGCTTCAATCTGCGCTTGGCCCGCCGGGCTCGCGCTTTGGGCCTGCGCACGGTTTACTACATTTGTCCCCAAGTCTGGGCCTGGCATCGCTCGCGGATTCCCCGCATGGCCGCCGTACTGGACCGGCTCATCACCATTTTCCCCTTCGAAGCGGAACATTTTCAAGGCTCCGGACTGACCGTCGATTTCGTGGGCCATCCGCTGACCGACGAAATCTCCACGTTCCTGGCCTTGCCCCCCCAAGTCCTGCCCTGGAGCGGAACTCCGCGCATCGCCCTGCTGCCCGGCAGTCGTTCCGCGGAAATCCGCTATATGCTGCCGACCCTCTGGCAGGCCGCCGGCCGCCTGCAACAGACGAAACCGGACGCCTCCTTCCTGATTCCGGCCCCTTCGCGGGAAATGGCCGATCTGGCCCGCGCCGTGATCGCGCGAACCCGTTCGGGCCCGACGAAAGGGCAAATCGTTTGCGGCCAGGCCCGCGAGGTTCTGCGTCAGGCGGACGCCGCCATCGTGGCGTCCGGCACGGCCACGCTCGAAGCCGCGCTGCTGGAGTGTCCCATGATTCTGCTCTACAAAATGGCGGCCCCCACCTACTTCGCCGCCAAACGCCTTATACGCACGGACCATATCGGCATTGCCAGCCTGGTGGCCGACCGGCGCATCTGCCCGGAGTTCTTACAAGACGCCGCACACCCCGCCGCCCTTGCGCAAGCCTTGCTGCCGCTGATCGAGGAGAGCCCGCAGCGCGCAACCATGCTCGCCGATTTTCTCCAGGTCAAAGAGCGCCTGGGCACAGGCGGCGCCGCGCGGCGTGCCGCCGCCCTGATTCTCGAAACCGCAGGTTGCCGCCCATGAAAAGCAGTCGCAAACCGGTCCGTCCCTGTCACGGCTGCTTGCTCAATCTGGGCGACCGCTGCTGGCTGTACCGCTATCCGCGCGGACGCTGGCGTCACGATCGACATTGTGGAGCGCGCCATGACGAAACCGTCCACGCTCGTTTCCGCGAATCCCTCAAGGAACCCACCGTCAAGACTCTCAAGGAATTGAGACGCCGCGTCAAGCGCGCCGCCTCGCAATAGAGCCTGCCCGAAAAGGTTTTGTCATTGAGTACCGTGTTCGGTGTACAGTGGGGCCTCGTGATGTCGCAGACTCCTTCAGGTTTTTCAAGGGACGAATATCCAATATCCAACGAGGAATCTCCAACCGACCAAATTTTTGAGCATTTGCCTTGGATATTGGATATGCCTTGCCGTGCCGCGCCATAGCCGCAAGCGAAGGCTGGTTGGCTGTTGGACATTGTTCTCAGAGACAAGGTGTACCCGAATTGTTACGCCAAAGAACAGGAAAGCGTTCAAGAAATCTTTAAAACGGTGAACGGTGAACTCTTAACCGTGAACGGCCACAAAATTCCTTAATAAAATCATTGCAAAAATATCTTCGTCGCTCTAATGTTATAACAGTTATATTTTTTTGAAAGGGTTGGGCGAATGCCGATAACACAGGAAGATACCGTGTTCCTATCCCTCAAGGAGGGTATTGTCGGCGGCAAGGTGCCGGTCGGGGAATTTCTGTCGCAGCGCAAGCTGGCACAGCAGTTCGACACCTCGCTGATCACCCTGCGCGCGGCGTTGCGCCGTCTGGAAAACCACGGCCTGATCGAAAGCATCCCGCGCTGGGGAGTGCGCATTCCGCAGGACAACCCGGAAAAGGTTCGCGACCGCTATTTTATGCGCGAAGTCCTGGAGCTGGCGGCTTGGAAGCGGGCGCGGCCCTCCTTGACGCAGGCGCAGGCCGCACGTCTGTCGGAATTGGCCGTCGCCTGTGACGAGTTCCAGGGAGCGGACGACACGGCCATACGCGGTTTTGCCGATGTGCACATGACCTTGCACCGCAGTCTGGTCGAGTACGCCGATAGCCGCGAGCTGCTCGCTCATTACGAGCGCTTGATGGCGCGCTGTTTGATGCTGATCAATGCCCGGCGCGTGTGGGCCGAGATCGATCACGGTCCCCGCTATCATCAAGCCCTGGTGCGGACCCTGCTGGAAAGTTCGCAGGACGAGGCGGTCGCGGCGCTGCGCGCGCACATACGCCTCGGCTTGACGGGAGAACTGAAACAGTTGGCAACAGGCCAAACCAGACAGGATGAGGATGCGTTATGAAGCGAAGACATCGTAGTGCGCAGGGAATTAAACTTTGGAGCTTGGCGGCGGCGGCAACGGCCATCTTTGTGGCAACGGGCCCGGCAACGGCGGCGGACTGGACGCCGGCGAGCCTCGACACCAACAGCGTCACGGCCTGGTACGGCGCCGCGGACGGCGGCGACAGCATGCGCGTCGCCAACTTTAAAACCAACTTCGTTCAGAACACGCCATTCACGATCTTCATGGTCACTCTAGCGGACAATGCCGCCTTCGGCCCCACGCCCAACAACAGAGCCGGCGGTGTGCCGCCTTTCTATCCCCGACGATGGGGCATCAGGTATGACACAGCCGACATCGCCGCCGGATCACTCTACAGCGACCTGGAAATTACGGCCTTTCGGCAAATCCAACCGAATTTTACGGCCATAGGTCAGACTTGACAGAAGCTAACCTGGAGGAAAGGATGAATAGAATGACAGGGAAACGAATCGGCTTGGCCTTGTTGGCCGGAATCGGCATCTCGTCAAGGGAGGGAAACAGTATGGCTCGGGAACA
>CAZYAW010000150.1:0-3514 GCA_964646045.1 uncultured Victivallales bacterium | reverse complement strand
TCTGGATCCAGGTTCCCAGTGTTTGCCGGCCCTCGCGTAGAGCGCGACAGACCGGATTGCTCCGCTTGATCGGGTTTCCCGCTGTACTCATGTCTCTTGCCCTCCATCCATCCATCAATCCATCCATCCATCAATCCATCAATCAATCAATCAATCAATCTATCTATCTATCTATCCATTGTCGAGACTCTTGGAAATAAAAATCAACAAATGCGGCATAGGCGACCGGACGTATTCCAACGGAACTTCAAGCATCCCGGTCGCGCACGCTTTCCCAGGCCGCGTTAAGGCGAGAAAAACTGTCGGCGATGGTTTCCTCAACGGTTTTGCCCGGCCAAGGCGTCATTTCGATGACCAGATTGCCCGGTTTCACACGTGAAAGGAAGCCGATATCGAGCAGTGCTTGCAGAATCTCCGTGGTTTGCGGCACATCGATCTCGCCGTCGGGCAGACCGATCGGCGGATGCGTATCCCCGTAGCGCGGATGCGTGCGGTCCCGCAAGACGCAGTTGCCCAGATGAACGCGCTGCAAGTGCGGGCCCACAGTGCGGATCGCGTCGGCAAAGTTTTCGTTCATCAACGGCAGATGCGCCACGTCCAGCTCGATTCCCAGATTGTCGATCCTGGGCTGCAGCGCTTCGATCAGATTCACGCACTGGGTGGTGGATCCGTAGAGGAAGCGCTTGTCGATGGTCGTATCGAACGGTTCGAGCAAGGCCGTAATTCCGTAGCGGTCGAGTTCGCCGCAAAGCCATCGACAGAAGTCCGCAAACGCCGCATAGTGTTCCGCCGTCGCCTCGGCGGGCGTCGGCCCGCCGGACGCGAAAATGAAGCCGGTGGCGCCGATGGCGGCCGCGCCTTCGATCATGTCGCGCACGATCATGCGCGCCTGCGCCTGTTCCGTGACGATGGGCGTGCAGAACGAGATCTTACGCAACGGAAAAAAATGAGTGGCGAACGTGATGTCCGTCTTGCCGCACTCGCGCAGGGGGGCAATCAGCGCGGCCCGCGCGGCCGGGTCGTACGGCAGGCAGCAGTCGAAGGTCGCAATGTCGGAACGCGCGGCCAGCGCCTTGAGCGTGGCGACGTGGGCTTGCGGATGCTCGCCGCAGTCCGGGTAGAGCATATGGTGAACCAGTCCGATGCGGGCGTATTCGCGCAGGTTATTTTGCATGGCGTTGCGTCTCCAGTTTCTTCTGCCAGTAGTCCGCCCAGACGGCGGTCGCGCTACGGCCGCGAATGACGAGGGCGCCGTCGCCGTCCAAATCGTCCGCGTACAGGTCCCGCACCGCGTCCGCGTAGGGGCCGGGATTGAAGTCCACCTCCAGAACGACCTCCGGTCCGCAGCGCCATGGCGCGCCGGCCGGCGGCTCCGTCGCCACGGCTCGGGCGGCCTCGCGAATCAGGGCGGCGCTCCGGGAGAGCGGCTGACAGAGACCGCCGCTTTCGCCCAGCGACTCCTTCACCGCGACGGTTCGTACTCCCGCAATCAGCGCCTCGCATTCGCGGCAGCCCGCACTGTCGCCCGTCATCAGCAGCAGCGGCACATTCCAGTCGCCGGCGATGGCCGTTTCCATGCCGATCTCGCCCACCGAGCGACCGTTCAGCCGCATATCGCGAATGTCCAGCTCGTAGCTGTGATGCAGCAACCCGCCGGGCGTTCCGTACTTGGAGTGAAAACCGACCAGGATCAGGCCCGCGAAGGTCTCGTCCAGCCCGCCGGCCCAGTCGGCGCGGTAGGGCGGCTTGCCGGCGATGAACGAGACGTTTTCCGGTAGCCAGGCCGGATCGATATTGCGGCCGCAAACATGTTCGTCGTAGATGACGATTTCGTTGGCGCCGCCTTCTTGCAGACCCTGGATGCAGGCGCAAAGATCGGATTGAAACATACGCCGCCCGAACGCATGTTCCATATTGCCGGGCTCGGCCTGTTCGTAACTGACCACCCCGCTGACCCCCTCGATATCGCAGCGGATCATGAATTTCTTCTTGTTCATCGTCTAGCCTTTCTGTGGAATTTTGAAATATTGGCAGGAGGCCCTGTCAAGCATGCTTGGTCGTTTCTAAAAGCGCGGAATCCAGAAGCCGACCTTCGAAATTCAGTAGCTGTCCCCGCAAAACTCAGGCCTTTCGAAAGTGGCACGGGCATCTTGCCCGTGTTTGTTGGACGAGACTTTCCTTCCGCTCTTTGGCTTCTGTTGACGTTCATCCCGCCCGCATCGTCACTGGCCGACATCAATCCAGACCAGCGTCAGCGGCTGGCCGGATTCCAGGGTCACAATGATTTTGTTGAGTCCGTCGCGTATCAGCTCCGCCGGCACGGTCCAGGCGCGCCGGCGCTTTTCGTTCGGCGTGATCATGGTGTCGAACGGGTTGTCGTAGAAGGCGCTGACGTTACGGGTCGTTTTTAGCCGCGTGCCGTTCATGGTGGCCGCGATCCGCCGGTCGCCGATCTCTTCCTTCACGTGGAGGCGCAGCCGCAGTGTCGTATTTTTCGCGGCGGGCAGCATATCCATCCTGAAAGCGCGGGGTTGCTTCGGTTTCAGCCCGCCGTGGATCTGGTTTTTGTAACCGGTGCCGGCCAGCCAGTAGTAGGGGGGCTGTCGGGCCAGAAACGAGCGGTCGGTCAGGTGCGGCAGAACGTGAAAAGGGGGTTCGCTACGAACGGTAACGCCTTTGCGTTCCTGCCGGTAGTACATGAAATTGAAGAGGCTGACCCCGTCGGCGCCCCGTTCCAGCGCCAGCCGGGCGGTCGAGTAGAACTGCTGATCGCTGGTGCGCGGATAGGGTGCGGTTCCATATAGACCGGCTTGGTGAAAATGCAGGTTGGAGCCCGTCGTATGGGTCATCTCGACGTAAATGGCAGATTCAGGGACCCGCTGGCGGACGATAGCGGTATCGGTATTCTGTGCCGTATTGTAATAGCCGGAGAGGTTGAACATGTCCACGCCGGCCGCATAGAGTTTCTTGACATCGAGTCCGATATTGGGATGGCGCGTGATTTCGAGGGGAATTCGTACACCGAGCCAGCGGCGCTTCCCCGGCTTCTTGTCCAGCGCCCGGCGCACGTCGGCCACGAAGGCGGTGATGAGCCGGATGCGCTCTTCCGCGGGCGGGCCGTCGTCGCGGAACAACTGGTTGTGGCGCAGAAAGTCCAGTTCCAGCCCGGCCAGGTCGTAGTTGTTCGCCAGTTCCGTCAGCAGCGCCAGTTTATGGGCGCGCACCTGCGGCACGGCCCAGTCCATCCCGCGCTTGCCGTAATAGCCCTTGATCTTGTAGTGGTTGGGATCAATATGCCACTGTGGATTCTCGACATAAAAACGGGATGAATTCAACGACCGCTGGTTTTTTTTGACATAGTCTTCCTGCGCATGCACGTCGTTGAGCCGCAGGCTGACGAAGGGGTCCATCTTCAGTTTGCGGCAGGTGTCGATCAGAACCTGCACCATGTCGCCGCCCTCGTACACGTATTTCTCGTAGCCGCTTCCGCTTCTTGCGCCGACGACCTCCAGTC
>CAZYAW010000149.1:0-5346 GCA_964646045.1 uncultured Victivallales bacterium | reverse complement strand
TCGGGCCGGCAACATTGTGGGGCTGGTCGGCGTCAGTCGCGACGTCACGGCCCGCATACAGGCGGAACAGAATTTGGAGCAGGCCCGCAAGAAACTGGAACGCATGGAGCGACTGGAGGCGACCGCCCTCTTTGCCGGTCAGATCGCCCACGACTTCAACAATCTGCTGGTGCCGCTACTCGTCTATCCCGAAATGATCAAGCAGAAAGTGGAGCGCAACTCGCAGATCTACAACGATTTGGAGACGATCGAAAATACGGCGCGGCAGATTGCGGACATCAATCAGGATCTCATGGCGCTGGCGCGGCGCGGCAAGGGCCAGGAACAGACCTTGGATGTGCATGCGTCGGTTCAGGAAACCGTGGATGCGGTTCGGCGCAGCATACCCGAAAAAAAGATCGATATCGCATGGCGGCCCGAGGCCGAACAGGCAATCGTCAAGTTCGATCCGTCGCAACTGGCCCGCGTTCTGCACAATCTCTTTCAAAACGCCATTGACGCGCTGGACGACGGCGGCCAAATGGTGTTGCAGACGGAAAACGTCACCTTGCACGATCCGTTCGGCAAATACGTCCAGATTCAACCGGGCAGCTATGTGAAGCTGAATTTCCGCGATAACGGTTGCGGCATTCCGGCCGACGTGCGCGACAGGATTTTCGATCCGTTCTTCACGACCAAGACGACCGGCCAGAAGCGGGGCGGTTCGGGTTTGGGGTTGAGCGTCGTGTACGGCATCATGAGCGATCACCACGGCTATATCGACGTGGAGAGCGAGCCGGGTAGCGGAACGACGTTCTCCCTGTACTTCCCCGTTTGCGAGCCGGAGGCCAAAAAGGAAGTGCGACAGGACGTTCCCGGCGGAAACGAGAGCGTCTGGCTGGTCGAGGACGAGTCGCTCCACGGCGACGTGGTACTGCGCATTCTGACCGATCTGGGCTACTCCGTGCGCGTGGCGAAAACGGGAGAGGAACTGATCGCCATGTTGGCTGCGGCGAACGGCGCGTTTCCCGATCTGCTGGCGCTGGATATCGTTCTGGGCGACGGCATGGACGGTGTGGAGACTTTCCGCAAGGTTCGCGAACTCAATCCGTCGCAAAAAGCCATTACGGTATCCGGCTTACGTGATTCCGCCAAGGTGGAAGAGGCTCTGGCGGCGGGCGTGGCTCGTCACCTGAACAAACCGCTACGCATCGAACCGCTGGCGCGCGCGGTTCGCGAGATCCTGGACGGCTAGTCCTTCTTCCGTCACTGGGCCGGGGCGCCGAACAAATCGAGCTGGCGGGGATCGGTTTTGGCGGGCGGGCGCCGTTTGCGGGCGATTTTGGGTTGGCCCATTTCGCTCAGTTCGCCTTCTTCCAGGTTGAGCAGTATGTCCTTGGCGCGCTGGACGACTTCGATCGGCATGCCGGCCAGACGCGCCACCTGGATGCCGTAGCTTTTGTCCGATCCGCCCGCGACGATTTTGCGCAGAAAAGCGATTTGGTCGTTCTCCTCGCGCACGAGAACATTGTAGTTTCTGACGCCCTTCAGGGTCAGGGCCATATCGGTCAGTTCATGGTAGTGCGTGGCGAAGAGAGTCTTGGCTTTGACCTCCGCGTGGCTGTGCAGGTATTCGGCGACCGCCCAGGCGATACTGATGCCGTCGAAGGTGCTGGTGCCGCGTCCGATTTCGTCCAGTACGATCAGGCTGCGCGGCGTGGCGTTGTGGAGAATGTTGGCGGTTTCCTGCATTTCCACCATGAAGGTGCTGCGGCCGCGGGCCAGATCGTCGCTGGCCCCGATCCGCGTAAAAATGCGGTCCACCAGTCCGCAGCGCATGGCGTCCGCCGGCACGAAGGAACCCATCTGCGCCATGACCACCAGAATGGCGACCTGGCGGATGTAGGTGGATTTGCCGGCCATATTGGGGCCGGTGATAATGATGATCTGATTGCCTTGGCCGTCCAGCAGGGCGTCGTTGGGCACGAAACGTTCGGCATCGGGCATTTGCTCGACCACCGGATGGCGCCCGTTGCGAATCAGCAGCGTATCGCTTTCGTCGATGGCGGGGCGGACATAGCCGGCGGCCAGCGCGCGATCGGCCAGCGCGGCCAGCGCGTCCAGTTCGGCCAGCGCGCCGGCGACGGACTGTACGGCCGCGGATTGCGCGGCGACGCGCTCGCGGATTGTCTGGAACAGATCGTACTCCATCTGGCAGGCCCGCTCCTGCGCCCCGACAATTTTGTTTTCGTACTCCTTCAGCTCGGGCGTCACAAAACGTTCGGCGTTGACCAGGGTCTGCTTGCGAATGTAGTTGTCGGGGACGCGGCTCAACTGTCCTTTGGAAACTTCGATGTAATAGCCGAACACCTTGTTATGGCGCACCTTGACGGTGCGAATGCCGGTGCGTTCCTGTTCGCGGACCTGATATTCCGCCAGCCATTGGCGGCCTTCGGTGGCCAGTCGGCGCAGTTCATCGAGTTCGGGACTGTAGCCGGGACGAATCAGTCCGCCGTCTCGCAGCGCAATAGGCGGTTCGTCGGCCAGGGCCCGTTCGATCTGTTCGGTCAACTCCGTTTGCGGATCCAATTGGCCGTTGAGCTGTACGACGCGCGCGGCTTGCAGCGGGGCGAGGGTCTCGCTCACGGCGGGCAGCGCGGCCAGCGACTGGCCGATCGCGCGCACGTCGCGCGCGTTGCCGCCGCCGGCCGCGACCCGCGCGATGAGCCGCTCCAGATCGCGCACTTCGCCCAGCGCGCGGCGCAGGGCGGTGAGCGCCGCGCGGTTGCGGAACAAATCCTCCACGGCGTCGTGCCGACGGGCCAGCGGCTCCCGGCGGGCCAGCGGCCGTACGATCCAGTCGCGCAGCAGACGACTGCCCATGGCGGTGCGGGTGGTGTTGAGTATGCCGAACAGCGTGACAGCCGATTCGCGGCCGGGCGCGGCGACGAGATCGAGATGCAGACAGGTGGCGCCGTCCAGGAAGAGAGCCTCGTCGCCGCGGCGGACGCGAAAGGAGCGAATGTGGGCGATTTCCCGACGCAGCGTCTCTCCGACATAGTGCAAGATGGCGGCGGCGGCGCCAATCAGTTCAGGCGCGTCCTGACAGCCGAGTCCCTCCAGCGAATGCACGCCGAAGTGGCGCGCGAGCGTTTCGCGGCCCCAGCCGGTTTCGAAGATCCAGTCGTCGCAGCGCGTAAAGCGGTCGAAGCCGCACTCCGCGCGGACGGCGCCGAAATCCGGCTCCTCGCAGCGTTGAGCGGCCACTAGACATTCTTTGGGGTCCATGCGGCGCAGCCCGTCGGCCAGCGCCGCCGCACCGACCAGGGTTTCGCCTTCGAACAGGCCGGTCGAAAGATCGAGAAAAGCCAGCCCGTAGCGTCCCCGGCATTCGTGAACGGCCGCCAGGAAATTGTGAGAGTCCGCTGTCAGCAGCGCGTCTTCCAGGACGGCGCCCGGCGTCACGATGCGCGTGATCTCGCGGCGCACAATGCCGGGGGACGCATGGGCGTCTTCGACCTGATCGCAAATGGCGACCTTTTTCCCGGCCCGAATCATTTTGGCCAGATAGCCGTCCGCCGCCTGGGCGGGCACACCGCACATGGGTACGCCGTTTCTGCGGGTCAGGGCGATATCGAGAATGCCGGACGCCGTCTGAGCGTCCTCGAAAAACATCTCGTAGAAATCGCCCAGCCGGAAAAAGAGGATTACATCCTTGTCGTTTTCCTCTTTGAGGCGGCGATACTGCCGCATCATCGGCGTCAGGGTTGCGGACATGAGCCGGATTCCGTGGCGCGGATTTCGGCGATCAGCGCCTCCATGCGTCGGCCGTACTCGATATAGGTGCGGTAACGCAATTCGTCCGCGGAGGTCTGCTGCGCCTCGTGATGGACCACGGCGATATGAGGTTCGATCGAGACGCCGCCGTCGTAGCCGGAAGCCAGCAGATCGGCCATGATGCGCCGCACGTCGCCGACCCCCTCTCCGGGCCAGCCGTACACCGGCTTGCCGGTTTCCGCATTAATGACCCCGTCCTTGATGTGAATATAGGCCACATGCTCCTTGACATGCGAATAGAATTCCCAGGACGACTGCATGGGCGCGTCGGCGCCCTTGACGCGGTCCTGCGAAAAGATGGGGTTGCCGGTATCGAAGACCAGCGTGAGACCGGGCACGTTTTCGATCAGGCGCAGGGTATAGGTCCAGCCCATGCCGCCATAGTTCATGCAGTTTTCATGGACGGGCAGCAGACCTTCTTCCGTGAACATGCGCTGCAACTCGCGCACACGCCGGAAACGCTCCTCTTCCATCTGGTCCTCCGGACCGCGATCCTTGAGTACGGCGAAACTCATGATGCGCACGAGCTTGGCGCCGAGCCGTTTCATGCGCGGAATGGCGCGCCGGGCTTCCGCCAGCGACGTGTCGAAAGGCTGGTCGACGCCTTTGGCCCAATTGGCGATGGCGGATCCGAA
Organism: uncultured Victivallales bacterium; assembly: GCA_964646045.1. Taxonomy (GTDB): domain Bacteria; phylum Verrucomicrobiota; class Kiritimatiellia; order UBA8416; family SLMC01; genus CAZYAW01. The sequence goes on along the minus strand of CAZYAW010000149.1, from coordinate 895 downwards.
GCAGTTGATCTTGACGCCGGCCTCTTCCAGTTGACCGCAGGCGCGGTCGAAATCGGCTTCGCTCAGATCGTGCAGGTTGGTTCCGTCGATATTGCGCGACTCGATATACTTCCAGCCCAGTTCCTGGGTGGCGCGAATTTGACCCGCCAGATCTTTGGCGGCTTCGTCGGCGAATCCGGTCATGTACATACTGTGGTCTCCTTATGGCGCCCGAGGGACGCAAAATCCCGGCATCCATTATTCCATGTGTGTCGCGAGCGCTGCGGCATTGCCCGTCGGGCGCTGCGCACGGGTTCAGGCGTATCCCATGGCCTTCAGGTTGCGGTAACTGATCGCGACCGATTCGAAAGGATCCCGTTCGTAGCAGCGGTCCTGTTCGACCATGAGATATTCGGCGCCGCCTTCTTCGGCTGCCGTCAGGATCGCCGGCCAGTTCAGGTTGCCCTCGCCGACTTCCGCCATGCGCAGTTCGCGCTCGGCCGTGATGATCATGTCTTTGAGGTGCAGTACCGGTTCGCGTCCGGCGCATTGCCGAATCCAGGCGGCCGGATCGCCGCCGCCGGCCTGCAGCCAGTAGGTGTCGAGTTCGGCTTTCAGCATGCTGCCGGGCGCTTTCTCGTAGAGACGGGACAGCCAGGTACGGCCGCCGAAGCGGACCAGTTCGCGATTGTGGTTGTGGTAGGAAAAATCCATGCCTTCCTGCGCCAGGCGCGCGGCGACGGGCGCCAGCTCGTCCACGAAACGGTCCACGCCTTCTTCGCACAGGTACTCGCCCGGCAATCCGCCGATGGCCAGGTGCGAGCAGCCCCACAGTTTGTGGGTTTCGATCAGCGTCTCCAGTTCGTTTTGGAAACGCGACCACGGTTCGTGTGTCGCGGCCGCGACCAGACCCGCG
>CAZYAW010000148.1:0-3420 GCA_964646045.1 uncultured Victivallales bacterium | reverse complement strand
CGGCACGTCGATGGCGAGTCCGCATGTGGCCGGCGTGGCGGCTCTGCTGCTGGCGCAGCGGCCGGGGGCGTCGTACGCGGATTTGAAGCGCTGGCTGACGGACAGCGTGACGCCGCTGCCGCAGTGGGTCGGCGTGGTGTCGTCCGGCGGCCGGCTGAACGCCGAACGCGCCTTGCGTCAGCCTCTGGCCGACGCTTTCACGCTGGAGAGTCTGCCCGCCCTGCCGGCCACGCTCGGGCCGGGGGATTCGCTGACTTTCTCGGTGCGTTTCGCGCCGCTGGAGGCGGGCGACTACACGGGGACCGTGCAGGTGCAAAGCAACGACCGCGACGAACCCGTGGCGGAAGTCGCCTTGAGCGGGACGGCGACGGTGCCAACCGTGACGCTGACCGTACAGACGGAAGGGGATAGCGGAGTGCAGCCGGCCGGCGTCATGGAGGTTCCGGTCGGCTCTTCCACCAATGTCCTGTTCGTCGCCGACGACTGGATGCGGATCGAATCGTTGACCTCCAACACGGTGGCCGTCGCGGCGGCCGCCGGAATGAAAACGTTCGATATGGTCCTGAGCGACATACAGGACGCGGTGACGCTGGTCGCCGTTTTCGCGCAACCCGCAACCATGAGCGAATTCGCCGACTTGCCCACCGCCTGGCTGGAGAGCTGGACCTACACGGAAGCGCAGGTCGAGGGTCTCGACAGCAACGCGCTGGTGCGGGCCTATCTGTTCGATACCGATCCGCTGGCCTACGAATCGCATGTGTTTGAACTCGAATCCGTGCAAAGCGGTCCGCAGGCGGACGAAATGACGGTGCAGGCGCGTTTGACCGTCAACGGGGTGGCCGCATCGCGCACGGTCAACGGCGTGCTCGAACTGCAGGCGACCGACGAGATGGGCGCGGGCTTTGCGACGGTGGCCGCGCAGTCCTTTACCAATGCCGTTTTCGATGAGCAAGGCCGTCGCGCATTCGTGTTCCCGGAGCCGGCGCCGCGTCGTTTCTATCGGGCCAGAATCGAGCGTCAGCCCTGAAGCTTCTTTTGGGCCAATCTCGTCCTTCCTGCCGGCTACTCCGGCCTCATGCTTTTCCGGATTTTCCGCGCGGCGGGCCCATGGCGGAGCGCAGCTCGTTGATTTCGTCGCGCAGGGCGGCGGCCCGCTCGTATTCCAGCGCGTCGGCGGCTTGTCGCATCTCCTTGCGCAACGCGTCGAGATCCGCTTCGGTATGGTAGGCTTCCGTCGTTTCACGCAAGACCCGGCACTCGATGGCATCGGCGGCGGCGGCGCGCTCGGGCCAGGTTTCGCGCACGGCCTTGAGGATGCCGGCCGGCGCAATGCCGTGCTCCCGATTGTAGGCCATTTGCGTTTGACGGCGCTGCTCGGTGACTTCCATCATGCGCCGCATGGAGCCGGTGACGCGGTCGGCATACAGGATGACGCGCCCGTGCAGGTGGCGGGCCGTGCGGCCGGCAATCTGGATCAGGGCCGATTCCGAACGCAGGAAACCTTCCTTGTCGGCGTCCAGGATGGCGACCAGCGCCACCTCGGGCAGGTCGAGACCTTCGCGCAGCAGATTGATGCCGATCAGGCAGTCGAACTCGGCGCGGCGCAGCCGACTCAGAATGTCGACGCGGTCGAGGGTGTCGATTTCCGAGTGCAGGTACTCGACGCGCAGACCGGCGCGGCGCAGGTATTCGGCCAGATCTTCCGCCGTGCGCTTGGTGAGGGTGGTCGCCAGCACGCGGTCGCCCTTGGCGGCCGCCGCCCGGATCTCCTCCATCAGGTCGTCGATCTGACCGTCGAGCGGACGCACCGCGACGGGCGGATCGAGGAGTCCGGTCGGTCGGATCACTTGCGGGACGATGTGGCCGGCGGATTTTTCGGCCTCGAAAGGGCCGGGGGTGGCGCTGGCGAAAATCGCGCATTCGATGCGCTGCAGGAACTCGTCGAAATTGAGGGGCCGGTTGTCGCGGGCCGAGGGCAGGCGGAAGCCGTGCTCGATCAGCGTGTTCTTGCGCGCCTGATCGCCGTTGTACATGGCGCGCAGTTGCGGCAGCGTCACGTGCGACTCGTCCACCACCGTCAGAAAGCCGGCCGGAAAGAAATCGAGCAAGGTGGCCGGCGGTTCGCCCGCCGCGCGTCCGCTCAGATGGCGCGAATAGTTTTCAATGCCGGAGCAGTAGCCGATCTCGTTCAGCATTTCCAGATCGAACATCGTGCGCTGGCGCAGGCGCTGGGCTTCCAGCCAGCGACTGCGACTTTCGAACCAGGCCACGCGCTCGTTCAGCTCCTCGAGAATGCGGGCCGCGGCGGGGGCGATCTTGTCTGCCGGCATGACAAAATGCTTGGCGGGCGAGATGGCCGCCGCGTCCAGTTCCGCCTCGACGCGGCCGGTTGTTTTGTCGATGCGGCGCAGTTGCTCGATTTCGTTGTCGAAAAAGACGATGCGCAGGCCCGTTTCGCTGAAGGAGGGGAAAACGTCCACCGTGTCGCCGCGCACGCGAAACACGCCGGGGTCCGGGGCGAAATCGTTGCGGGTGTACTGAATGTCCACCAGACGCTTCAGCAGGGCGTCGCGGTTCAGCGTGTCGCCGCGGCGCAGTCGCACGATCATCTCGGCGTAGTCCTGCGGACTGCCCAGTCCGTAGATGCAGGAGACCGAGGCCACCACAATGGTGTCTTCCCGTTCCAGCAGCGAATGCGTGGCCGACAAGCGCATGCGCTCGATCTCCTTGTTGATGGACGAGTCCTTTTCGATGTAGGTGTCGGTTTGGGGGAGATAGGCTTCCGGCTGGTAGTAGTCGTAGTAGCTGACGAAATATTCGACGGCGTTGTCGGGGAACAGTTCCTTCAGTTCGCCGAACAACTGGGCGGCCAGCGTTTTGTTGTGCGAGACGACCAGCGCCGGCCTGCCATGCGCGGCGATGACATGCGCCAGCGTGAAGGTCTTGCCGGAACCGGTGACGCCGGCCAGCGTCTGAAAGGGCGCGGCGCCGCGCAAGCCCTCGGTCAGCGCCGCCACGGCTTGCGGCTGATCGCCCGCCGGTGCGAAGGGGGAGACGATCTGGAAGGGCGTTTTCATAGACGCAGCATGGCGCCGAGAGCCAGACGGGCGCGGTCGGCCGTGGCGGGCGCCACGCGCACGCGGCTGTCGTCCGGCCAGTCGCGCAGCAGGTTCCGCAGTGCGGCCAGATCGGTTTTGGCCATGTTGGCGCACACGACCGGGGCCAGCGCTTTGACGCTGACACGCCCGCGCTCCTCCTGCGCCAGGCGTTCGACCAGATGCAGCTCCGTGCCGATCACGATTTCCGAACCGGCCGGCGCGTTTTTGACGTACTCGATGATGCGGGCGGTCGAGCCGTGCGCGTCGGCCAGCTCGACCACCGCGCGCGGGCATTCGGGATGCACGATGATTTTGGCGGCCG
>CAZYAW010000147.1:0-4864 GCA_964646045.1 uncultured Victivallales bacterium | reverse complement strand
GAGGCTCTTGCAAAACCCCATCGGTAGGGACGGCTCTCCGAGCCGTCCGCGGACGTTTCGGAGAAACGTCCCTACCCGGAATCGCGAATGCATGGGTTTTGCAAGAGCCTCGTATTATTTCGAAAAAACACGGGCAAGACCTGCCCGCCGCGCCGGGCTCGGCGCAGGCACGGTGCCCGTGCCACGATTTAAAAATGTGCCAAAGCATTTTCCTGCGACGTCAGTAAGTCTGAATTGGCACGGACGCCAGGCGTGTTCATTCATCCGCCGGGCGGGCGGCGGATTCGGGCTCCGCCGCGGACGGCGGGGGCGAGACGAGAGGGCACAGGGTTTCCATTCCGTATTCAAAGCCGATCACGCTGACGCTGCGGTTCAGACTGTCGGAGACGTAGAGCTTGTCCTCGGCGGCGTCCAGTCCGCCCGGCCAGGCGAAACGCAGGCTCTGCCTTTGGTCGTCCGCATTGCCGTAGGAACCGATGCGAACCAGCGCATTGCCGGCCGCGTCGAGTACGACTACGGAAAAAAGCAAGATGTCGGGCACGTAAATGCGGTTGAAAGAGTCCGTGGCCAGTCGCGCCGACGGCCCGGCTCCCGTCGCGTCGAACGGACCGATATCCATCGCCGGAGTCGGAGCGACGCCGGATGCCAGCCACTGCAGGCCCTTGACCCGCACGGGACGTCCCGCGTGGCCCGTGGTCAGGAGCTGAGTCCTTTCCGGTCCTTTTTCGGAAAAAGCCATGTCGGAGAGCGTCTGTGCTTCCGCCGTCGCATCGCGCAGCAGCCAGGGCATGGAACGCCCGTACAGGGCGCCGCCTGCGGGACCGAAGCACAGCACGGAGCCCCGGTTAAAGCGGTAGGCGTTGATCATGGCGTATTTCCAGGGGAAGGGCCGACGGGCCCGGTCGCCAATCCATCCGGTCCAGATATAGTCGGGAACCGAGTCGGGGAATAAAGGCGGCGAGGAGGTCCCCGCATTTCGTAAATTGGCGGCCAGGTAAATTTGGCCGCGGCGGTCCACCGCAATGCCGCCGTCGCCAATGCCGAGTCCGTGTACCAGACCCGCATGCTTAAGTTCCCCGCTCGCCGTCCACACATCGACACGACTGTAGACGCCGTTTTCGTGTTTCCACGGCACGGACCGTACCAGATACAGGTCGCCGTCGGGCGCGACACGCAAGCCGCGCGGTTCGCCGAGGTACGGATCGGGAAACGGGTGGGACATATCGGACGGAAAGACCGGCGGGGCGTTGGTGAAGGGATGCGGTTCGCCGGTCGGTCGATAGCGGGCCAGGTTCGCTCCCGGTTGCACCGTAATCGCGTAGACATGGCCCTGGCGGTCGACGGCCGCTTCGTCGGCCCGGATAAAGCTCCGGAGTTCATTAGTGTCGATCTGTAGCGAGCGGATGCGACCGACACGCTCGCGACAGAGCACGGCGGGAAGGGGTTCATCGTCGCGCACCAGAACACGCTTGCGGGCCGGGTCGGCCGCAATCCAGAGCGGATGTCGCAATCCGGCTCCCGTCGTGACGGCGCGGCCGAGCGCGAATTGGTTGACGCGGTCGGTGATGGGGAGCAGCGCGGTGGCGGAGAAGAGCCCCTCGCTGTCCGAGGGTTCGGCCATACTGACCCAGATCCGGGTTGGCTGGGCGACCGGATCGACGGCCATCAGATCGAAGGCCCCTTCAATCTCGGCCAATGGCACGACGCCCGCCTCGTGCCATGGAGAGAATTTCAGGATTTTGGCCGTGGCCGCAACGGGAGAAGGCGCCTCTTGCGTTTCCGATCCGTCTTCCCCCGGCGCGGCGGCGCTTGGTCCGCGTGGCGCACGGGGCCGGGACAGCACGTACAAGGCGCCGGTGCGGGGATGCACCACGATTTGTTCGGGCGAGCGGACGTCGAATTTACCGAGTTCCCCGCCGGCCGCCGAAAACACCGCCACGCGATGGTTCCCGCGGTCGCAGACGTACAGATTGCCGACGGTGTCGGTGGCGAGACCTTGCGGATCGTTAAGTCGTCCGTCCTCGGAACCGGCTTCAAAGGGTCGGCCCAGAAAGGGCTTGCTCATACCCGGGGCGAGCCGGGCGTTGTCGTTCCAGCGTTCGGCGTCCAGCCGGTACACGACCTGCGCCGACTGCCCCGCCGTGGACAGCGTCAGGTAGATCCAGCGTCCGTCCGGACTGGCCGCCAGATGATCGAAAGCCGAGAGAGGCCCGGATCCGGCCCCGCTCTCCAGTCCGCGCGCCGCAGCCAGTTGCGGGCCGACAAAGCTCAGGCCGTCGGGGGCGCCACCTTCCGGATGCAAAGCCAGCAAATGGCGCGGACCGGAATGATCGAACCAGGACCCCAGTCCGCCGACCATGACCAGATGTCCGGCGGGCATGACCACCATGTTTTGACGTCGCAGTCCGGCGGTCAACGGAGCGAGCGATCGGCTTTGAGCGTGATAGACAACCGGCAACCGCCGCCCTGCCATCTCGATGCGGCCCAGCGAAGCCAAGCGCGTCTCGGGGGTGGCCGCCGCATAGGGCAGGATCGTACGCCGGTAGCGCCCTTCGCCGTCGAAGACACGCACTTCCGTACGGCCCCGACAGGCGTCGCCGGTCAGCACATGCAATTGTCCCGCCTTGTCGACCGCCAGACCCAGGATCGAATCGCCGAGTGTCTGCCCGTCCCAACCGGCGACCTTTTCCTGCACGGGGCGCAGGCCGACGCGAATACGCGCCTGAAACGGGCCGGACTGCGCCGGCGCGCCCGTGTCGTCGCGGCCGTCCCAGTCCAAACGCTGCGTCAGGCTGGCCGCCTGCAACGGAGCGGCCGCTGCCCGGCCGCCGATCCAACCGGCGGCCAGACGGCGCACCAGGGTCCCCTGCTCGTCCAGAATCGCCACCTCCACGTCGGCGGGCCGCGAGAGTTCGAAAACCACGCGCGCGCCCCCGGCCAGGGGTTCGTAGCGGGGAGGGACGATCCAACGCGGCGCTTCGTCGACGCTTGCGGTGGCCGGCGAGTTCGTTTGATTCTGAGCGACCGCCCACCCGGCGATCAGGCCCAGAACGACGCCGAGAGCCATGCGCCGATAGAAATCAGAGACAAGAGACACGGGCAGGACCGGCCTGCCGCGCTGCGGCACAGGCGCGGCGCCCGTGCCGCGTTTGACAGTCAGGAGTTTTACCAAAGCCTCAAGAGAGAAAATTTTCATGAACGTTCGACTTCACAGAAACAGTTTCTGCCAAATCAGCCAAAAGGCATGATTGAAGGCCAGTGCGTAAAGACTGGAGGCTACGTCGTCCAGTACGATGCCGGCGCCGCCCGCGATCTTTTGCGCCTGCCAGGCCGGGGGCGGCTTGAGAATGTCGAAAAAACGGTGCGCCAGAAAGGCCGGGACCAGCAGGAGCGGGAATTCGGCGATCGGCAATCCGAGCACGCAGAGGGGAAAGGTCAAAAACTCGTCCGCCACAATGCGGCCGTCGTCCTTGTGGCCCAGGAGCCTTTCGGCCCGGTGGCAGAGCGGAATGGCCAGCGCCGCCAAAGCGATCGCGACGGCGACGGCCGGCCCCACACTCAGGCGGGCCAGCGCCAGCGCCAGCAAAACGCCCGGCAGCGTGCCCGCCGTGCCGGAGGCGACGGGACTGTATCCCAGCCCGAACCCGGTAGCCAAAACGAGGGTGGCCCTGCGCGAAAACGAGCCGTTTTCGCCTTGGGGGTGGTTCGTGCCGTCCATTGCGCTCTCCCGCTCCTGCAATTTGATTCTTTACACGTTCTACAGAAACGGTTATTTTGTGGCAAGTCATTTTGTCGTATTCTCGCAAAAAAAAGACAAGGGCGCACGATGTTCGGTTCCTCCTTCAAGATCGCGACGGTGTGGGGCATTCCCGTCAAGCTGCACATATCGCTGCTTTTTCTCATGCTGTTCTACGCCTGGCGGGCGGCGCCGGGCGGGCGCCTGGCGGTGCTCGCCATGCTCCTGCTGGTGGCGGCCATTTTCCTCAGTATCGCCTTGCACGAGCTGGGTCACTCGTTCGTAGCCTTGCGCAAGGGGTGTCGCGTGCGCGAAATTACGCTGATGTTTATCGGCGGCGCGGCCATGATGGAGGAAATGCCCCGCCGCCCGCGCGACGAGGTCCAGATGGCGCTGGCCGGTCCGCTGGTCAGCATTGCGCTGGGCCTGGTCTGCTGGCGCGCGGGCGCGTGGCTGGGATCCGAAAGTTTGGCGGGCTTCTTGTTGAGCCAGGTCGGAAAGGTTAATCTGTTTTTGGCCGGATTCAACTTGCTGCCGTCGTTCCCGATGGATGGCGGACGCGTGTTCCGGGCGCTGCTGACTCCCAAACTGGGCCGACTGCGGGCCACCTACATCGCCGCCCGGACGGGCAAGACCCTGGCGGTCTTCGGCGGCCTTTACGGCTTGTATGAAGGCGAAATGTTTCTGGTGGTTCTCGCCTTCTTCATCTTTATCGTCGCCGACGGCGAATATCGCATGGTCCTGATGCAGGAGCGGGGCGGACCCTGGGGTCTGTTCGGGGGACGCCCGGACGGCGGGGCGCGCGTATCGCCGCCGCATCTGCGCGTGGTTCCCGACGAAGAACTCGACGAGGACGAGGTGGCCGTCAGTCCGCCGCCCTACCGGCGCGGACCGGCCTCCCGCACCCACCTGCGCCACGAGGACGACGACTTTCCGTTTTTCCGCCGCTGAACGTCTAGCCCTGGAATAAGCGAGGGTTTCGTCGCGAGAGTGCGCAAACGTCTGTGGATGCGGCGCTTGAGGCGGGGGGCGCGATTCTCGCATATTGAAATATGGGTGAAATGCGCGCCACGCCTCAAGTGCCGCAGGCGTTGGCGTTGGCGTGCTCGCAGCAGAAAAACTCGCTTA
>CAZYAW010000146.1:0-4662 GCA_964646045.1 uncultured Victivallales bacterium | reverse complement strand
TTCCCAGTTGGGGATGCCGTCCTGATCGGGATCGGCCATCGCTTCGCCGGCCGTCCAGGGCTGCACGCGAATGTCGGCAATGCGCTGCGGCGGACCCTTGCGAATTTCATCCGCTCGCTCGCTCCACAACGGATTGAGCGCGTAGAACATCTCGTAATGGTCGTCCATACCGTCCTCATCGGTATCCCAGAGACTCGGATCCATGCAGGCCATCAAGAGAATCGCCGGACGCGGTTCGGGCAAGATGAAACGGTATTGTATGTGTAAAGGCGGCGCATACCCCTCCCGAATAGGTCTCTGCCAATAATTGGCGGCGGTCGCCCAATCCCAATGGTGGGGCGTACCCATGAAAAGATCGGCGGGATCGTAGCCACCGGGGCCGCGTCCGGCGGTCCATTTGTCGTAGTTGAAATGCCAGACCGCATTGGCCCAGTATTCCTGATAGTTCTCCAGACCATCGCCGTCGTAGTCGTAATTCTCGAATTCCCCTGTCAAATCGGTCAACGTGCTCTTGCTGTCGAAAATCGAACCGTCCATACCGCCGACCGAAACAACGGACCCGTCGGGGAAAATATAGGTGGCGCGCCCGAAACGGTACTGGGCCTCGGCGAAGTCGGGTATGAAGTCCATGTCGGTATCGACGCAGCAGGGATTGAAACCGCCGCCGGCCCGCGAGCCGCGAATATAGGCGGAACTCCAGGCGCCCGGCGGGTCGTAGATAGGGGCTATATCCGAATAGCCCTCGGCAAAATCGCTCAGCATGTCGCCGTCCGTATCCGGGTTGAGCGGATCGGTCGGCCAGAACTTGTTCCACCAGCGGCCATTGGGATTGCCCATCGGCTCCGGGGCCGAATAAACGGTCTCCAATGTGTTGGTATCCACGCTGATCGTCACGCTGCCGCCCGAGTTCGGACTGCTTTCCTGTCCGCCGAACTCAAAGGGCAGCAACAGCGAATCGCGGTCCACATCCCAAGGTGCCTCGCTCTGATTAAGATTGGGATCGAAACTCACATACAGTTCCCAGCCGTCGGGAGCTCCGTCACCGTCCGTATCGTTGTTGAACGGATTCGTGGAGAAGTCGCCCCAGTCGTCGGGTTCCACCTCGCCCACACGCCCTTCGTCAATGAAAAACCGCATCAAAGCGTACTCGTCGATGTTCAGATACGGCGAAGTGTTCGGTTGCGGAGCCCCGAACTGTCGCGATCGTTCCGTGTATGAGGCGCCCCAGCCCGTACGCGGATCGAAATCGTGCGCATCGTACACATTGTAGTGAACCTGCCCCAACAGCGGGGCCACCGGCTCGCCACCGCGCGGCACGCCCGGGGTGTAGTCGAGCGCCGCCATATAGTCGCCGTCGGGATTGCCGCCGGCATCCTGAACCAGCGGATTTAGCCCGCGCATGACTTCCCAGCCGTCGGCCATGCGATCGCCGTCGGTATCCCAGTGAATGGGGTCCGTGCCCAGCAGATATTCCTCGTAGTTGGAAAGACCGTCGCCGTCGGTATCCTGTCTGCCGCCGTCATAGAGCGGATGAAAATGCTCGATAATATCCTGCGGCTCGATGACCAGATCCGATTCGATGATGCGCGTAGGGTCGTAGCGGCGGCCGCCGATCAGGGCCGGATTGCCGCCGTCTACGTCGATCTGCCACTGCCAGCGCATGCCCTGCAGCCAGAAATAGTACTCCCAGCCGTCCGACATGCCGTCGCCGTCGGTGTCCGGATTGGTGGGATCGGTGCCGAAGAAGTCACGGGTATCGACATCGCCGCCCAAATCGAAACGCGGTTCGTCGTATTCCGCCAACTGCTCGCCGTCGGCGTTGACCGGCGGATCATTGGTCGAGCGGGTGGAATTCAGTCCGGCATGCTGTCCGCGCACTTCGTGAAAATTGCTGAAATTCGGTCCGTCGGCCGTGTAGTTGCGATCAGCCAAGGGCAGAGGATAGGCCATCGTCGTCGCATTGACGCCGCGCGGCAGGAAGTCCTCGTCCGGATTCTCGGCGCGGTTCACTCTTTCGAACTCACCCAGTCCGGGCCAATGCATTTCCTCCCAGGGATCGGGCAGCCCGTCCTGATCCATATCGCCCCATCCGTCGCCGACGCGGTATTCACGACTGAAGACCGCCTCGATACTGCGGCTGGTCCCATCCATGCGCAGCAACTGCTCGCGGGCGGCGGCCAGGGGATAGTTGGTGGCCGACTGCAGTTCGAAGCCGCTGCCGCGCCACACATGGAAAAAGCTCTGGAAAATGTTGGTCTCCGTAGTGATGGGGCTGGTCGCCGATATGATTTCAACGGGAACGGGAACCGCCTCGACGACCACGTCCTGCTGATCGGCCCCGAACAAATACGTGGTGGAATAGGGAGTCGTCAGCGTAACGCTGTAATCGGGCGGATAGAGAATATCGACCTCCCCCTCGCCGATGCCGGTCGTAAAGCCTTTGTAGGAAATGCCGCTGCGCCCGATGATCTGGCTCATCAGCGAAATGCCGGGAAGAATTTGCAAGCGCCGCAACAGAGCCTGTGCGCTGCCGCCGTCCTTGTCCGTTATGGTGACCCGGACATTCTTCTCGCCGGGCGTCAGATAGGTGTACTGGATAACGGACATGCCGGAAATGTCGCAGACGACATTGCTGACATTGCCGTCGCCGAAATCCCAGCGAGCGTACAAGCCGTCAATGAGCGGATCGGCCGGATTGAGGTCGGCCAGCACGTCGGATGCCTGTACCGTAAAGGTCAACGGTTCCGCCACAGGATACTCCTCGCGGTCGAGAAACGGATCCGCCGCCTCGGTTTCGATGCGCGGACTGACATTGCGCACCGGGAAATCAATGGGGCCGACCTGACTGTAACCCGGCGCCGTACCGGTAATGGACACGGTGTTCGTACCGTCCAAAGGCTCGACATTGAACGTGCGCTCGGTCTCGCCCGGCGGAAAGAAAATGTTCGTATTGACAATAAGCAGCGCGGCGGGATTGCTGCTTTGAAGGACAATCGTAACATGGTTCGTGGCTCCGGTACGCCCGATTCTGAAAACCGCGTTCGATCCTTCATAAATCGGCGAGGCCGGCTCTTCGAGCCAGAAAAACTCCTGCGCCTGCGCCACGCGAGTCAGTCCGCACAACGCGACCAGCGCCCATCCCGCCATCGCCAACACGCCTCTCGTCCGATACGTCTTCATTTCGTCCCTTTCCATCTTTCGCGCCAGAACAGCCCGTTCCTCTGAATTCCGCTTCATTGCAATCCGCATTTTCATGTCACCACTTTGCAGTCTCGTCATGCAAAAGCAAATACCGTACCAAACTTTTATAAATCATTTTCGTATTGATTGCCAGTCACATACAATTCTTTCTACGCACCGTGAACTACGCCTTTTTACAAAGACGCCGATCTCTGCGCATTATGCGCCCACCGAGACGGGCAGGCATGCTCTGCCCCGTTCGCTTATGCGAGCAAGACCATCGGAAACCAGTATCCAGAATTCGACATGAAGATCAACCTTTTTCCTTTGACTTTTGACCGAAGACGGGCTTTTGCCGCCATCATGCATTTCAAATGGTGCGACGCATATGCCTCGCATCTTTATCGCGTGTGTTCGCGTTCCTCCGCCGTTCAGCAGTTCGGTTGCGGGCGTCGTCCGCTTTTAGCGGGCCGGATTGATTGTGCGAGGCTCTCACCATTATTTCGCCGGATTATCCACACCCTGATCCTTGCCGGGCCACCACTCGACGGCCTGCCGATCGGGTACGTCCGGAATGCGCTGCCGTCTTCCCTCCGGAACATTGGTAACGACAACCGGCTCCCCCGTCAACTCCTTGATTTCCTGCGCGACGCTCCTTGGGAGCGTTTTCGGCGTCGGCATGTCTTCCCGCAACGGTTTCCTTTGCGCCAAATGCGGACGCTGCTCCTGACGGCGTGCATACTGCTCGCGCATACGCTCTCGTACCAGCGTGTGCGCCTCGGCCTGAATGGCGGCGATGCCGCGGTTGTACTCGGCGAGCTGCGCTTCCAACGCGACCCACTCGGGATGCGTTTCTCTTAGCTTTTCCTCGATCTCCTGCGGATCGACCGCCACGGGCTCCTCGTCAACCGCCCTCTCGGCGGAGTCCTCTTCCGACACGTCCTGCGCCGCCCGCGCGGCCGCGCGGGCGGCCTCCTTTTCGGCCAGGATGCGGGTTTCGGCCTGCGCGGCCAGATCTTCCATGCGTCCGCGGGTTACCGACGCCTGGGCCGCCAGGGATCGGCGCTTTTGCACCAAATCGTCGATGGCCGCCACATAGACCGGATCTTCCATGCGCTCCTCGAGCATCGGCTTCAACGTTGCGCGTGTCTCGGCCTTGTCCGGCAACGGCGGCGTCTTTTCGCCATCCGCCGTACGGCTACGCTGCCAAAGGGTCACGGCCGCCCATGCAGCCACGGCAGCCGCAACGGCGCCCCCCCACAGCTTGACAGAACCTCTCATGGCGCTCTCCTCTCCGACTGCCGATCCGGCCCCTGCCGACATGACCTTCCGCCGTTTCTCGATCCTCGTGCCTTCGCTTTTTCCAAAGAATGCTCCACAGTCCCCTCGCATATCGTTCTCGGCGCCAATCTCGTCCAATCCCGGACGAGAACGGATAATCCCTAATCGCGAAACAAAGGCCTAGTCTCCGGACACGCGACG
>CAZYAW010000145.1:0-19912 GCA_964646045.1 uncultured Victivallales bacterium | reverse complement strand
CGAGTTCGCCAAAGCCGGCCAGGTCCAGTTGATTCGCAGCGAAGTCAAGAATGTTTACGACGTCGATCGCATCGAAGCCGGCCGCGAACGCGACCCGCCCATTGAACCGGGCGACACCATCATCGTCGGCCGCCGTTGGTTCCTCTAACCGCGCTCGCCGTCCGCTCTTAACCCGTGTCGAGGAGATTTTGCGTGCCCATACCCTCGCGAAAGGAAATCTCGCGCTGGACCGGACTTGCGCTGCTGGCCGTCGCGACTCTCGGCATGCTGCAGGGCGTGCGCGCCGCCATCGCGCAAACGCTGTATCGCACGGCCGCCTTCGCCGATCCGCCGCTTGACCCGGAGCGCCTATGTTCCGTCACGAGTCGAGCCCATCGCTTTTATCCCTACCAGTATCGCTTCTGTCTGCGGACCGCGCAAGCGACCCTGGCTGCCGCGACCGGCGCGGATCCCGCCGACCGGGCCCGCTGGTTGAAAGCCTCCGCATTCTGGACGGATCGAGGGCTGGCGCTGAATGCCTTCGATCCGAACTTGCAACTGCATAAGACCCGGCTGCTGGCGGAGACCGCTCCGGCGCAGGCCTTGCGCCACTGGGAAGCCTATGTGGACTGGCATTTCTGGGACGCCTATCATCATGCCGTTCTCGTGGACCTGCTCGTCTGGAACGGAAGCCTGGAAGACGCCCGCAAGGTTTTGCCCATGCTGCGCGAATCGCGCTACCATGCCGCCGCCATCGCCAAAATTCGCCAACTCGAAAACGAGAGACGGATGGATGAGCAGGCCGATCGCCTGATCGAATCGCTGCGGCCTTGAAGAGAGGGGCTAAACTCCCGAGTGCGAACCCTTGTCCTCGTTTATATCTTGCCTTTGCTGGTCGGCAGTTGCCGGGCATTGCGCGGGTCGCGCTCAACGGCCTGGCGCATGGCGCGCGCCAGCGCCTTGAAGGCCGCTTCCCAGGCATGATGGGCTTCCGCTCCGTAAAATTGCGTGATGTGCAAATTCATGCGCGCCTGAACCGTGAAGCCCTGGAAGAACTCGCCGAACAGGGCCAGGTCGAAATCCAGGATTTTCTTTTTGCGACAGGCCATATCGATTTTGAGCCACGGCCGCCCGCCCAGATCCACGACCGCGCGCGCCAGGGTCTCGTCCATGGGCAGGGTGGCGCAGCCGTAGCGGACAATGCCGCGGCGGTCGCCCAGCGCCCGATCCAGCGCCGTGCCCAAAGTCAGGCCAATGTCCTCGACCGTATGATGATAGTCCACCGCCAAATCGCCCTGGGCCCGCAAGGCCAGATCGATCAGCGAATGCTTGGAAAACAGCTCGAGCATGTGATCCAGAAAGGGCAGGCCGGTCTGAATGGCGGACACGCCCCGACCGTCCAGATTAAGACTCGCCACGATGTCCGTTTCCCGTGTCCGGCGGGAAACTTTGGCCTTGCGATCCGCGCTCTTCATATCAAACCCTCCAGTTAGGTTGACGGGATTCAGAATTCCCGGCGTTCAATCCGTTCCAGCGCCGCCAGCAGGCGGTCGGTCTCCTCTTCCGTGCCGATGGTTATACGCACGCAGGCGCCGGTGCGCGGACCGGGAAAATAGCGGATCAGAATGCGCTCGGCACGCAGGCGTTCGAAGAGGGCCTGCGCCGTCAGGCCGGTCGGTTCGACCCACAGGAAATTGGTTTCGGACGGATAGACGCCGTGTCCCATGCGACGCAGCGCCACCGTCAAACGCTCGCGCGTGGCGCGGATTCTGGCCACGTTTTCGTGCATCGCGTCGATGTCGCGCAGGGCGGCCAGCGCCAGCGTCTGCGCCAGTCCGTCCAGATTGTAGGAGTCCTTGATTCGGAACAGCGCGGCAATCAGGCGCGGCGCGCCGACCGCGTAACCGACGCGCAAGCCGGCCAGCGAGAAGGCTTTCGAAAACGTTCGTATCGCCAGTACGTTGGGTTGTTGGCGGGCCAGCGCCATGCCGTCGGCCTGCGCAAAATCGGCATAGGCCTCGTCCAGAACCACTACGCCCGCAAATCGTTCGCAAAAGGCGCGCAGCTCGTCTTGCGGATAGATCATGCCGGTCGGCGCGTTGGGGTGGGTCAGAAAGAAAAGCGACGCTTCGTAGGCGGGCGCCATGGCCCAGGCGAAGCCCGGTCCGAGCGGGACCGGACGCGTTTCGACGTCGCGAATGGCCGCCAGCGTCGCATAGAGCGAATAGGAAGGATCGAAGTAGCCGATCGAACCGTTGTTTTCCACGAACGCGCGCGTACACAGGGCCAGGACTTCGTCGGAGCCGTTGCCGACGAAGACCTGCTCGACGCCGCAGCCGTGTCGTTCGGCAATGGCCTGCCGCAACGCCCGGCATTGCGGATCGGGATAGCGGCGCAAGTTTTCGCCGGGATACGCGGACAGGGCGCGCAACACCGCCGGCGCGGGCGGATAGGGGTTCTCGTTGGTATTGAGCTTGAGCACGGCGGGATCGCGCGGCTGTTCGCCCGGCACATAGGCGTGGAGGGCCTGGACGGAGGCGCGGATCATGGCGTCTCCTCGCGACGGGCTTCCATTTCGCGCAGGCGGGCTTCCAGCGCTTCCACTTTTTTCTTGAGATCCGGCAGACGCATGACATGCGCGTGCAGGCGGCGCGCCTTGGCATGGGGCATGGCGGGGAAATCGGAAACGAAGGAACCGGGTTCCACGTCCTTGGTCACCCCGGCCCGCCCGGCGACCACCGTGCCGTCGCCCACGCGCAAATGACCCGTAAACCCGGCCTGGCCGCCCACCTGGATGCCGCGGCCCAGCAGCGTGCTTCCCGAGAGCCCGACTTGCGCGGCAATGGCGCTGTGGTCGCCGATGCGGCAATTGTGGGCGACTTGCACGAAATTGTCGATTTTGACGCCATTCCCGATTCGGGTCCGACCGAATCGCGCACGGTCGATGGCGCACAGCGCCCCGATCTCGACATCGTCGCCAATGACCACATGGCCGACTTGCGGAATCTTCTGCCAGCGGCCTTCCTGCGGCGTGTAGCCGAAACCGTCGCTGCCGATGACGGTTCCGTTGTGAATGACCGTGCGGTGGCCGATCACGGTTCCTTCGCGCAGGCTCACGTGGGGATACAGGCGACAGTCAGCGCCGATCACGGAACCGGCCCCCACATAGCAGGCGGCGTCGATGCGCGTACCCGCTCCGATGCGCACATCGTCGGCCACAACGCAATACGGGCCCAGTACGACTTCGGCGCCCAGCACGACCCTGCGGCCCACGAGGGCGGTGGGATGCGTACCGGGTTCCGTATTCGGTTCCGGCCGAGCCCACCAGAGGGCGGCGGCGGCAAAAGCCGTTTCCGGATCGTCCACCCGTATGAGCGCGGTCGGCGCGGGCGCGTTCCAGTCGCGGCCGACCAAGACGGCGGAAGCCCCCGTAGAGGCCAGCAGCGCCCGGTAGCGGGAATGTCCCAGATAGGAAAGCTCGCCGGGTTCCGCCTCGCGCAACCCGGCTACGCCGCCGATGACGGCGCTGCCGTCGCCTTCCAGCGTTCCCCGCAACTTCTCGGCAATCTCTCCGACGGTGATCTTCATGCGGTTTCTCCCTGCCCCGACACCCTGCTATCGCGAAAACACGTGATACGTCAAAGCGTGCGGCATCGCAACCCAATTTTGCACGCGCTCGCTCAAGGCGCCCTTTTCTCCGTCGTTTC
This sequence comes from uncultured Victivallales bacterium, assembly GCA_964646045.1. Taxonomy (GTDB): domain Bacteria; phylum Verrucomicrobiota; class Kiritimatiellia; order UBA8416; family SLMC01; genus CAZYAW01. The sequence goes on along the minus strand of CAZYAW010000145.1, from coordinate 16,226 downwards.
GCGCAGGCGCGTGATGCCGCGCGCTTTGCCTGTGCGCATATCCAGATCGACGATCACGCCTTCGAGAACCGGATCGCGCGTGGCCACCTTGAATTCATCAGGCAGGCCCGTCAGGATCATGCGCGTCACGCTGTTGAGGTCGCGCCCTAGCGAGGAATCGCGGGCGCCGGTCATGCCCAGATCGGTGATGTAGGCGGTGCCGCCCGGCAGAATGGTTTCGTCGCTGGTTTGCACATGCGTATGCGTGCCGACCACGCAGGAAACGCGACCGTCCAGATAGCGGCCCATCACGATTTTTTCGGAGGTCGCCTCGGCGTGCATATCGACCGCAATGGCTTTCCCGATGTTGCCCGCCTGGGCGAGCAGGGCGTCCACGGCGCGGAAGGGACAGTCGTAGGGCCGCATAAAGACGCGGCCGATCAGGTTTACGACCGTGATCGCGCCCCAGGCGGTCGCCACCGTCACCAGCCCGCAGCCCGGACATCCGGGCGCGAAGTTGGCCGGGCGCAGAATGCGGCGTTCGGTATCGAGATAGGCGCCCAACTCCTTGCGATCCCAGGCGTGATCGCCCAGCGTCAGCACGTCGGCTCCGGCGGCAAACAGATCTTCGGCCAGCCGTCCGGTAATGCCTTTGCCGCCCGCGACGTTTTCCGCGTTGGCAATCACGAAGTCCGCGTCGCCGCGCGCCTTGAGGCGTCGCACCGTTTCGGCGAACATTTTACGGCCCGGCTCGCCGACTATGTCGCCGGTCATCAGCAGTTTCATCGCGCGTATTCCACGCAACGGGTTTCGCGCACGACTACCACGCGAATCTGACCGGGATACTGAAGGTTGGCCTCAATGCCCTTGCTGATGTCGCGCGCCAAAATAACGGCCTGATTGTCGTCCACGGCCTTGGGTTCGACGATCACGCGAATCTCGCGGCCGGCCTGCAGCGCATAGCTTTTGCCCACGCCCTTGAACCCGTTGGCGATGGCCTCCAGTTTTTCCAGGCGCTTGACATAAATGGCGCTCGTTTCCGAACGCGCTCCGGGCCGCGAGCTGGAAATGGAGTCGGCGGCGGAAGCCAGAACCGCATAGAGGCTTTCGGGCGCCACATCCTCGTGATGCGCGGCCACGGCATTGACCACGACCGCCGCTTCGCCGTGGCGGCGCAGCAGATCGGCGCCGATGACGGCATGGCCGCCTTCCACTTCGTGATCGAGGGCCTTGCCAATGTCGTGGAACAGTCCGATGCGCTTGGCCAGCGGGACGTCCAGCTTCAGGTCGCCGGCCATCACACCCATGAGGTGCGCCACTTCGAGCGAATGATCCAGCACGTTCTGACTGTAGCTCGTACGGAACTTGAGCCGACCGATCATGACCATCAGTTCGGGGGCCACATCCTGAATGCCGGCCTTGTAGAGCGATTCCTCGCCGGTCGTGCGGATGGTCTCGTCCATGCTGTCGCGTACCTTGCGCACCACTTCCTCGATGCGGGCGGGATGAATGCGGCCGTCGGCCACCAGTTGCTCCAGCGCGCGGCGCGCGACTTCGCGCCGCACGGGGTCGAACCCGGAAATCACCACGGCTTCGGGCGTGTCGTCGATCAGCAGACTGACCCCGGTTTCCGCCTCCAGCGAGCGGATGTTGCGGCCTTCCCGCCCGATAATGCGTCCCTTAACATCGTCGTTGGGCAGAGCGACGGAGCTGGTCATCATTTCCGAGGCGTGCGATGAGGCGAATCGTTCGATGGCCGTCGCCACAATATTGCGCGCCTCGCGCTCCGCCGTATCGCGCGCCTGCTCCTGCATACGGCGGATGAGCCCGCCCATTTCGCCGTGCACTTCCTTTTCCACGGTGGCAAGCAAATGCCTGCGCGCCTCTTCGGGCGTCATGTCGGCCACTTTCTGCAGACGCGCTTTTTCCTCCTCGACCAGCGTGCGGGCTTCCTCCTGCAAGCGGGTCAGTTCGGCGCTCTGGCGTTCCGCCTGTTCCAGTTTCTCCTGCAGCGTATGATCCTTCTTGTCCAGCAGCGCGACCTTGCGGTCCAGATTCGATTCGCGCTGGATGATCCGTTCCTCCATCTGCTCCAGTTCCTTGCGCCGGTCGCGCGTGGAACGTTCGAAGTCTTCGCGGGCCTTGAACATCTCGTCCTTGACCTGCACCTTGCTTTCCTTGAGCAGGGTTTGCGCTTCGCGCCTGGCGTCGTTCAGCAGCCGGTCGGCCCGTTTTTCCGTCTCGTCCGTCCGCTGTTTCCCCAGCCACTCCCGCAGAACGTAGCCGCCGACGGCTCCCGCCGCCAATCCGGCCGCTCCCGATATCGCTATCGCTATGCTCATCCGTTGTTTCTCCTTTCGGTTTGTTCTTCGCAGTTGCAAATTTCATTTTCCGAAACCAGCCGGTCCATGGCAATGTCCCAGGCCATGGCGGGCAGACTTTCCGCCATTTGGAAGGCGAACAGCAGTCCGACCTTGAGCGGACCTCCGGCGTCGGCCGGGGGCAGTCCGGCCAGCAGGCGGTCGTAATGGCCGCCGCCGCGTCCCAGCCGCCGGCCCCGCCGGTCGAACGCGACCCCCGGCACGGCAATCAGATCCGCCTCTTCCAGCGGCGTCCATTCCTTGCGCTGCGGCTCGCGTGTCCGCCAGGGGCCGGTCTCTATGCGGTCGTCGGCCCGTAGAACCGTCATGCCGTACCTCTGTTGTTCCTCGCGCCAGGCGGGCACGCAGACGCGGCGGCCCGTCGCCCGCGCGGCGGCCAGAACGAAATCGCAGCCCACTTCTCCGGGCAGGGCCAGATACAGCGCCACCGTGCGCGCCCGCGCCCAGGCGGGCAGAGTCAGAAAACGCTCCTGCGCCGCTCGGCTGTCGCGCGCGAAGGCGGCGGGAGCCGTCGCCTGTTTGCGCCGGGCCATCTCCGCCCGCAGGTTCGCCTTGTCGCTCTCGCCGTTCATGCCGGTTTCTCCGTTGCCGCGCGCCAGCGTTCCATGCGTTTACGAATGATCTCCTCGTATCCCTGGCCGTCCGGCTCGTAGTAGCGCCGCGGCACTTGCGCATAGGTCTGCCGCACGTGGTGGCCCGGATAGTCGTGCGGATAGCGATAGGTTTCGGCGGAGGCGTCCGCCGACACGCTGCGCACGGGCTTGTTGCGCAAGGCGTGGGGCACGGCCAGCACGCGTCCCTTTTCCACGTCGCCCATGGCCGCCTCGATCCCTTTGTAGGAAGCGTTGCTTTTGGGGGCGGTCGCCAGGTAGGTCGTGGCCTGCGCCAGTACGATGCGGGCTTCGGGCATGCCGACAAATTCCACGCCGCGCATGGCGGAGACGGCCATCGTCAGTCCGCGCGGATCGGCATTGCCGACGTCTTCCGAGGCGAAAATGACGAGGCGCCGCGCCACAAAGCGCGGATCTTCTCCGGCCTTGAGCATTTTGGCCAGCCAGTAGAGCGCGGCATCCGGATCGGAGCCGCGCAGACTCTTGATGAAAGCGGAAATGGTATCGTAGTGGCCTTCTTCGTCGCGGTCGTACACCACCGCCTTTTTCTGCACCGATTCTTCGACGACCGCGCGCGTGATGTGCAGCGTGTCCGCCGTTTTTTCGCCTCCGCTGAGCGCGGCCACCTCCAGTGCGTTCAGCGCGCGGCGGGCGTCGCCCTCGCAGACGACGGCCAGATAGTCGATCGCTTCGGCATCCATGACGGCATGCAGCGCGACCAGTTGCGGATCCTTTTGCAGGGCGCGGCGGATCAGGGTGCGGATGTCGTCTTCGGTCAACGGATACAGTTCGAAAACCAGCGACCGCGAGGTGAGCGGCGTATTGATGAAAAAGGAGGGATGATGCGTCGTGGCCCCGATCAGGCGGAAAGAGCCTTTTTCGACGTCGTGCAGCAACACGTCCTGCTGGGCCTTGTTGAAGCGGTGGATCTCGTCCACGAACAGAATGGTATCGACCCCCTCGTTTTTTTTACGGAAGGCGGCCTGTCCCATCAGCGTGCGCAGGATCTCGACATTGGCCGTGATGCCGCTGGCGCGCTCGAAGCGGCAGCAGGTGGTTTTGGCGATGACTTCCGCCAGCGAGGTCTTGCCGCAGCCGGGCGGGCCGTAGAGGATGACACTGTGCAGACGATCGGCCTCTATGGCGCGGCGCAGCAGCTTGCCGGGCGCGAGGATGTGCGCCTGACCGACCAGGTCGTCCAGACATTGCGGACGCATGCGGGCCGCCAGGGGCTGACTCTTGCGCGCCTCCTCGCCAGAACTGTCGTCTGCGAAAAGATCCATAAAAAACCCCGCCGTGCCGTAATGGCTTGATCTCTGATCCTCGCGAACGAGGTGGGTGCTGTAGTCCGGATTCCCGAGTCCTCTCGAGGAGGCGTTCGGTGCAATCGGCGTTCGAGCTCCCTGTTTTTTTTGTATTGGGTCAGAGATTTCTGCCTATAGGCGAACACGGCAGGGTATATATGCCACCCTGATATCCGGAAAAGCCCTTTTAGCTACTGAACTTCCATACCTTCGCGCTTTCACGACCGACAGCCATGCGCAGCGCGCCGACTGCGCGCCGACGACCAGCTTGGCCGTTTGATTCAGTATAAAGCCGCAGACTGCCAGACCCGGTATGGCCCGGCATCGGAACGGCATCTTTTGCAGAGATCTCGACATGGGAGCGTTTCTCCCGCTACCCGCCACTATTATTTCGTTCATTCGCGAAAATCTACACCCAATGCCGCCCGTAAAGCCCGCTTGACCGCCCCGTGACTCTCGTTGACTTCCTCGTCGGTCAGCGTTCTCTCCGGACACTGATAGGTAAGGGAGTAGGCCAAACTCTTGCGGCCCTCCCCGATTTCCTTGCTTTTAAAGGTATCAAACAACTCGATCGCTGTCAAGTCTTTTGGCGCATTTTCCAGAATGGCTCTTTCAATGGCGGCATGCGTGACGGAGTCGTCGGCCACCAGGGCCAGATCGCGCGAAACCGAGGGAAACACGGGGATGGCCTTGATTTCCGGAACACGGAAGGCCCGGGCGGTCAGCGGCTCGAGTTCCAGCTCGGCCAGCGCAACCGGTCCGCGCATACGCCAGTGGGCCTTCCGATCGCTATGGAGCAGTCCCAGGCTGCCGATCGCGCGGCCGTCCATGCGGATGGCCGCCGCTCCGCCGTCCGCCCAGCAGGGCGCCGATACGGACGCATAGTCGAGTGGCGGGCCGTGCAGCGCCTTCGTCAGCGACGTCAAAATCCCTTTGAGGGCCAGAAAAACATCTTCGTCCTTCACGTTTTTGCGGCGGTCGCGCCATCCGTCGGAAGGGGAACCCAGCAGACCGATCGCCAGTTTTGTCTGCTCCGCGACCGCTCCTTGCGCTCCGCGCTGAAAAACGCGGCCGATTTCGAAAAAGAGAGCCCGATGCCCCTGTCGCGCAACATTGCGACCCAGGGTTTCCGCCATTTGCGGCAAAAGCGAGCTGCGCAGCAGGCCCTGATCGGCGCTGACCGGATGGGGCAGGGCGACAGGCTCCACGCCGTCGGCCAGGTGAAAAAGATCCTGCAGTGCGGCGGAGATAAAGGTGTAGTTCATGATTTCGTGCAGGCCCAGACCCGCCAGCACGCGGCGACAAAGCGCGACGGCGCGAAACGGACGGTCGTCGGCGCCGATCACCACGCGCGAGAGCGGGGCGGAGGTCGCTACGTTGTCCAGTCCGTGCATGCGGGCGATTTCCTCGATCAAATCGGCTTCCTCCGTCAGGTCCAGCCGGAACGAAGGAACGGCGACCGTAAAGCTTTCGGCATCGTTCTCGACCGTCGGGATCTCCAGATTCTCCAGAATCGAGACCATGGCGGCGTCGGCGATTGGCATGCCGGTCACGGAGCGCGCGCGTTCGTAGCGGCAGCGAATCGCGCGCGGCCGCGCGCGATTCGCGCCAACATCGACGGCGCCGACAGCGGCCACCGCTCCGCCGTGTTCCACCATGAGCGCGGCCGCCCGGCGCGACGCCCAGGCGACGCCCTCGAGATCCACGCCCCGCTCGAAACGGCGCGAGGCTTCCGTAGCCAGACCCAGACGCGCAGACGCGGCATGGATGGCGACCGGATCGAAAGCGGCGCTTTCCAGCAGGGTCTCCGTGGTGTGCGGTCCGATTTCACTGCCGGCTCCGCCCATGACGCCGGCCAGCGCCACCGGCTGTTCACGGTCGGCGATGACGATCGTGCCGGCGGGCAGAGTGCGCTCGACATCGTCCAGCGTACGCATCTTTTCCCCGGCCCGGGCGGCGCGCACTTCGATGGTCCCGCCGGCAATGCGGCCGAAGTCGAAGGCGTGCAGCGGCTGTCCGCACTCGAGCAGCACATAGTTGGTGATATCCACAATGACGGAAATAGCGCGCACGCCGCACAACGAAAGACGGCGCCGCATCCAGAACGGACTGGGACCCGACTTGACGTCGCACAGCAGGCGCGCCATATAGCGGGGGCACAGACGGGGGTCCGCAACCGCCACGCGCACCCGTTCGGCGACGGGCGGGCCGGTTTCGACCAGCGAAATCCGCGGACGGCGCAAGGGCCGGCCCAGCAACGCGGCAATCTCGCGCGCCATGCCCATCACCGAAAGGCAGTCGGGTCGGTTCCAGGTCACCTCCAGCTCCAGCACCGTTTCCGGTCCGCCCAGCTCTTCTTTCAGGGGCCGGCCCGGACGCGCCTGGGGATCGAGAATCAGAAGGCCGGAATGATCCTCGGACAGCTCCAGCTCGTCTTCGGCGCAAAGCATGCCCTGCGAGACCACGCCGCCCACCGTCGCCTCCTGCAGGACGGTTCCGTCCGGCAGCGCAAAGCCCGGCAGCGCCAGCGGCGCCTTGACGCCGACGGCGGCGTTGTCCGCTCCGCAGACCACGGTACGCGCCGTTTGACCGTCCGTTACGCGGCAAATACGCAGATGCGCGACGGTCGGATGCGGCGTCGCTTCCAGAATCTCGCCGACGATCACGCCGTCCAGGGAACGCCCCACCGTGTGGACGCCTTCTACTTCCGTACCGGAAAACGTCAGTTTTTCCGCCAGTTCCTCCGCGGAAAAATCGAAATCCACATACTCCTTGAGCCAGCTTACCGGTATTTTCATGCGACTTCCATAGCGGTATTCAGTCTTTTGCGATTCATGACTCGGATCCTCGCGCCTTCAGCCGAATTGCGCCAGAAAACGCGCGTCGTTTTCGTACAAAGCCCGGATGTCGCGAATCCCGTACTTGACCATGGCGATACGTTCCACGCCCATGCCCCAGGCGTAGCCGGACACGGTTTCCGGATCGTACCCGACTTTACGAAACACGCGCGGATCCACCATGCCGGCGCCGGCGATTTCGATCCATCCGCTGAATTTGCAGACGCGACAGCCGGCTCCGCCGCAGACATGACAGGTGAAATCGCATTCGACGCTCGGCTCCGTGAACGGGAAGAAATGGGGGCGGAAGCGCACTTTGGTCTGCGGCCCCATCATCTCGCGCGCAAAATAGGCCAACAGGCTCTTCAGGTCGCCCAGCGACACCGTGCCCTCTTCCACGTAGAGCCCTTCCATCTGATGAAAATTGGCGCTGTGCGTGGCGTCGGTGGTATCGCGCCGATAGCAGCGGCCCGGCGTAATCACGCGCACGGGCGGCGGTCCGCTTTCCATCACGCGAATTTGGACGGGCGAAGTTTGCGTGCGCAAGCACTCGCCGGTATCGAGCCAGAAGGTGTCCAGATCGTCCAGCGACGGATGGTGGGCCGGCGTATTGAGCGCCTCGAAATTGCGGTAGCGGGTCTCGATGTCGGGCCCTTCCGCCACGGTAAAGCCCAAATGCGCGAAGATGCGCACGCATTCTTCGATCACCAGCGAAACAGGATGCAACGAGCCGCATTCGTGCCAGAGGCCGGGCAGGGTCGGATCGAAAGCCGGGCCGCCGACGGGCGTGCGGCCGTCCTCCAGCTCCTTTTTGCGCTCGCGCAACAGCGCTTCGAGTTCTTTTTTGAGAGCGTTGGCGGCCTGTCCCGCTTCCGCGCGCTCGGCGGGGGCCACCGTTTTGAGCCCCTTCATGATGTCCTGCAGAAGCCCTTTGCGGCCCAGATAGCGGATGCGCACGGCTTCCAGCGTCTCGCCGGCGGTCGCGGCAGCGGCCTCGGCCAGAGCGCGCGCCTTGATTTCCAATATGTTTCCCGCATTCATGGCAGTGGCACCATCGTTTTGGCCGGGGAATTCGGAAAGCCGCTTTCGTGACCGGGATCGGAGCCCCTCGCAAACCCCGTTTTGCAGGGGCGGCATCCGAAACGGACGAACCTCAGCGAAAACGGTCGCAGGGGAGGCGCCCGTCGGCGGGTTTCGCAGAGACGGCGGTCAGGCCAGGGAAGCTTTGGCACGCTCCACGAGACACTTGAAGCCGTCGGGGTCGTGAATGGCGATCTCGGAAAGCATTTTGCGGTTGAGCGCCACCTTTTCCTTGACAAGCCCCTCGATGAAACGACTGTAGGTGAGCCCTTCGCTGCGGCAGGCCGCCGACAGGCGCACGATCCACAGGCTGCGGAAAGAGCGTTTTTTCTGGCGCCGGTGAATAGTGGCCAGACGCATGGCCCGATCCACCGCTTCGGAAGCCTGACGTATCAGCTTGCTGCGCGAGCCCCGGAAGCCTTTGGCCCGCTGCAATACCCGATTCCTTCTCCGGCGCGACGCCGGAGCGGTTGTGATTCTCATGGATTCATCCTCCTCGCAAGACGCGCAACGCGCGTCGAAAGACGGGGCGACCCCGCCGCCTACGTATCTGAAGTCATCGCCATGCCACCGGAATGCATCGCACGGACGTGACGGAACATGTTAACTGGCCAGCAGATGCGTGATGCGCGCGGCCTCGGCCTTGGGCAACACGTTCTTGTTCTTCAGCGAACGCTTGCGTTTGCGCGACTTGCTGGAAAGCAAATGTCCGCTTCCCGCCTTGGCGTGCATGACCTTGCCGGTTCCCGTGATTTTAAAGCGCTTGGCCGTCGCCTTGTTGGTTTTCTTTTTAGGCATACTCAACCTCGATCCTTGCCCGGACCCGTCGTCCGTTAACAGGGTTCCACAAAAAGCGCAATACCCTAGCGGAACGACGCGGGCCGTCAAGCGCTAATTGCGCATTATTTTTTGCCGACCTTCGGGCTGACAATGCCCATCAAAGTACGTCCCATCATTTTCGGCGCCGTTTCCACTGCGCAGACATCGCCCAGTTCGGCGATGGCCCGGTTGATGAGGGCGAAACCCAGCTCGCGGTGCGCGTTCTCGCGACCGCGGAACTGGAGCGACATTTTGACCTTGTGCCCCTTCTCCAGGAAACCGCGAATATGCTCGATCTTGCACGCGTAGTCGTGATCGCCGACGTTGGCATGGAACTTGATTTCCTTGAGGGCGTGCTTGTGCGCATTCTTGCGCGCCTGCCGTTCCTTGAGGCTTTCGTCGTAACGGAACTTGCCGAAGTCCATGATCTTGCAGACCGGCGGCTCGGCATTGGGCGAAATTTCGACCAGGTCGAAACCTTTCTGCTGGGCCAGTTTCATGGCTTCGCGCGTGGGCATGACGCCCAGCATATTCCCATCCTGATCCACGCACCGTACGGAAGGCACCCGAATCTTGTGATTGGCTCGAACGAACGAACGAATAGCCGACCTCCTCTGTTCCGAATCCGCAGTTCACGGATTCATTCCTCTTTTGCCAACGTTGCCGATTCCTAGAGATGTACAGAATAACGCATCGGGAAATCAAATCAAAAATTACGAATTTTTTCGCGGCGGCCCCCGTCCGCGCGGACGCGAGGACTATTCCGCATGCGCTTCCGCCGCCCGCGTCAGATCCGCGAGCAGCTCCGCCACGGTCATGGGCGTCTGTTCGCCGTCGCGGCGCCGCAGAGAAACCGAGTCCGTTTCCGCCTCGCGCGGCCCGACAATGGCCATGCGCGGAATTTTCTCCATTTGCGCTCGCCGGATCTTGGCTCCGATTCTCTCCGATTTGTCGTCGCAGGCCGCGCGCCAGCCGGCGGCGCGCAGGCGCTCGACGATGGCGCGGGCGATCGGCTCCTGATGTTCGGTCAACGGCAGCACCCGCACCTGTTCCGGCGCCAGCCAGAGCGGGAAAGCGCCCCCGTAATGCTCCACCAGAATGCCGAAAAACCGTTCCAAACTGCCCAGCAGGGCGCGATGCACCATGTAGGGCCGATGGGCGGCGCCGTCCTCGCCGACAAAGGTCATGTCGAACGCTTCCGGCAGATTGAAGTCGAACTGCACGGTCGTCAACTGCCATTCGCGCCCCAAACAGTCGCGAATCTTGAGGTCGATTTTGGGACCGTAGAACGCGCCGCCGCCCGGATCGGTTTCGTAGTCCAGTCCTTCGCCGCGTAGCGCGGCCTCCAGCGAAGCCGTCGCCTGTTCCCAGCGGGCCGGATCGCCCGTGGCCTTTTCCGGCCGCGTCGAAAGGTAGGCCCGAATGTCGTCGAAGCCGAAGGCCCGCAGCATGTTCAGCGCAAAGCGCACCGCCCGCCCCACCTCGGCCTCGATTTGGGCCGGTGTGCAAAAGATGTGGGCGTCGTCCTGCGTGAAACCGCGCACGCGCAGCAGGCCGTGCAAAACGCCGCTTTTTTCGTAGCGGTACACGGTGCCCAGTTCCGCCCAGCGCAGCGGCAGATCGCGGTAGGAACGTTTTTGCGACTTGTACACCTGAATATGGAAGGGACAGTTCATGGGCTTGACATAGAAGTCGCCGCCGTCCACGTCCATGGGCGAATACATGTTCTCCTTGTAAAAACGCAGGTGTCCCGAGGTTTCCCACAACTGGCCGCGTCCGACATGCGGGGAATACAGCAGTTCGTAGCCGCCCTGAAAGTGTTCGCGTCGCCAGAAATCCTCGATCACCGCGCGGATGCGCGCCCCCTTGGGATGCCAATGCACCAGACCCGGTCCGACATCGTCCTGGATGCTGAAGAGGTCCAGTTCCCGACCCAGCTTGCGATGATCGCGGCGCTTGGCTTCTTCCATGCGCGCCAGCAGCAGACGCAGTTCCTTGGGCGACGCCGCCGCCACGCCGTACAGCCGCTGCAGCATCGGATTGGTTTCGCAACCGCGAAAATAGGAGCCGGCCACGGATGTCAGTTTGAAAGCGCGAATCTGGCCGGTCCGCTCGATATGCGGGCCGCGACACAGATCCACAAAGGCTCCGCAACGGTAAAAAGAAATCGGTTCCTCCGCCGGAATATCGGCCAGCCGTTCCAATTTGTAGGGCTGCCGGGCCTCGCGCAGCAGGGCCGTCGCCGCTTCGCGCGAGGTCTCGAAACGCTCGAACGGCAGATTTTCCGCGACCATGGCCGCCATTTCCTTCTCGATGGCGGCGAAGTCTTCGGGCGTCAGGCGGTGTTCCATGTCGAAATCGTAATAGAATCCGTCCGCCGTGGACGGACCGATGTCGAGTTTGACGTTTTCGAACAGACGGCATACCGCCGCCGCCATGACATGCGCCACGCTGTGGCGCATCGCTTCCGATACCTCTTGCAAAACGTCTCTCCTTTTCCCTAACTCGTTGCGCACCCTTGCACATGGGCGCTGCCATGTCAATCCGATTCAGTTTTAGTCCAGCACCTGCATGTCGCAAAGTCGCCGATACCGCCCGTTCAGGGCCAACAGCTCGTCGTGCGTGCCGCGTTCCACGACGCGGCCGCGATCGAGCAGCAGGATCAGATCGGCATGCCGGATGGTGCTCAGGCGATGCGCAATGGCGAAGACCGTGCGGTCCTGCATGACATGCGCAATGGCCTCCTGCACCATGCGTTCGGTGACCGTATCGAGCGCGCTGGTGGCCTCGTCCAGTATCAGGACGGGCGGATTGCGCAGAATGGCGCGCGCGATGGCAATGCGCTGTCGTTCGCCGCCGCTCAACACGAACCCCTTCTCGCCGACAACCCGGTCGTAGCCGTCCGCATGGGCCGCGATGAAATCGTGCGCATTGGCCTTGCGGGCGGCCGCCTCGATTTCCGAGCGTGTGGCCGTACGGGCGCCGTAGGCGATATTGGCGGCAATGGTATCGTTGAAAAGCACCGTCTCCTGCGTGACAATGCCGATCATGCGACGCAGACAGGCCGTCCGAATCTCGCGCAAGTCGACACCGTCCATGACGATACGGCCTTGCGCCGGGTCGTAAAAACGCGCCAGCAGGTTGGCCAGCGTGGTTTTGCCCGATCCCGTCTCGCCCACCACCGCCACCACGCTGCCCTTGGGAATGGCAAAGGAAATGTCGCGCACGACCGGATCGCCGTCTTCGGAATAACGGAACGCCACGGCCTCGAACGCAATGCGGTCGTCGAATTGCTCCTTGGCCAGGGCGGTCGGCGATTCCGGCAGGGCCGTGTCTTCGTCGAGCAGACGGAAGATGCGTTCCAGCGCCGCGCGCCCGCGCTGCATGTTGGCGTGAATGCGCGCCAAATTCTTGATGGGTTTGTACACGACGATGGCCGCCACGCCCACCGGCAGAATTTCCGACAAATCAACGCGGTGCGCGTAGCAGGCCACGATAAAGCCCATGGCGCAGACCACGCCCACCCCCTCCATGAGCGGCGTCATCAGCAATTCGGCCTTGAAGCCGCGCACGACATTGCGAAAATAGTTGCGGTTGAGATCGAAGAAGCGGCGCGTTTCCTCGCGCTCCGTGTGGAAAGCCTTGACCACGCGAATGCCCGTGAAATTCTCGTGCATGCGCGAGACCAGGATCGAGACCTTGTCCAGCGCCAGATGCATGTATTTGCGCACGCGTCGACCCAGAACCACAATGGGCAGAATACACATCGGGAAGACCAGCGAGGACATCAGAACCAGCCCCAGAATATCCTTTTGCAAAGAAAAATGCACGACGAAAAGCGAGGCCGCCAGAATCTCGATCGGCGCCCGCGCCAGATCGGCTACGGTCGTCGCCACCACCGTCTCCACGACCGTCGTGTCGTTGGTGCAGCCGCTGATCAGTTTGCCGACGTCGGAACGGGCGAAGAAGACCAGCGACTGATTCTGCATGTTGTCGAACAGGTCGTCGCGCAAATCGCGCACCACTCGCGCCGCCACCCAGCGCATGCAATAGTGGTTGGCATAGATGGCGCCCGCCCGCACCAGCGCGGCGACGGGCAGCAGAATGAGGGCCAGGGCCAGGAATACGGGAGTCATGGAGCCGTCCGCGCGCACGGTTTCCAGGCCCAGCCGTTCCGCCCAGTCGCGATAGAAACCGGCGGCCGGGGCGAGAGGCGCGGCCGTATCGGCTGCATCGGCCGCATCGGCCGGCGCGGACAGCGCCTTGGGCGGCTTGCCCTCGAAAACCCGAAAGGCGTCTTCCGACATGTGCAACAGGGAAAACAGCGAGCCGCCCGCCAGCAGACCGGCCAGAACGCCCAGAATCATGCGCCCCTTGTAGCGCCAGGCGTAGCGCAGCGCCCGTGCGTAGGGACGATCCGTCCGATCCTCGGCCCCGCTACGGCCGCTCATAAGCCCTGCGCTTCCAGATAGCGTTGCGCCTCGAGCGCCGCCGCGCATCCCGAGCCGGCGGCCGTAACCGCCTGACGATAGACCGGATCCTGCACGTCGCCCGCCGCGAAAACGCCCGGCACGGACGTGTGCGCGCGCCGGACGGTCACGAACCCCCTGGCGTCGACTTCCAGCGCCGCGCGGAACGGTTCCGTATTGGGCGTATGCCCGATCGCCACGAAAACGCCGGCTACCGCGATCTCGAATACCCGTTCGTTCTTCTTGTTGCGCAGACGCAGTCCGGTTACCTCGTTGCGGGCCACGTCCAGCACTTCCTCGACGACGGTATCCCACAGCGTCTCGATCTTGGGGTGGGCCAGGACGCGTTCGGCCATGATGCGCGAAGCGCGGAAAACGTCGCGCCGATGCACGATCGTGACCTTCTCCGCGATGCGCGACAGATAGAGCGCGTCTTCCATGGCCGTATCGCCGCCGCCCACGACGGCGACCGCGCGGTCGCGATAGAAGGCGCCGTCGCAGGTCGCGCAGCCGGACACGCCGCGCCCGATCAGAGCGCGTTCCGATTCCAGTCCCAGATAGTTGGCGGACGCGCCGGTCGCCACAATGCAGGTCAGCGTCTCCACCGTGTTGCCGTCCGAAAGCTTCAACAGCAGGGGACGTCCCGAGAAATCGCACGCGATGACGTCGCCCGACAGGGCGCGCGCCCCGAAACGCAGCGCCTGACGCTTCATATTTTCCACCAGAGCGGTCCCGTCGATGGCCTCCGGGAAACCCGGATAGTTTTCCACCTCCGTTGTGGTCGTCAACTGCCCGCCCGGCTGCAGTCCCTCGATCACCAGCGGATCGAGGCCCGCGCGCGCGGCATAGACCGCCGCCGTCCATCCGGCCGGACCGGATCCCGCAATCGCAATTTTTTCCATGGGTCTCCCGTCCTCGTTAGTTTGTCGGCGCCGTCGGCATGCGCCCGTCCAGCATGTCGGACACGATGGCGCGCGTGTCCTGCGGAAAATCCGAACGCAGCATCCATTTGGCGAAGCCCGCGTCGTTGCGCACGATATCGCGCAGCCGTTCTCCCTTGCGCTTGCCGAAATTGAGGGTCACCTCTCCGTCCTGCCACTTCAACTTGCCGGTGCGATCGACCCAGGCGGGATCGCGCCGGTTGCAATAGGCGTCCAGTTCCGCGACATCGCCCGGCAGATCCTTGTAGCGCCGGAACTGTCCTTCCAGTACGCGGATGGTGGCCAGCACGTCGGCTTCGGCGCTGTGCGCGTCCAAATGCAGTTCCTGGCAGTAGAAGGCCAGGGCCGCCTCCAGATCGCGCGGTTCGCGCTGGTGAAAAATGCGCTGCACGTCCACGATGCGCCGCTCCGCCAGATCGGTCGGCACGCCGGCCCGCGTCAGCTCCTCGACCAGCATGGGAATGTCGAAGCGCAGAATGTTATAGCCGGCCAGATCGCAGCCCGCGAACTCGCGCGCGACCTCTTGCGCCACCTCCTCGAACGCCGGGGCGTCCTTGACATCCTCGTCCGTAATCCCGTGAATGGCCGTGGTTTCCGGCGGAATCGGGATGCCCGGATTGACGCGAAACGTTCGCGCGGGCCGCGTTCCGTCCGGCATCAGCTTAATGATCGACAAATCGATGATGCGATCCGCGCGCGGACTGATCCCGGTGCTCTCTATATCGAAAAACGCCAGCGGGCGTTCCAGTTTCAGACCCGCTATGCCGCCCGTGCGCGGGGGCCGCTTTCCAGTCTCGGACATCGTCGCCACTCCTTTCTGTACGCCTGAACCCGCACGATCCGAGTATGCGATATTCAGGCGTCTGAGGCGGGCTGGGCCCGCAACTTAAACCACGCATATTTCAGGCCTGGGGCAAGCCCGGACCGCCCATAGGACGGTCCGGGCTTGCGAGCGGCCCTGTTGCGGCGGCCCGCCGCGCCCGCCAACGCTACTGCTGCTTGATGGCCGCCGTGGACGTTCCGCCGGCGTCGTCAACCGCTCTGAGGACGTTGTTGCCGGTATTGGTCGTGGCCGTATAGACCACCTGCGAACCGGTCGTCGTGTTCAGGGATCCCAGCGTACCGCTTCCTTTTTTTCAACCGTGAACCGTGAACCGTGAACCGTGAACCGTGAACGCTTACCCCGTTCTTTCCATACCACCCTCGCATAATGCCGGAAAAATGTAAAGAGAAAGTCGCGGTGCGGAGATCCCGCATGTCATTCTGTCGTCTCGCGCCATACCCCGACCTTTACTCGGTCCTCTCGATTCGCGTCAACCCCATAATGTCGAAGACACGAGTCTGAACGTACGCTTGATATTCTCCTGTCATGGCTTAGTGGCATGGGCGTCCCGCCCATGAAATATTTCGAGATAACACGGGCAAGATGCCCGTGCCACAATTTAAAAGTGTGCCAAAGCATTTTCCTGTGAGGTCAGGAAGTCTGAACGTACGCTTGATATTCTCCTGTCATGGCTTAGTGGCATGGGCGTCTCGCCCATGAAATATTTCGAGATAACACGGGCAAGATGCCCGTGCCACAATTTGAAAGTGTGCCAAAGCATTTTCCTGCGAGTTCAGGAAGTCTGAACCCTGAATGTCTGTGATGCCTCGCAAGGTGACACAGGCATTCCTGCCTGTGTCACCTTCTTTCCCCCACCGACGCTTAGGGCCCGCGCAAAAATAACTTCACAGAATTGGGCGTGTAGGCGCCCGCCCGGCAAGGCGTGAAAACGCAGGAATATTCGCGATATTTCGAGTTTTCG